>CAZBUL010000115.1:0-9541 GCA_964495045.1 uncultured Desulfobacterales bacterium | reverse complement strand
AGCAGCTTGACCTGCATCATCAACGACATTTCACTGACTTCATCCAGAAAGAGACTGCCGCCGCTGGCCTGAAGAAATTTGCCTTCCTTGCGGCGGTCGGCACCGGTGAATGCCCCTTTTTCATGGCCGAAAAGCTCGGATTCCAGCAGGGACTCGGTAATGGCCGCACAGTTGATTTTGATGAACGGACCGGTTTTGCGGTGGCTGTTGAAATGAATGGCACCGGCGATGAGTTCCTTGCCGGTGCCCGATTCGCCGTGGATGAGAATGGTGGCTTCGGACGGTGCCACCTGGGCAACCGTTTCGAGAAGTCTGATCATTTTCGGACTCTGGCCGATGATCTGCCTCCGGTCGAACTGCTGATCGAGGTGCTGCCGGAGCATGCGGTTTTCTTCCCGAAGCAGAATGTGCTCCATGGCCCGTTCGATGGTGATTTTCAGTTTGTCGAAATCGAGGGGCTTGGTCAGATAATCATAAGCCCCGGCTTTCAAGGCAGAAACCGCGGATTCGATGGAGGAATAGGCGGTCATGATGATCACCGGGATAGCGGGATTGATGGTCTTGATGCGGCTGAGGGCCTCGATCCCCGAAATTTTCAGCATGCGCACATCCATCAGAATCAGATCGAAAGGCCGGTCCTGAACGCATTGAATGGCGACAGCCCCGTCGTCGGCTTCGTTGATGTTATACCCCCAGCCGCCGATCAGCGTGCGGAGCATGGTGCGGTGGGCGGTGTCGTCATCGACGACCAGAATGGAACAGGATTTCGTTTTCATGGGGGTGCCGTCTCCAGGGGAATTCGGATCGTGACTGTGGTGCCTTTGCCTGCCTGGCTTTCCACTTTAATATCGCCATCGTGCGCTTCGATGATGTTGTGAACGATCGCAAGCCCCAGGCCTGTTCCCGAGGCTTTGGTGGTGAAATACAGGTCGAATATCCGAGACAGATCGGCTTCGGATATTCCCGAACCGGTGTCTGAAATTTGGAGGATCAAGCGATCCTGATCGCAGAAAGCACCGATCCGGATTCGGCCGTTCTCATCCATGGCCTCCACGGCATTCAGCAGGAGATTCAGCAAGACCTGACTGATTTGATCCGGATCGAAGGGAACCAACGGAATCACCGGCTGGATATCGGTCTCGATATCGATGTGCCGATCTTGAGATGGGCGCTCCATCAGCTTCAGGGTTTTATGGATGACATCGGCGATGGAAGCGGGGTGTTTGGCGACAGACACCGGCTTGGCAAACGCCAGCAACTGACTGACCACCCGGTTGAGGCGGTCCACTTCCTGGATCATGATGGACGACACCTCCCGGTCTTCGGGAACATCGGCGTGCCGTTCTCTGAAATAGGTTGCAAATCCCTTGATCGAGCTGAGGGGATTGCGGATTTCGTGGGCCACACCGGCGGCGAGACTGCCAAGAGACGCCAGCCGTTGGGATCGGGCCAGGGCTTTTTGTAAAGCCTGAACTTCACGCAAGTCTTTGAAGAGCAGCACGAATCCGAGAAATTTGCCGGTGTCGTCCCGGAGCCTGGCGGCGCTGAGCTGAATCGGCAGACGTGTCTTATCGGCGATATGGCAGACAATTTCCTTTTCGACAGCTTGCTTTTCGATGCGCGGATCGGAAATCAACTCCAGAAACATCGGGGGCAGCACTTCAGATGCCTTTTTGCCGGCAGCCGCTGCCGCAGACAAATCCAGAACCCGATCCGCCACCTGATTGAAAGATGTGATCACCAGCGAGGTGTCGAGTGCAATCAGCCCGATGGGCATGTTTTCGACCAATGTGTCTGAAAATGCTTTGATTCTGGAGAGCGATGCGCGGGCCAGTCGAAAATTCTGGGCCAGAAACAGCATCATCACACCGGCAAAACCGATGAACAGCAGAATCACGCCCATGATCACCGTATGCATGGCATCGGCATGTCTGGCTTCTTCGATGGAATCCATATCCAGGCCGACGAAAATGATCCGGGATACGCCCGATCCTTCGGATGGAAACGGGAGCATCGGCGGCAGCGGTACCGGGGCGTCTGGTTTCATCCGATTTCGATGAAAAGAGGGGGGGAGACGGGTCGGTGCGAATCTTCGGTAGAATTCGAATGTCTTTCTGCCATGAAGTGCGGAAAGAATCCGCCAGAAACTATCCGGTGATTCGGCAATGGACTCCAGATTCAGATCTGTGCCGTGGATGCTGCCGATCTGCTCTGGATTGCTGCTGGCAACGATAGACCCCTCGGCGTCCGTGACGATTAAATGGACGATGTCTGGTTGTTGAGCGGTTTCCATGAGCAGTTTCTGGAGCTGAAACCCTTCCCAGCGTCCGGCCATGCCGGTTCGGGTGCCGGCCTCGAAAGAGCGGACCAGTGCCGCCGCTTTTTCTTTGAGGAGCTTTTCGGAGTTTTCTTTCTGGCGGTTGATGTTTTCGATGGTCATGAACGCGAAAATCGGCAACAGAACCAACACCGCCCCGATCAACACCCAAGGGGGGATGGCCGTCCAGAAAAGGTTGGATAACATATTGCCGGATTTCATCGGATCACGGATTGAATGCGCTCAGATCTCCGGCTCCTTTGCGGATGATTTCAGGGGTATCGTCGATCAACGATATCACGCTGGAAGGATTGCCCGATACGGAACCCGCATCGATGACCACATCGAGTCGGGAGCCGTAATATTCGTGAATCAGCGAGGCATTGTCGAAGACCGACCCATCCGGCGTTGTTGCACTCGTGGAGATGATGGGGTTTCCCAGAGATTGGACCAGCGCAATACATATCGGATGATCGGGCACCCGGATGCCGGCGGTTTTGCGTTTGGTCAGCATGATTTTCGGAACCAGCTTGGAGCCTTCCAGAATGAAGGTGTAAGGTCCGGGCAGATGCCGCCTCATGGTTTTGTAACCGTAGTTGGTGACTTTGGCATAATCGCTGATATGTTTCAGATCCGAACAGATAAAACTGAAGGGTTTGGCGGAATCTCGCTGTTTGATCTGATAGATTCTCTGAATGGCTTTCTTGTTCAGGATATCGCATCCGATACCATAATAAGTATCGGTGGGATAGGCGATAATACCACCGTCTCTGAGGATGTCCACCACTTTGGTGATCAGCCTCTGCTGAGGATTGATGGGATTGATATTGATCAACATGGTTATCACTTCGATTGAAATTCGGATAAATATGGTATGGACTATCATGGTTCATCCATAAAGGGCGTATGATACATCACCCATGGTTAAATAACAACTGATATCGAATGCGTGAATCTAAACCGTGATGCCCTCATGACCCATCCCAAAAATCGAAAAAACGTCGGCTTCCCGGCGGAATCAGGCTCATTCTTGACTTTACACTGTTTTTATGAGCATTATGACCCAAAAAAATCACCGAAACAATTGTTGTTGGAACCGATCTGTTTCCTATTCTTTCAATACATTCTCAAACGAATTTTTTCAGGATTGTTCATGACACAACTTCAAACCATTTACGTTTTCCCTTCCATTCCCGAGCCGCTGCAGTTTCTGGATAATCTTCCCAGAAATCTCTGGTGGAGCTGGCAGCGGGATGCCGTTGAACTGTTCCGTCGTATCGACCCCAGACTGTGGCGGCAGGCCAATGGGAACCCGCTGCTTTTTTCGACCACGATCCATCAAGATCGTCTCGATGAACTGGCACATGACGACAGTTTTCTCGCCCATCAGGCGCGCGTGAAAGCCCGTTTCGAAGCCATGCTTCAGAAGCCGATGCAAGCTTCTCCCTCGGTTTTTGGAGAAAAAGGAACCATCGCATACTTTTCCATGGAGTTCGGTATTCACGAAAGCCTTCCCCTGTTTGCCGGCGGATTGGGAATTCTGGCAGGAGACCATCTGAAATCCGCCTCCGATATGATGATCCCCCTGACCGGTGTCGGTCTGTTTTATCGGCAGGGGTATTTTCATCAATACCTCGATTATGACGGCTATCAGCAGGAATCCTATCCCAGAACCGACATGTTCACCATTCCTCTTCAGCAGGCCCTGGATCCTGCAGGTAACAGGATTCAGATATCGGTGATGGGGCCAGACGGTGTCATCCATGCCGTTGTCTGGAAACTTGATATCGGCAGAGTGCCTCTCTACCTGCTCGATACCAACATCCGTGACAACCCGCCGGAAATTCGGGATATCACATCGAGTCTATATACGGGAGACCAGAGAAAACGCCTGGCTCAGGAAGTGCTTCTGGGAATCGGCGGCATGCGGGCTCTGACGGCACTGGAAATATTTCCCACGGTATGTCATCTGAACGAGGGTCATTGTTCTTTTGCCAGCCTGGAGCGACTGGCTCTGTTTATGTCTAAAATGAATATCGATGCCAAGACAGCCCTTGAAATCGTGCCGCGGACAACCGTTTTTACCACCCATACGCCGGTTGCGGCTGGTCATGATGAATTTCCGCCGTTTCTGGTCCGGCCGTATCTCGTTCCTTTTCAGGAAACCCTCCAGACATCCGTGGAAGAGATGCTCACATGGGGCCAACCCATCGGGGCCAGCTCCGATCAGCCGTTTTCCATGTTCGTTCTCGGACAGCGCATGTCCCAGTATTGCAACGGTGTCAGCAAGCTGCATGGCAAGGTCGCCCGCCGGATGTGGATGGATATCTGGCCGGGGGTCACAGAAAGCGAGATTCCGATTGCACACGTTACCAACGGTGTGCATATCCCCACCTGGATATCCAATGAAAACGCATTGCTTTTTGAGCGTTATATTGGCCCGGAGTGGCATATGAATATCGAAAATGCCGATATCTCGAAACGCTTCGATCAGATTTACGATGAGGAGCTCTGGCGGGCCCACGACATGAATCGTGCCCGGCTCATCCGCACCTGCCGGGAAATGATGATTTCCCAGTACCAGCGCCGTCATGCGCCCATGGCCCGGATGCGGGATGCCGAATCGGTGCTGGATCAGGATGTCTTGACCATCGCCTTTGCCCGGCGATTTGCTTCATACAAGCGCGCCTATCTCATCCTGATGGAGCCCGAACGGTTCGAAGCCATTCTCAATTCCGAAACCCATCCGGTTCAGTTCATTTTTTCGGGCAAGGCCCACCCGCGGGACACTGAAGGCAAAGACCTGATCAAGCGGCTGATCGAATTCGCCCGAAAACCCAGCATCCGGCATCGGATCGTATTCCTCGAGGATTACGACATCCATATCGCCCGTCATCTGGTTCAGGGAGCGGATGTGTGGCTCAATACCCCGCGAAGACCATTTGAAGCCTGCGGCACATCCGGTATCAAGGCCGCCATCAATGGTGTGCTCAACCTCAGTATCATGGACGGCTGGTGGGATGAGGGTTATACCGATGGATGTGGCTGGCAGATCGGTGACCGTGTCGATTATTCGGATCCGGGATATCAGGATCTGATGGACAGCCGGTCATTATACAACGTGTTGGAAAACGAAGTGATTCCCTGTTTTTACGACAGAAGCAAAGGCGGGGTTCCTCAGGCATGGATCCGGATGATGAAGGCCTCCATGAAAATGGCCATGCAGCAGTTCAGCAGCCGGCGGATGGTCGGGGACTATCTGAATAAGTTCTATTCTCCGGGAATTGACCGCTTTCAGGAACTGGTTCGTGATCAGGCCGATGAGGCCAGACAACTGGCCGAGCAGCATCTCAGGCTGTTGCTGCATTGGAAAGAAATTCACATTCAATTGCCGGTGGTCGTCAGTTCCCAAAAATTTTACCGGGTCGGTGATGCGTTCAGTGTCTCGGTGTCGGTGCATCTGGGGGTGCTCAGCCCCTATGAAGTGGATGTGGAGCTGTGTCTGGGAACCTCGAAAAACGTCGATATGCTCGACGACATTCAGACGGAAATCATGACCGTCACCAAAGAATTCGGATATGGTCATTACCAGTATGACTGTACCACAATTTGCAAAACTTCCGGGCAGTTCGTCTTTACGGCAAGGGTGACGCCGCGGGGGGACCAGTGGATAAAATTCACCCCCGGACTCATCACCTGGGCGTAACTGCATCGCTTTGATTGACGATTTTATGCCGACGTCCGAGAAATCTCCGGGTCCGGTTGCGCGCTGTTATCCATTTTTTGTATTGATTTAAAGGAATAAGTTATGACATTACCTCGAAATCCCCGTATTCTGATTGTCACTCCGGAGGTCACTTATCTGCCCAACCGCATGGGAAGCCTTGCCTCATATCTCACGGCCAAGGCCGGCGGTCTGGCAGATGTGTCGGCAGCGCTTGTCAATGCCCTGTTTGACCAGGGCGCCGATGTCCATGTCGCCATGCCTGATTACCGGGCCATTTTCAGCGGACAGATGGCGCCGTTTCTGTCCAAGGAACTTCAGGCCATTCAAAACAAAATGCCCGGAGAGCGGATCCATCTGGCCGAAGATCGGGCGTTTTTCTATAAAAACCGGGTGTATTCGGATTACTGGCTCGAAAACATCAAAATGTCTTTGGCCTTTCAGCGGGAAGTCATCAACAATATCGTGCCGCGGGTTCAGCCCGATTTGATCCACTGCAACGACTGGATGACGGGTCTGATTCCGGCCATGTCCCGCCGGATGGGAATCCCCTGTCTCTTCACGATCCACAACATTCACACCATGAAAACCTATCTGTGGCAGATCGAAGACCGGGGCATCGATGCCGCCTATTTCTGGCAGCATCTTTATTACGATCGCATGGCCGTCGAATACGAGGAAACGCGGGACACCAATCCGGTTGATTTTCTCACAAGCGGCATTTTTGCCTCCCATTTCGTCAATACCGTCAGCCCCACTTTTCTGGTGGAAATCGTCGAAGGACGTCATGGTTTTATCGAGCCATCCATCCGTCAGGAGCTGACAAATAAATGGCATGCCGACTGCGCCGTGGGGATTCTCAATGCCCCGGATCCGGCATTCAATCCCCTGCACGACAAATATCTGGTGGAAACATATAGCCCGGATGATCATGTCACCGGAAAAAAACATAACAAGATTGCTTTGCAGAATCAGCTCGGTCTGATCGAAGATGCCGATGCACCCATGTTTTTCTGGCCGTCACGCCTTGATAGTATTCAGAAAGGATCGCAGCTTCTGTCCGATATCCTGTATTCGGTCATTTCACGGTATTGGGACGACAATCTCCAGATTGTTTTCGTGGCAAACGGTGACTATCAGCAGCACTTCAAAGATATCGCCCTGTTCCATGGGATCCGGGACCGGATTGCCGTCTGCGATTTCAGTGAAGACCTCGAGCACCTGGCGTATGGGGCGTCCGATTTCATCCTGATGCCATCCCTTTTCGAACCCTGCGGTCTGCCGCAGATGATCGCGCCGATCTATGGATCCCTGCCGATTGCCCACGATACGGGCGGCATTCACGACACCATTTCCCATCTGGATCTGTCGCAGCATACCGGAAACGGCTTTTTGTTCAAAATTCACGATGCCGCCGGTTTGTCCTGGGCTGTCGATGAAGCGATGGCGTTTTATCGATGCGCCGAATCCGTCCGGGAAAAAGAGATTCAGCGGATCATGAATGAAAGTGTCGCCCGTTTCAATCACTCCGTAACCGCCAGACAATACATCGACCTGTATGAAAAAATGTTGCAGCGGCCCCTGATCAACTAACATCAATGGAGAATCGATATATGGTAGAATTTGCTTATCAGGACATGTTTCCTCTGGGTTCCGACACGACGGAATACCGCAAGCTGACCACCGATTTCGTTTCGGAAGCTTCCTTTGAAGGCCAGCCCATCGTCAAGGTGGCCGCAGACGGCCTGACGCTGTTGGCCGAGGAGGCTTTCAAAGATGTCTCCCACCTCTTGAGAAAATCCCATCTCGAGCAGTTGGTCAAAATCCTGCACGATCCTGAAAGCTCTTCCAACGACCGGTATGTGGCGCTGGAAATGCTCAAAAATGCGGTGATTTCCGCCGAAGGGGAATACCCTATGTGCCAGGATACGGGAACCGCCGTGATCATGGGCAAAAAAGGCCAGCAGGTTTGGACGGGTTATTCCGATGAAGAGGCCCTGTCCCGCGGGGTATTCAATGCCTACATCCGAAACAACCTGCGTTATTCCCAGAATGCGCCGCTGACCCTCTACACCGAAAAAAACACATGTTGCAATCTGCCTGCCCAGATCGATATTTTCGCTACTTCCGGCGATGCCTATAAATTTCTCTGCATTGCCAAAGGCGGGGGATCGGCCAACAAAACCTATCTCTTTCAGGAAACCAAGGCCATTCTGGCGCCAGACAAGCTTCCAGAATATCTGAAAACCAAGATGAAAAGTCTGGGTACGGCAGCATGCCCTCCCTATCATCTGGCGGTGGTGATCGGCGGTACATCGGCCGAAGCCAATCTCAAGACCGTCAAGCTGGCATCGGCCGGATATCTCGATTCTTTGCCGGAGCAGGGAAATGCGCTGGGCCATGCGTTTCGGGACAAGGAGCTGGAAGCCGTGCTGTATCGCATGTCCCGGGAGTTGGGATTGGGTGCCCAGTTCGGCGGGGTGGCATTCTGTCATGATGTCCGGGTAATCCGCATGCCTCGGCATGGGGCATCCTGTCCCATCGGTATAGGGGTCAGTTGCAGCGCGGACCGGAATATCAAGGCTAAAATCACCCGGAACGGCATATTTCTGGAACAGCTCGAAACCGATCCCGCCCGGTATCTGCCTGAACCGACGGACGAAAAAGATGACGCCGTCCGCATCGATCTGAACCGGCCCATGTCCGAAATCCGTCAAATTCTCAGCCAGTATCCCATCGCCACCCGGCTGCTCCTGACCGGAGACATCGTGGTGGGCCGGGATATCGCTCACGCCAAGCTCAGGGAACGCCTCGACCGGGGAGAGGACTTGCCCGAGTATTTAAAGAATCATATCATTTATTATGCCGGACCGGCCAAAACGCCGGAAGGTCGTGCTTCGGGTTCTTTCGGCCCGACCACCGCCGGCCGCATGGATCCTTATGTGCCGTTGTTTATGGAAAAGGGAGGGCCTATGATCATGCTGGCCAAAGGAAACCGTTCCCAGATCGTTACGGATGCCTGCAAAAAATTCGGCGGTTTCTATCTGGGTTCCATCGGCGGCCCGGCTGCTCGTCTGGGAAGAGACTGCATCACCAACGTTGAAATCCTCGAATATTCCGAACTGGGCATGGAAGCCATTTTCAAGATATCGGTCAAGGATTTTCCGGCATTCATCATTGTCGATGACAAGGGGAACGACTTCTTTTCCCGCCTTATGCAATAACCCATCTGTAATATCCGCAGGGAAGAACGATTCTTCTCTGCGGAAGGAGATGCGGTGTCATGTCCACCCAATCGCCACGACATGCACCACCACCCCGTTCTGCTCCGTTTGCGTGGAAAGCTTTTCCAAAATGGATGCATCGTCGGTGGGAACAAACAGCGCCAGCGTTACCGATAACAGCCCGAGTTTTCCCGCATACACCGCAGCCTGAATGATGCCGTCCCGGGTTTTGGCCGGATTTCGGTAACTCTTCACTTCAATGACGCCTTCCCGGTT
>CAZBUL010000114.1:0-9573 GCA_964495045.1 uncultured Desulfobacterales bacterium | reverse complement strand
TACTTTTCCCGATATGCAATGATGCATATCGGGAAAAGTATAGATGGAAATTGCATCATTTTTCAAACACTGAATTGATCGTATTTTTATGAATAGAATTAACCGCTTCGCCAGGCATTTTTTTCATTTGCACTGTGACATTCAGGAAATGGAAGTCTTCAACCAGGCAGGCTTTTTTACATTCCTGTTATCACTACGCCCGCCTTCTTACATTTTAAGAGAATTCGGCAGTCGTAACAGCATGTTATTTTATTATATTTTTTGTTGTATTACCGGATAGATATATCTGGCACTCCATCAAATGGCCTTTATTCATGGTGTGGCATGCAGATTGCAGAATTTTGCACGACACAGCGCAGCCGCCGTACCGATCGGCGGTATTTATAACTATTCAATTCGAGGAGGCAAACATGAAGGGACGAACGAAAGTACTGGCTTTACTGTTGGTGTTGGCAATGTCTGTACCGGTATGGGCGGATGACGCGCGAGACTTTTTCAAGGTCGGCGTCATCACCTCCCTTTCCGGAAGTCTGGCCACGGGCGGCAATGTCACCAAACGCGGCTACGATCTGTGGGCAGATGCCGTCAATGCAGCAGGCGGTATCGAAATCCAGGGAAAGAAATACCAGGTCAAACTTTATTACGGAGACGATCAGTCCGAACCTGCCCAGGGCGCTTCTGCTGCCGAACGGCTGGCCACCCAGGAGAAAGTCGATTTTGTTCTGGGCCCTTATGCGTCGGGCCTGACCCTGGCAGCCGCCCCGGTATTGGAGAAATACAAAATTCCCATGATCACCGGATCGGCCGAATCCCCCCTCATCTGGAAAGAAAAATTCCGCTATACCTTCGGCACCATCCCCCCGGTAAACTACACCGGCTCCTCCCCCATCAACACACTGGCCAGTCTGAACCCCAAACCCAAAACGGCGCTCATCCTCGGTTCCAACGATGCGTTTTCAAAAGCCACGGCCGAAGCATTCCAGGAAGCTGCCCAAAAGGCAGACATCAAAGTGCTCAAATTCAACATCGTTCCTTCGGGTCAGGATCTGATTCCCTATCTGTCCGCTGCCAAAGCCATGCAGCCGGATCTGATCGCCTTCGGCGGTCATGACGAAGAACTGATCAAACTGGTGAAAGCCCTGAATCAGATCAACTACACCCCCAAAGCTTTGCTGATGCACTACGGTGTGACCGAACCGGCCTTCATCGAAGCGCTGGGAAAGAGTGCCGACCAGGTTTTCGGCGCTTCCGTCTGGACGGAAAGCATCAAGACCCACGGCGAAGTGCTGTGGCCGGATGCCAAAAGCTATGCCGACGCCGCCATGAAAGCCTACAATGTGCCGGCCGATTACACCCAGGCGGGTTCTTCAGCGGCCGGTATCGCTTTCCAGATGGCGCTGATCAAGATCAACGGGGTTCCCCCGCTGGATGAAAAGAAACGGGAAGAGCTCGTCGATGCCCTCGAAAAACTGAAAGTGAAAACGTTCTACGGAGAAATCGGATTTGCCACCGAAGGACAGTTCTATCATGCCAATGTCGGCCTGACACCGCTGACCATCCAGATTCAAAACGGCAAAGTCGTCGTGGTCGGCCCGGATAACCTGGCCGAAGCCAAACCGTCTTATCCGATGCAAGCCGTCAAGAAGTAGTCCATTACCAACTTTCAGGAAAAGATGAAAATAATTTTCACCGCAAAGGCGCAAAGAACGCAAAGGTAATCATAATTCTGTATTGTTTTTTTTTGTGTTCTTTGCGCCTTTGCGGTGAAAAAAAAATCTTGCCCGTTCATCCGTTTTTTCATCACCGGAGCAATCATCATGGAATTATTGCCACAGGCCACGATTGACGGCCTTTTGATCGGCGGAATCTACATCACCATTGCCATCGGTTTTTCGCTGGCTTACGGCGTCATGCACATCATCGATTTTGCAGTCGGCGAGTGGATCATGCTGGGCGCTTTTCTCGGCTATTATCTCAATCTGTGGTCCGTTCTGGATCCGTTCATTTTGCTGCCGGCGATTTTTCTGGTGTTCGCGGTGATTGGGTACCTGCTCCAGCCGCTGGTATATCGGGTGATCAGCGGTAAAAAAGGAAATCCGGTGCTGATGGGCCTGGTGTTCACGTTCGGGCTGGCACTGATGTTCCGCGGTTTGGCCCTGACCGGTTTCGGGTTTTATTCCCATTCCATTCCGTCCGCCATTTCCCAAGGTTCATTTTTTCTGGAACTGGGCAGCGTTTTTATCACCATTCCGCATGTGCGGCTGGCCGGTCTTGTCTATGCCATCGCTATTACTCTCGTGCTCCATTTCGTTTTGAAGAAAACCAATTTCGGCCGTGCGGTCCGCGCCCTTTCCCAACACCGGGAAGCATCGGGTCTGATGGGGATCAACGCCAAGCGGATCAGCTCTTATGTATATGGGATTTACGTCGGACTGAGCGCCATGACCGGTGTGATCATCGGCAGCATATTCACCATCAATGCCCAAATGGGTGGTGAATATACGATTCTGGCGTTTTTCATCGTAGTGCTGGCCGGCATGGGATATCTGGCCGGTGTTCCCTGGGCGGCGTTTCTGCTGGGCCTGGTGCAGTCGTTCTTCCTGATCTATCTGAATCCCAGCTACACCCTGATGGCCGTATTCGGCATTCTGTTCACCATTTTGTTAATCTCCCCGAAAGGGCTTTTTGGAAGAGGTATATGAGCCGAAAGTATCTCACTCTCATTGGTTTATTCGGTGCGCTGCTGGCTGTGCCTTTCGTGATTCGGGACACATTCGTCCTGAGAATCATCACGGAAGCCATTCTCTGGATTGGATTGGCCATTTCCTGGGATGTTCTGGCAGGCTATACCGGCTATCTGAATTTCGGCCATGGCGCCTTTTTCGGAATCGGGGCATACACCACAGCGCTGCTCATGAAACTGGCCGGCTGGTCGTTTTTCATGGCGCTTCCCGTAGCCGGCGTCGCAGCGGGCATTCTGGCCGTGATCGCAGGCATTCCCACCCTGCGGCTCAAGGGCGCCTATTTTGCCATTGCCACCTGGGCACTATCCCGCGCCATCCAGCAAATAGCGCTGGTCATGGACATCACCGGCGGCCCCGACGGCATGCGCCTTCCGCCCTTTCTGCATCCGGAATTTTTCTATTATCTGATGTTGATGGTGGTGGGCGGTATTTTCGTTCTGTTCTGGTTTCTGCTGGAAAAAGCACCTTTCGGGCTCAAAGTGAAAGCGATCCGTGAAGATGATCAAAGCGCCATGTCTCTGGGACTCAATCCCACCTGGATCAAACTCCAGTCCTTTATCCTGTCGGCCGTGCCCACCGGCATTCTGGGGGCTGTTTACGCCTACTGGATCACCTACATCGATCCGGCATCCGTTCTGGGCGATCTCGTGACGGATCAGGCCGTCGTCATGGCCGTGTTCGGCGGCCTGGGCACCCTGATCGGCCCGGCCATCGGCGCCATCATCATCTATCTGTTCAAGACCCTTTTCTGGGCATATCTGTCCGATTATCAGGTGCTGTATCTCATCATTCTCGGCGGCGTGATCGCAGCCAGTGTCGTCTTTCTCCCCAATGGTCTGTGGGGAACCCTGTCGGGATATCTGCAGCGCCGGAAATCACTTCACCTCGAATCCCTGCCTCCTGTGACCCCTCAGAAAGGAGCCCATCATGACTGAGACTCTTCTTCAGGTGGCAAATGTCACCAAAACCTTCGGCGGACTCCATGCGGTGTTTCAGGTATCCTTTCATATAAAGGCCGGTGAAATCATCGGACTCATCGGCCCCAACGGCGCAGGCAAGACAACACTGTTCAACGTCATCAGCGGATTCTATGCCCCCAACCATGGGCATATCCATTTCAACGGCCGCGACATCAGCGGCAAGCCGCCCTACCATCTGGCGACCCTGGGCATCGGCCGCACGTTTCAGGTGGTCAAACCCTTCGCCGGGTTGACGGTTCTGGAAAACGTCATCATCGCATCCTTTTCCAAATATCCCAAACGCCGTCATGCCGAAGCGCAGGCATGGAAGGTGCTGGAAAAAACCGGCCTGGCAGACCGGGCCAATGATCAGGCATCCAGCCTGACACTGGCCGGCCGCAAACGCCTCGAGGTGAGTAAGGCCCTGGCTCTCGAACCCACCCTGCTGCTGTTGGATGAAGTGGTGGCCGGTCTCAACCCCACCGAGGCCGATCGTACCATCGAACTGATTCTTGCCTTGCGGGATCAGGGCATCACCATTTTAATTGTCGAGCACATCATGCGGGTCATCATGAACATCAGCGACCGCGTCGTCGTCCTCAATTTCGGGCAGAAAATCGCGGAAGGCCATCCCCGGGAAGTAGCCCAGGATCCGGGCGTCATTCAGGCATATCTGGGGGAGGCACGGCCATGAAGATTCTTACCGCCACATCGGTTTCGGTTTTTTACGGGGATATTCAGGCCTTGTGGGATATTTCCTTTTCCGTCACGGCCGGTCAGATCGTCGCCCTCCTTGGCACCAACGGCGCCGGCAAGACCACCACCCTGAAAACCATCTGCGGTCTGCTGGCCAGTGCATCCGGACAGATCGAATTCGAGGGCAAGATCATCACCGGCGTTCCGGTGCATGATATCGCCGATCTGGGAATCACCCTGGTTCCGGAAGGCCGGCAACTGTTTCCCAAGATGGATGTGGAAGAAAATCTTCTGCTCGGCTCTTATCTTCCCCGCACCCACGCACTGCGGACCCAAAATCTGGAAAAAGTCTATCACCTGTTTCCCCGGCTGGCTGAACGACGGAATCAGACCGCCGAAACCCTTTCCGGCGGTGAACAGCAGATGGTCGCCATCGGACGAGCCCTGATGCAGAGCCCGAAAGTGATCATGTTCGACGAGCCCAGCCTCGGGCTGTCTCCCATTCTGGTTCAGGAAGTGTTCCGGGTGATCGAAGAGCTGCACACTCAGGGCTTGACGATTTTTCTGGTCGAGCAGAATGTTCACCAGACGCTTAAAATCGCCGACTACTGCTATGTGATGGAAAACGGCCGAATCGTCAAGGAAGGTACCGGTAAGGATCTGGAAGAAGACGCCTCGATCCGCGAGGCGTATCTGGGATTCTGAGAAGGCCGATGCATCTGCCGGAAATTCATTTTTGTCTGCCGGACTGGGTCGATCGTTTCGTCACGGACTCCCCTCGCGTTTTTCCAGAAATCGAAGCGGGGGGCTTCGATCTTTTCGCCACGACCGAACCCTGCGCCATGAGCTTCGGCGCCGTTCCCTGGTCGGGTGTGAACTCCCGTCTCAATAGACACCATCCCGTCTGCCGTCACAGACACAGCAGTCCGAGTGATCCTGTCTGAAATAATCATCTTCGATAATGATGTTCTTTTTCTTGCAGTAATTCTTGACACCCTCATCCAATGCCTTGGTCGTGAGTCGATAGCAGTGTTCGCAATTCATTCGCATATCCTCCCAAATAGTTGGAAATGTCATCGATACACAGTGATGACCGTTCCATCGATTACCACAACCGTACACCCCTTTACCCGATCCAGGATATCAACTCTTTCTTCATGGTCGTTCAATGCATACTGATATTCAGTTCTTCCGAAAAAATATTTAACAGCCCCGCCCGGGCCGAAAGATTCCCTCCCGTATTTCCAGATCACATCCAAAGCCGCCATCGAGATGCCTCTTTGTCTGATCCGAGTCAAAGCATGTTTCGATAATTGCATAAGCAGGCCCTCCTTTGCAGCATTCTTTCTCCGAATCTCTCATCAAGAACAACACGAAGTCATCTAACCTATCTGCATTGGCTCAACATCATTGGCTCAACATCAAGCAATTTATGCGCCAGTGGTTTTTCATCATACAGAGAGAGAAGCATGCCCCTGGATAGCATTTTGTAACCTAACGATTTAATGAAGATAACAATTAAAACTCAAATGAAATTTGCAGCAGTTGCCGAGCAAAATCATCAGACTCACCTATCACTGAAAACAATGGTCATTGCATCTCTCTGCCGAAAATTGTTAGATTCTTGACACGCCTGAGCACTCCTTCCGGATCTTTATCCGTCGGAGATAAGAATCATATTGTTGCCAATTTCCGACAAATCATATAAATTCATCGAAACATAGAATTATCTACTTGATTAAAATGATCTTTTTCGGATATAGGAAAGTTATCACTATGGTTCTCACAAACTGATTTCACAGAGAAAGGAAAAAAACCATGTCTATTACGATCGACGACAAGGCAGCCATAATTTTTGATATTTATGACGAGTTGACCCATACCTACACGAAAGAGATCGATGGCTACAAAACACTGATCAAGGCCGTCACGGAAATGATCGATCAGAAAGAAAAAGACCTTCAGAATCTTAAAGATAAAGTGATCGATTTGATGAAGCAGTCTTTTTCAGCATCACCGGAAGCCGATGTTCCAACAGAAGAAACAGAAGAAGCTGTCGTCGAAATGGTCGTGGAAGCGCAACCATCCGAAACGCCTGCACCCGAACCGATCGAGGAAAGAAAACCGGAAACACCCAAAATAAAGAAAACCGCTCAGAAAGGTTCCAAAACGGCTTCCCGATCGAAAAAACCGGCCGCTGTCAAAGCTGGAAAGAAAGAGAGCAAATCCAAACCGTCCTTGGCAAAAAAATCCGAGAAGCCCGCCGGCCCGGAAAACCCTGTCATGTGCCTGCATCATCCGAATACACAGGCTTCCGATATCGGGAAACAGCTTTGTTCGTCCTGTAAGTGGAAAATCCGCGCCAACGGGCTGATGGGTCACGACAAGAATCCGGAAGTCGTTGCTTTTCTAAAGGGAGAAATCAAGGTTGCCCCCCTTGTCGGACAGCCAATGTGCCCGATTCATCCAAACACTCCGGCATACAACAAAAAAACCGGCTTATGCGCCCGTTGCCAGAGCAGAGCCAGGGAAATTGGCATCTCCGATCGTCCGCTGACGGATGAAGAACTGGTTCTGCTGCAGAATCCGTCTTTGTAGCCGAAATACCGAAGGGCTTCTGGATGAAACCATCACATCCCCGGCGCATGATCTGATCCGCCTGACCGTCCATGGCATAACCGCTGGTTAGAATGATCGGAATATCCGGTCGAATCCGGCGGATGCTGTCAAAACAGTGTCCGCCATCCGAAGAATCGTCCCGGTTCCTCTGGTCAACTGCTTTTCAGCGAGAACGTTCTGCAGCACCTGCCGGTATGACAACGGCAGATAAATATGGAACGTGGCACCCTGCCCCACTTCACTGTTAACGGTGATATATCCGCCGTGATTCTTGACAATTCCCTATGCCGACGCCAGCCCCAATCCGGTTCCCCGGCTTTTTTCCTTGGTGGTGAAAAACGGATCGAAAACCTGCCACCGGTTTTTTTTTCATCCATACATTACCCGAATGGAAATCCAACCATATATTCCCGGTGCGATCTGATAATCTCTGCAAGCGGCCTCACCTAATATCAGCGTTAATGAATCATGGTAGATTATGTTTTGAGCTGCCTGATATTTTTGTTGCATCAAACGTATTTTTCTCCTATCATAAACTAACAAAGAATATTTCTTATTTTGGAACATTTCGAATGGATCCAGCCGAACTACAACAACAATTGAATCGTTTCGAGGCCGCCTGCCGACAAGACGGTCTCAAGTTGACTCATCAACGTATGGAAATTTATCGGGAACTGGCCGCTTCCACAGACCATCCCACCACGGAAATCCTGCACCGGCGCCTGACCCGGAAAATCCCCATGCTTTCGCTCGATACGGTGTATCGAACGCTGACCACACTCTGGAAGCATGGATTGATTCAAAAAGTGGAAACCATCGAAAGTCAGGCCCGATTTGAAGTGGTGTTCAAACGCCACCACCACCTCATCTGCCGGCAATGCCGGGAAATCACGGATTTTCAATGGCCATCGATCGACGACGTGAATCTGCCGGATGACCTCATGCACTGGGGAAAAATCGACAGCCGAAATGTCGTTATTTACGGGATCTGCAAGCATTGCAGTACGATGAATACAACAGAGAACTCAAACAACAAGGAGACGAGCGATGACAGAGACAATCAAACTGACCCATAACTCCGGAGCGCCCGTTGTGGACAACCAGAACATCATGACTGCCGGCCCGAGGGGACCGGTGCTCCTGCAGGATGTCTGGTTTCTGGAAAAACTTGCCCATTTCGACCGGGAAGTGATTCCCGAACGACGGATGCACGCCAAGGGATCAGGGGCTTACGGCACGTTTACCGTCACCCACGATATCACCCGTTACACCCGTGCGAAGATTTTCGATACGGTTGGCAAGAAAACCGAGATCTTCACCCGATTTTCCACAGTTGCCGGCGAGAGGGGTGCGGCCGACGCCGAACGGGACATCCGGGGGTTTGCCGTCAAATTCTATACCGAAGAAGGCAACTGGGATCTCGTAGGCAACAACACCCCGGTATTTTTTCTGCGGGACCCCCTCAAATTTCCCGATTTGAATCATGCCGTCAAGCGTGATCCGCGAACCAATCTCAGAAGCACTTTGAACAACTGGGATTTCTGGACCCTGCTGCCCGAGGCCCTGCATCAGGTCACCGTCGTCATGAGCGACCGCGGCATCCCGGCTTCCTACCGAACCATGCATGGTTTCGGCAGTCACACGTTCAGCCTGATCAATGCCAATAATGAGCGTTTTTGGGTGAAATTTCACCTGCGCAGCCAGCAAGGCATCCAAAACTTGACGGATGAAGAAGCCGAATCTGTCATCGGCAAATGTCGGGAAAGTCACCAGCGCGATTTGTACGACAATATCGAGCAAGGTAATTTTCCCCGCTGGACGATGTTCATCCAGGTGATGCCGGAAAAAGAAGCCGCTGCCTGCCCATACAATCCCTTCGATCTAACCAAGGTCTGGTTTCATAAGGATTATCCCCTGATCGAAGTAGGGGTTATGGAGCTGAACCGCAATCCGGAAAATTATTTTGCCGAAGTCGAACAATCCGCGTTCAATCCGGCCAATGTCGTTCCGGGTATCGGTTTTTCACCTGACAAAATGCTTCAAGGCCGGCTGTTCTCTTATGGGGATGCCCAACGCTACCGGCTGGGCGTCAACCACCACCTGATTCCGGTCAATGCCCCCCGATGCCCTTTCAAGAGCTATCACCGCGACGGCACGATGCGGGTGGACCGCAATCACGGCAGCACCCTCGGCTATGAACCCAACAGCTTCGGCAAATGGCAGCAGCAGCCGGAATTCGCAGAACCCCCGCTGAGCCTCGACGGCGCAGCCGATCATTGGAATCACCGGGAGGATGAGGATTACTACTCCCAGCCCGGCAAACTTTTCCGATTGATGACGGCCGAACAGCAGGCCCTGCTTTTTGCGAACACGGCCCGCTCCATCGGTCCGGCCACCCGTGAAATTCAGTTGCGCCATATCGGCAACTGTCTGAAGGCAGATCCGGCATATAGCAAAGGCGTTGCCGAAGCGCTCGGCATTCCGCTGAGTGAACTTCCTGAATAAGCCTCCCGATTATTCAGACGGATTCTCTTCCGCAACGGGTTGAGAATCCG
>CAZBUL010000113.1:7736-9768 GCA_964495045.1 uncultured Desulfobacterales bacterium | reverse complement strand
TTGATCAGCCCGGCACGCGCCTTGGCATAGAGGCCTTTTCTGTCTCTGCTTTCACACACATCGATGGGTGTGCCCACATGAACCTCGATGAAACCGCCATATTGTTGAATGAGCTGACGGATATGCTGGCGGGTCGCCGTATAGGGAGCGATGGGCGCACAAATGGCAATCCCCCTGTTCTTGGTGATTTCACTGGCCACATAACCGATCCGTTTGACGTTGATATCCCGATGTTCTTTGGAAAATCCCAACTCGCTCGACAGGTTTTGACGGACGATATCGCCGTCTAAAAGCGTGACGGGACGGCTGCGCATTTCCAGAAACCGGGCATACAGAATGCGGGCGACCGTGGATTTCCCGGCACCGGACAGACCGGTAAAAAATATGGTAAGCCCCTGCTTATGGCGAGGTGGATAGGCCTGCTGAATAGCATCGATAACATCTGGAAAAGAAAACCATTCCGGTATCTTGCGGCTGTTACGCAGTTTGAAGTGGAAGTCGTCATTGCTCAGAACACGGGTCGGCATGCCGTCTGGAACTTCACTGTATGGTAGGAACATGTCTTCATCCGGAACATACACCATTTCTTCGACCGGAACGATTTCAATTCCCAGCGCATCGGAACAGGACAGGGCAAGCTTTACCGCCGCATCTCGTTCATAAAAAAGCGTTCCGCCCGCATCCGGCCCGGGGCTGGCGTGATGTGGTCCCACAATGAAATGGGTGCATCCGTAATTTTTCCGGATGATCGCGTGCCACAGGGCTTCCCGGGGGCCGGCCATCCGTGTGGCCAGGGGAATGAGACTCAGATGCATCATGTTGGCCGGATAGTTTTTCCCCGCAGCCAGATAGCAATGGACACGTGTATTCGCATCGATATCTCCGGGAAAGACATTGCCTGCCACCGGATGCAGCAGCAAATTGGCCTTGACCTGAGCCATGGCCCGAAGCGTCAGTTCGTACTGCATCCGATGCAGGGGATGCCGGGTATGAAATCCCACGATCCGACGCCATCCGAGTCTCTTGAAGAGATAACGCATTTCCGCCGGTGAATGCCGGATGTTTTTAAAGGCGGCATGGAGGGGCAACTGGATTCCCTCGACAGACCCGCCGACATAATATTGGACGGGCGCATTCAGCAGAGAGCGGACACCGGCATGTTCCAGACTTCGGGTGCCATACACCGTTTCCGCCTCTCTTTCCTTTTCGATGGGCCAGACATCCTGGATGTGCAAAACGGCCAGCATGAAGCCTTCATTGTCCCGCAGAGCGACGGACTGCCCGGCTTCCAACCGATGGGCCTCCAGTTCCGAAACACCCAGACAGATGGGAATCGGCCAGATCGTGTTGTCTTGAAGCCGCATGCGGTCCAGCACGGATTCGTAATCGTTGCGGGTCATAAACCCCTTCAACGGAGAAAAAGCGCCGTTCAACAACAATTCGAGGTCGAAAAGCGCCGATGGGGAAAGGGTGATGCTCTGAAAATTTCTGGCAAGGGTTTTCAGCAGCCCGGCACGTTCATCACCGACAATCAGATCGTTGAGTGGGCCGCCATGGGCGGGATGTGGAGAATTCATAAAATCGACTTCAATAATATTTTCAGTTGGGTGGAATTGGTATTGTTCCGACTTCGCGTATAGATCACATCGTCAACAATTTGTGAAACGATATACAAACCGAATCCGCCTTCGCGGGTACCGTTGAATTCAGGCTTGGGAACGTTTTTGGGGTTGAAGCCGATGCCTTTGTCAACAAACTCGATGAGCAGCATGTCGGGGAACAGCCTGGCCGATATCTGCACGGAACCACCGGATTGGCCGCAATAGGCATGGCGAATGATATTGGTGGCAACTTCCGTGACGGCCAGCTCAATCATTGATTTCCGCTCTTCATCAAGCATGGATTTCGGAATGATTTTGCAGAAACCCCGAATGAACTCCCGAATGGCGGACAATTCATTCAGTTCGTTGGCAAATGTCATTTTCGATTCCGCATTCGGTTCCTGCCGGGCAAACTCCGATCCGTCGATCCG
>CAZBUL010000113.1:0-7636 GCA_964495045.1 uncultured Desulfobacterales bacterium | reverse complement strand
TCATAAAAGTCCCCATCGACTTTCTGGGACGGAATGCTCCAGTTGGCAATTTCCAATCCACAAAAATCTTTCGGGGGAATCCCCATCAACAGAGTCTGTTGAATTCTCGATGCCGTATCGATTTCCCGTTCCCGTGCTTTGGTCAGCTCCGCCTCGACACTGCGGAGCCGTTTCCCCTGAGCATCGGTTTCTATGGCCTTATCGACCAGGGCAATGAGCTGTCTCGGATTGAACGGCTTGGTGATATAATCGAAGGCTCCGCTCCGCATGGATTCTACGGCATTGGAAAAATCATTGCTGGCTGTCAGCATGATGGGTGAGATATCCGGAAAATTTTTCCGGATGAATCTCAAGCAGTCGATGCCGCCCATAACCGGCATTTCCAGATCGAGAATGACGGCACACACCTCATGGGACAGCAGATCGACAGCTTCTTTACCATTTTTTGCCGAGATGACTTCGAATCCGGTTTTTTCAAAAATCCGTTCGAGTATGGCCAGAATGACCGGGTCATCATCGGCAATCAGAATTTTCCCGCGTTGGGAATTCATGCGGTGATCCTTCGCGTCCTATTTCTTGATTTCGAAATGGACCCGGCGATTGGCAGCCCAGGCCGTTTCATTATGACCTGGATTGGCCGGTTTTTCTTTGCCATAGCTTACCGGTGACAGTCTCGATGCCGGTATCCCCAGATCTACCAGAAACGACATGGCACTGGAAGCCCGCCGTTCACCCAGCGCCAGGTTGTATGCAACCGTTCCCCGGTCATCGGTATGGCCTTCGACGATCACGGAAATAGTGGGATTACTGCGCAGGAATTCGGCTTTGCGTTTCAGCACTTCCCGGGCCTCTGGCACCAGTGCTGCGCTGTCGAACTCAAAATAGATGTCTTCCGAAACGAAACTGCTTCGGGTGGCGGATTTTTCGGAATCCATCCCGGCGCCGGCCCCGGCACCCCCTGCCTTACCGCCGGCCCCGGCGCCTTGATCTTTGAGCTGCTGCTCGTCAAAAGACCGCTGTCTGGCCAGTGCGTCCTGCCTGGCCTTTTCGGCTGCCCTGGCCGCATCGTCCGCAGACTGGGTTCCGCTCGGATCGGAATAAATCTTTTTCTTGGAGCAGGAAGCCATGAATGTCATGGCCGGCAATACCATCATCAACGTCAACAAAATAAAAATTCTCTTGGTCATAATGTCCTTCCTTTTTTTTTACCGATGAACTGTTGCAATATGTTGATCAAAACACGAAAGGTTTAAAAAAAAAACAGGTTTTGCCCTTTATTTAATTAACGTTCAGACGACTGAAAATCAACAAGATTCTCATGATGTTCAACCGGTCTCCCGTTGCCTCTGCATGTTCCGAACATTCGCTCGTTTCCACTTGACAAGACATTCCCTGAATGCCATTTAAATGGAATCTTTCCGCACACGTCACATTGCTAACACTCTGGAGAATTTTCATCAATGGAATTTTTTTTCAATCCAAAAGGAATCGCTCTGATCGGCGCAACCCCCCATCCCGCCAAAGGAGGATTTTCCATCCTGACAAATCTTTCAAAAGGGTTTTCCGGAAATATCTATCCCATCAATCCCAAATATCCGTCTATCAGTGGACGGACATGTTATCCCAGCGTTATGGACGTTCCGGACCCCGTGGATTTGGCCATTGTTTTCGTGCCGGCAGCGCTGGTTCCAAACGCCGTTCGTGAATGTGTGAAGCGAAACATTCCCGGTGTGATGATCGAATCCGGCGGGTTCTCCGAAACCGGTCCGGCCGGGAAAATGCTTCAGGATGAGCTGCAACGGATTTCTCAGGAAACCGGCATCCGGATATGGGGACCCAACTGTATGGGACTGGTGGACGCCGTGCACCGCCATGTATTTTCCTTTGCCGCAACAACGATCTGGGATTTCGGGCTCGTGCCCGGAGACGTTTCTCTGATCGTGCAGAGCGGCATGTTGTCCGCCGGATTTCTCATCGACACCATCAGCCATGGAACCATGGGAATCAGCAAGGTCTGTTCGATCGGCAATAAAGTGGATGTCGAGGAATGCGAACTTCTCGACTATCTGATTCGCGATGACAATACCCAGACCATCGGCCTGTATATGGAATCCATCCCCGACGGCCGACGGTTTCTGGAAATCGGCAGCCGTTCCACCAAGCCCATCGTCGTTTTGAAAGGCGGAAAGAGCCAAAAAGGGGCCCAGGCCGCTCTCAGTCATACTGCCAGCCTTGCCGGAAACGGTGCGGTTGTCACCGGTGCCCTTTCCCAGGCAGGCATTATCGAAGCATCCGATTTCAAGCAGATGATCGATATGTGCCGCACCCTGTCGGCGTTCCCGAACATTTCGCCCGCGCTTCCCGGTCGTGTTGCCGTCCTGACCTACAGCGGCGGCGCCGGGATCGTATCTGCGGATTTCATCGAGAATGCCGGGCTGGTTGTCGCCGATCTTTCTGCCGCAACCCGTGAAGCTTTATGTGACGTGTTTCCAGACTGGATGCCAATCTCCAACCCCATCGATCTGTGGCCGGCTGTGGAAAAAAACGGGGGAGAAACCACCTACCGGGCGGCCATCGAAGCGGTTTGCGCCGACCCGAATGTCGATGCCGTTTTTCTGCACCTGTTTGCCGGCGGTTTTTCCCTGAATTTCGATTTGAAACCCGTGGCGGACACGGTTCGATCTTCCGGAAAACCGCTGATCGTCTGGCTGATCGGTGAGCGTGAAATATCCTTTGATCTGCAAAAAACCATTCAGCAGCAAGGATTTCCGGTTTTTCGGGAAATCCACCGGGCCATCGAATGCCTGCAGGCCGTTTTCACGAGAAGCAAGCGGGAGCTGCCGTGGTCACCGGTGCCGGACGCACAGATTGCCGATGCGGATTTCAGCATCCGCCAGGAACAACTGTCCACCCACCCCGCTGGCTTCCTCCTCGATGAACACGTCTCGAAAAAGGTTCTGGCGGATTTTGGAATTCCCACTGTTGCGGAAAAAATAGTCCACACCCAGTCTGAAGCCAAAGCCTGCGGCGCGATATTCGGCTTTCCCCTCGTCATGAAAGGCATGGCACCGCAGATTGTTCATAAAACCGAAATGGGGCTGGTTCGAATCGGCATTCAATCGGACGAACAGATCGAAACCACTTTTTCGGAGCTTCACCAAACCATGCCGGCAGGCGGAAGTATCCTGATGCAGCCACAGGTTCGGGGAGACATCGAGATGATCGCCGGTTTTCTTCGGGATCCGCAATTCGGCCCCTGCGTCATGCTCGGACTCGGCGGCATCTTTGCCGAGGCCTTGAAAGACACGGCATTTGCCGTTGCCCCCCTTGCCCCAAGCGATGCCTTTCACCTGATCGATCGACTCCGTTCGCAGCAGATATTGAACGGTTTCCGCAATTCCCCTCCCGTCGATCGGGATGCACTGGCCGATATATTGATCCGTCTGGGCCGGATTGGAATGATATTTCCGCAGATTCAGGCCATCGACATCAATCCGTTGATCGTCTTGAAAGGCATGCCCATCGCTGTCGATGCATCCATCGAAATTCGTTGATTTTTTTCAGAGGAGAGGATTGGATATGCTTTATGAATTCGATGGCCGGATACCGAATATATCCGGCAGTGCATATATCAGTGAACTGGCAACCGTCATTGGTGATGTGGTAATCGCCGAAAACTCCTATATCGGCCATGGGGCAATCTTGCGCGGGGATTACGGCAGGATCGAAATCGGCCCCGGTACGGCGGTAGAAGAAGGGGTCATTATTCACGCACCGCCGGAAAACGTGTGCCGGATTGGTCAGAAAGTGACCTTGGGACATGGCGCTGTCATCCACGCCCAACGAATAGCGGATTTTGCCGTCATTGGCATGGGCGCCATCCTCAGTATTCGCTCCGACGTCGGAGAATGGGCCATCGTGGCCGAAGGTGCGGTCGTGAAACTCCGGCAATCCATCCCGGACCGGGTGGTCGCCGCAGGAAACCCGGCCGCCATCGTTCGGGATATCTGTGACCGCGACCTGGCGTTTTGGAACTACGGCAAGCAGCTCTATATCGACTTGGCGGCTAAATATTTACGGGTCGGGATGCATCGCCTTCCAACCGCAGGTGAAACGATTTCAACGCCCCATCCATAAACAAAAAAGCTGTCGGATAAACGGCCACCACCGATACATCAGGCATGTCCGCCAGTTCTTGAAGATGGGGATGTTTTTCGACGATGCGGGCGAGGATATCTTTCCGGCGATCCGCATCGTCCATCGGAATGCAACGGCCTGAAACCGTCAACGCCTGATTGTAACAAGTTTCCGGTGAAAGATGCCGGTTGTCCACCAGCACGCTGACAAAGGGATTTTGAAGAATGTTCTTATATTTCCGTGTGGTGACAAGGGTGGCCATATACAGGACATCCCGAGAATCGGCCACATAAGCCATCAGTGAACAATGGGGTCTGTTTTCCACACAGGTGGCCAGAACACAGAGTGAATTTTCTCTCAAAAACTCCCTGATTCTTTCGATCATTGATACATTCCTTTCGTTGATTCGCATGCCGCTGATATGAATGATTTTTTTCTTGATCCGAAAACCGTCTCAGATGATGATAAACCAAATATGGATGTCATAACAACCCAAATCGATTTGAATGATCAACGGATACTCGGCACGAACGCCTAACGGCTGTGAAATAACGGTCATCCGGATATAACTGCATTTCAAACAAAGGGTTGGAATACTTTTCACCATCATCCACCGCTGAAAAACACCTTGACTCATATACATCTTGCTATATATTAACGTGAATTCGCATTCAGTTCACCCCGTCTGAAACGCAATACAACATGACCTTTTTTAACGATGTTGGATGAAATTCATCCTTATCACCATTATTCCATAGGCCGTGAAAGGATAAGATGAATCCGTTCGATATAACCATCACCATCATTCTTGGATATTGCCTGATCAGAGGTTTCTTCAGAGGGCTTATCAAAGAAATTTCCTCGATCATTGGTGTTTTGGGTGGTTTTTATGCCGGCTACACCTATTACCCGGAAGTATCGAAGCTTCTGAGCGCATGGATCAGCAACCCTGCCTACGCCAAGATATCCGGATTCATGCTGCTGTTCTGCAGCATTTTCATCACCGTCAGCATTATCGGTGTCATCATCAAATATTTGATGAACATCGCTTTCCTGGGCTGGGTGGATCGGCTCTGCGGCGTGTTTTTCGGCATTGCCAAAGGGATTCTCATTTCCTCGGTTCTTCTGATGATTTTCACGGCCTTCCTGCCCAAAGGCACACCGCTGATCAAGGATTCACTGCTGGCACCCCATGTCACCCGAATTTCCGAAGTCATGGCACAACTGGTTTCCAAAGAACTGAAACTGGAATTCACCACCAAAATAATGGAATTGAAAAAAACGTGGAACGTTCCCCTGTAACTTCGGAATTGGAAGACATATCCGCATTGATCCGCCTCATCGAGCGTTTGAGAGGAGAAAACGGATGCCCCTGGGATCGCAAACAAACCCCGCAGACCCTGACGGTTTACCTCATCGAAGAAATGTACGAGCTGGTGGATGCCATTGCGTCCAACAATGCCGAAGATGTCTGTGAAGAACTGGGGGATGTGCTGTTTCAGATACTCTTCATTGCCCATCTTTACCATCAATCAGGCTTTTTCAGCCTTCAAGAGGCGGCGCGCCGGAATGTGGAGAAAATGATTCGTCGTCATCCCCATGTATTCGGTGAAGAAACCGCCGCAACGAGTGAAGATGTCCGCAAGCAGTGGCATGCGATCAAAATGACGGAAAAAGCGGAAAAAAATGACCGCCCGAATACCGGCCTGTTGGACTCCATCCCCGCGGGGCTTCCCGCATTGATGCGCGCCTATCGGATTTCCGAACGGGCCGCCCGATCCGGATTCGACTGGAAGACAATGGCTGGGGTTATGGAAAAAGTCGAGGAAGAATGGGCTGAATTCAAGACGGAAGTCGAACAATCCCGCATCGATTCACAATCCGGTGAAAACCCCCGGAAACAATTGTCTCTGGAATTCGGCGATATCTTGTTTACGCTCGTAAATGTAGCGCGTTTCGCCAAAATTCATCCGGAAACATCCCTCGCAGATGCCACCCGAAAATTTGAAAAACGATTCAAGCACATGGAACGGGCCCTTGCTCAAAACGGACAGGCCATCGATATGGTTTCATATTCGGAGCTGAACACGTTATGGGAACAAGCCAAAGCAGCGGAAGGATAATATGATCGCCATCATCGATTACGAAGCCGGAAACCTGGCCAGCGTTGCCCGGGCCGTCACCCATCTGGGCGTGGCCAATATCGTCACGCGGGATATTGATGCCATCCGCTCTGCCGACCGCGTCATCTTTCCGGGAGTCGGTGCGGCCGGATCGGCCATGGCCAGCCTGAAGCGCCTGGGAATCGACACAGCCCTGCACGAAGCATTCTCCCAGGGAAAACCGATGTTGGGAATCTGCCTTGGCACCCAGATCATCATGGGATTCAGTGAAGAGAATCAGACACCGTGTCTGGGAATTATTCCAGGAATCGTTCGGTCATTTCCGCCGGATTTATGCGATTCTGAAGGAAAGCGGTTGAAAATTCCCCAGATGGGATGGAACCGTATCCAGGCCGTTCAGGAGCACCCCGTTCTGGCAGGCCTTGGAGAGACAGATGAATTTTACTTCGTTCACGGGTTTTATCCGGAACCGGCTCAACCGGAACATATTGTGGCGACAACCCATTACGGCATGCAGTTCGCCTCTGTTGTCGGTTACCGGAATATTATCGCCACCCAGTTTCATTTGGAAAAAAGCGGCCGACCGGGCCTGGCGCTTCTGAACAATTTTTGCCGGTGGACCCCCTAATAGGACACAGCCCATGCTCAGCAAACGCATCATACCCTGCCTGGATGTTCGCGAAGGCCGAACCACCAAGGGTATCAAATTTAAGGACAATATCGATATCGGTGATCCCGTTGAAATGGCGCGGTTCTATTATGAAAACGGCGCTGACGAAATCGTTTTTTACGATATCACCGCCTCCAGCGACAAGCGGGATATCATGATCGACGTGGTGCGGCGGGTGGCTGAAACCATTTTCATTCCATTTTCGGTGGGCGGCGGCATCCGATCCGTCGAAGACATGCGGAAAGTCCTGCTGGCCGGCGCTGAAAAGGTCAGCGTCAATTCCGCAGCCATTCTAAATCCCGATCTGATTACCCAGGGAGCACAGGCCTTTGGGAGTCAGTGTATCGTCCTGGGCATGGATGTGAAATTTTCAGGAAAAACCCCCGGCATTCCTTCCGGCTATGAAATGGTCATCAACGGCGGCCGGAAATCCATGGGGATCGATGCCCTCGAATGGGCCCAACGGGCCGAATCTTTGGGGGCCGGTGAAATCTGTCTGAATTCCATCGACGCAGACGGCACGCAGGACGGATATGAAATTCCCCTGACATCGCTGATTTCAACCCAGGTTTCCATACCGGTTATCGCGTCAGGCGGCGCCGGCAAGCCGGAACATCTTCTGGAGGTTCTTACCCGCGGGCAGGCCGACGCCGCGCTGATCGCCTCGATGGTTCATTATGGCACCTATACCATTCCACAAATCAAA
>CAZBUL010000112.1:6680-9915 GCA_964495045.1 uncultured Desulfobacterales bacterium | reverse complement strand
ATCCTGTCGAGCGGATATGATGAAGCTCAGGTGATGGCAATCGATCATGCCGATCAGCCCAATGCTTTCCTGGGTAAGCCTTATAGCATTAAAGGGCTCAAGGAAACTATCCGCCGCGTATTGATGGCAAATAACTCGGTTTCTATGCATGGGATAGGAGTTCCTGTCGAGATGTTTTTTCATTGACAGATCCGATGGTCGGTATTTATATGATGCCATTCCTGTATATACAGCCTGAAGGACTATACGTGAAAGGGGGGGGCGATGATCAGTAATGACCACATATCCAATGCGATGACGATCAAGTTGGACCCGGAACTGCCGGACATGCCGGACTTCGTGCCGGGCGTTCGGCGAGCACCAGACCGCGGTTTCCGTCTGACCCAAAATCAAACCCGGATTGCGCTGAAAAACGCGCTGCGCTACATTCCGGAAGTGCATCATGCCACACTGGCGCCGGAGTTTTTGAATGAACTGACAACCCGCGGACGGATTTACGGTTACCGTTTCCGGCCGGCCGGCGCCATCCGTGGCAAATCCATCGATGAATACAATGGCCGGTGTCTGGCGGGCAAGGCCTTTCAGGTCATGATCGACAACAATTTGGATTTCGATTTGGCCCTCTATCCCTACGAACTGGTTACCTACGGCGAAACCGGCAGTGTCTGCCAGAACTGGATGCAATACCGACTTATCAAGAAGTATCTGGAAATGCTCACCGAAGATCAGACGCTGGTCATGGCGTCGGGCCATCCCCTGGGGTTGTTCCGGTCCCAGCCCGACAACCCGAGGGTGATCATCACCAACGGCCTGATGGTGGGGCTCTACGATAATGAAGACGATTGGGACGTTGCTGTCCAGATGGGCACATCCAGTTACGGCCAGATGACAGCCGGTGGATGGATGTACATCGGCCCCCAGGGCATCGTGCATGGTACCTACAATACGCTGCTGAATGCCGGTCGGTTGAAATGCCAACTGGGCGAAGACGGCGATCTCAAAGGCATTCTCTTCGTGTCCTCCGGTCTTGGCGGCATGAGCGGGGCCCAGCCCAAGGCGGCCGTGATAGCGGGTGCGGTGGCGGTCGTGGCCGAGGTCGATGCCTCCCGGATCAACACCCGGCACGACCAGGGGTGGGTGCAGAAAACATCGTCCGATCTCCGGGAAGTATTTACATGGGCGTTGAACGCCAAGAAATCGAAAACCCCTTTATCCATCGGCTATCACGGCAATGTCGTCGATTTGCTGGAATACGCCGTCAAAGAAAACATTCCCATCGATCTGCTGTCTGACCAGACATCCTGTCATGTAGCCCACAGCGGCGGATATTGTCCCCAGGGGCTGACCTTCGATGAGCGGACGGCGCTGTTGGCAAGCGACCGGAAAAAATTCTGCGAACGGGTGGATCGAAGCCTTCGGCATCATTATGAACTGATCAAGACCTTGACGGCGCGCGGCGTTTATTTCTTCGATTACGGCAATGCCTTCATGAAGGCGGTTTTCGATGCTGGCGTCACGGAAATCGCCCGCAATAAAATGGATACCAAGGATGGGTTCATTTTCCCCTCGTATTTCGAAGATGTGATGGGGCCCATTTTCGATTATGGATACGGGCCCTTCCGCTGGGTGTGCCTAAGCGGTAAACCCGAAGACCTGATCTTGACCGATCGGGCGGCCATGGACAGCATCGACCCTAATCGACGGATCGAAGACCGCGACAACTACAACTGGATCAGGGATGCCGAGAAGAACCGGCTCGTGGTGGGAACTCAGGCCAGAATTCTCTACCAGGATGCCAAAGGACGGGTGGATATCGCTCTGGCATTCAACCGGATGGTTCGAAGCGGACAGGTCGGGCCCATCATGATCGGTCGTGATCACCACGATCCTGGTGGTACGGATTCGCCGTTCCGGGAAACGGCCAATATCCGGGACGGCAGCAACGTCACCGCGGATATGGCAACCCATTGCTTTGCCGGAAACTGTGCACGGGGCATGTCGCTGGTGTCTCTGCACAACGGCGGCGGCACGGGCATCGGCAAGGCCATCAACGGCGGATTCGGGCTGGTGCTGGATGGCAGTCTGCGGGTGGACGAGACGATCCGATCCTCTCTATCCTGGGATGTCATGGGGGGTGTGGCCCGGAGAAACTGGGCGCGCAATCCTCACGCCATGTCCGTTGCCGTGGAATACAATCTGAACAATCCGACCGGAGATCACATCACGATTCCGTATGTGGCCGATGAGGCGATGATTGCATCGCTTGTGGACGAGAAAATCACGACCGAAGAATGAATTCTGTGAAAATGAATTAACCACGAAATCCACGAAATCCACGAAAAACACGAAAAGGGTGAAAGAAAAGGGCTTGTTTAGAAATGTCACGACAACTGATTGAATGTGTTCCCAATTTCAGTGAAGGCCGACGGCCGGAGGTCATCGATGCCATTGAGGGCTGCTTTCGGAACCGGAAGGGATGCCGGCTTTTCGACAGCCGGGCGGATCGGGATCATAACCGCCTGGTTGTCAGTCTGGTCGGAGAGCCCGCAGCGATTCAGGAGGCCCTGATCGATGCGGCCAGGGCGGCCGTCCGTCATATCGATATGGAAACGCATCGGGGAGGTCATCCGCGGATCGGGGCCGTGGATGTCATACCGTTTACGCCGGTCATGTCCATCACCATGGAGGAATGTGTCGCGTTGGCCCATGCATTCGGCTCCCGGTATCATGCGGAAACCGGCATTCCCGTGTATTTTTATGAAGCGGCGGCGGTGAAGCCGGATCGAAAGCGGTTGGAACTTATCCGGAAAGGCCAGTATGAAGCCCTGAAAGCCGAAATCATCCACCCGGAGCGGCATCCGGATATCGGTGAACCCGTGATGCATCCGACGGCCGGGGCCACGGTGATCGGTGCCCGGCCGTTTCTGGTGGCGTTCAATGTCAATCTCAACAGCCGCGATCTTCAGGTGGCCAAGTCCATTGCCCATGCGGTGAGGGCGATCGGCGGTGGTTTGGGGCATGTCAAGGCCATCGGTCTGGAACTGGCCGACCGCGGGATGGTTCAGGTGAGCCTGAATATTGTGGATCATGAAAGAAATCCCCTTTATCGGGTTCTCGAATTCATTCGCATGGAAGCCCGGCGCTGGGGGGTGAGCATTGCAGAAACCGAGATTTACGGCATGGTGCCGGCAGCGGCCTTGCTGAGAAGTGCCGAATACTATCTGCAGACAACTGG
>CAZBUL010000112.1:4072-6580 GCA_964495045.1 uncultured Desulfobacterales bacterium | reverse complement strand
TGGTGCCGGCAGCGGCCTTGCTGAGAAGTGCCGAATACTATCTGCAGACAACTGGATGGGACAGCAGCCAGGTGATCGAACTGCGCCTGCTGGAGATGATGGGAGATGCTGCGGATGCGTAAGCTGGTTCGAAACGGGCGGTTTTATACACCGGTGGATACGGGCGCTCCATCTGTTGGCGATCGACAGGGCCAGGTGAGATGTTTCGAACCGGGTGCCATGGTGATTCGGGATGGACAGATCGAATCCATCGGGCCCGAATCCGAAATCATGTCGGAGACGCATGCCGGCCGATTCGATGATGTGATTGACTGCGGCGGGAAATGTGTCATACCGGGGTTCGTGGATCCGCATACGCATCTATGTTTTTTCGGCAGACGCGAAGCAGAATTCGCTCTACGGTTGAAAGGCACTTCGTATCTCGATATCTTGAAGGCAGGCGGCGGCATTCTTTCCACGGTTCGATCAGTTCGGAAGGCGTCTGCTGCGGAACTGTTTCAAAGCACTTTTGATATGGCGCAGTCGGCATTGCGGTGTGGAACAACAACCCTCGAAATCAAGAGCGGCTATGGCCTGAATACGGAAACCGAACTCAAAATGCTTTCCGCTATCGGCGATTTTGCCATACTAACGCCCCAGGATGTGGTGGCCACATTTATGGGCGCACACGCCGTACCGGAAGAATACCGAACATCACCGGACGATTATGTCGATCTTGTCATCGATGAGATGATTCCAGCGGTCATCCGTCAGGGGATAGCCCGGTATTGCGATGTGTTCTGTGAGGAAGGGGCGTTTTCGATTTCTCAAAGCCGCCGGATATTGACGGCAGCACGGGAAGCCGGACTGGGAGTGAAAATTCATGCCGATGAAGTGTATGATCTGGGCGGTGCGGCCCTGGCTGCGGAAATGGGGGCCGTTTCTGCCGAACATCTGCTATCTGCCGGAGACAGCGGAATCGCCGCTCTGGCAAAGTCCGGAACCATTGCCGTATTGCTGCCCGGTACCGCCTACAGTCTGCGAAAACCCTATGCCCGTGCCCGGTATATGATTGATTCCGGCGTTCCCGTGGCCATCGCGACAGACTGCAATCCCGGCTCGTGTTTCACCGAATCCATGCCTTTTGTTTTCGGACTGTCGGTGATGAACATGGAAATGACCCCGGAAGAGGCTTTGACAGCATCTACGTTGAATGCCGCATACACCATCGGGATGGCGGATCGGGTGGGGAGCCTGGAACCAGGCAAACAGGCGGATTTTCTGATTCTGGATGGTGAAACCCCTGCAATTTTGGCCTATCATGCCGGTGTGTCGCCGGTGATTGCTGTTTATAAGAAAGGAATGTCTCTTGAAATTGGCAGATTTAACCGTAACTGAATTCATGCGGGAACTGGCATCGGTATCGCCGGCGCCCGGCGGGGGAAGTGTGGCGGCGCTTTGCGGCGGGTTGAGCGCCGCACTCTGTGCCATGGTGGCCCGACTGACCACCGGCAAGGAAAAATATCGTGCCGACTGGCAGGCCATGGATGATCTGATCGATCAGGCCGATCCGCTGATGAAGCGATTCATCGAATTGATGGATGAAGATACCTGGGCCTACGACCTTGTGGTGGATGCTCTGCGATTGCCCCGGAAAACGGACGAAGAACAGGCGGTGCGTAAAGCGGCAGTTGAATCGGCCAGTCGCAAGGCGGCCGAAGTGCCTCTGGAAACCCTGCGACATACCCTGAAACTGGCCGAGTTTGTCAAAGAGGCGGTGGCCAAGGGAAATGTCAACTGCATCACCGATGCCGGCACGGCAGCCCTGCTGATTCGAACATCGGCATACTCGGCTTCCTACAATGTCCGGATCAATCTGAGCGGAATCAGCGACCCGATTTTTCTGGAGAGCTGTCGGTTGGAAGTGCGCCGAATCACTTTGTCCATCGATGACATCATCGATGCGGTGGAGCAGCATGTGGATTCTTTTCTGAAAATGGCCGAAGGCTGAAGGCGGCAAGGCGGTGACAATAAATCCCATTTCGATTGACGGGGATCGGCTGACCATCGATGATGTGGTGGCCGTTTCCCGAGGAAAAGCCCCGGTGACGGTGTCTCCTGCGGGGTACGGCCGGGTGGAGCGAACCGCCCGTCTGGTGACCCGGTGGGTGCAGGAACAAAAAGTGATTTACGGCATTACCACGGGTTTCGGGGCGATGTGTGATGTCATCATTTCGCCGGCCGACACCCGGGAACTTCAGAAAAAAATCCTCATGAGTCATGCAGCCGGTGTCGGTGATCCGTTCCCGGAAGATGTGGTCCGGGCAATCATGGCCATCCGCCTTCATGATTTGTTTATGGGCTATTCCGCCTGCACCTGTGGAACCCTTAACCATCTTGTGATGTTTTTGAATCGCGGTATTGTGCCCGTAATTCCAGCCAAAGGGTCGGTGGGAGCCAGCGGGGATCTGGCGCCGACGGCGCATCTCGGCCTGGTATTGATCGGCATGGGTGAGGCGTTCTATCGGG
>CAZBUL010000112.1:1867-3972 GCA_964495045.1 uncultured Desulfobacterales bacterium | reverse complement strand
CCGACGGCGCATCTCGGCCTGGTATTGATCGGCATGGGTGAGGCGTTCTATCGGGGAGAGCGGTTATGCGGTGCCGAGGCACTGGAAAAAATCGGTCTGGTGCCGCTCATTCTCGAAGCCGGAGAAGGGCTGGCGCTCATCAATGGTACCCAGGTGATGACGGCCATTGCGGCCCTGGTGGTTCACGATGCGGTCCGGCTGGCCAAACTGGCCGATGCGGCCTGTGCCATGAGCCTTGAAGTGCTGATGGGCAGCAGTTCCGAATTCGATCCCCGGATTCATCATGTCCGTCCCCATCCCGGACAGATCGCTTCGGCCGAGAACATCCTGCGGCTGACCGAAAACAGCCAGATCATCCTCTCGCATCAGGGATGTGCACGGGTGCAGGATGCCTACACATTGAGATGTTCTCCCCAGATTCACGGGGCCAGCAAGGATGCTGTCATTCATGCCGGCAACGTGGTGACCATCGAAATCAATTCCACCACCACCAATCCCCTGATTTTTGCGGATACCGAAGAAATCCGGCTTGGCGGCAATTTTCACGGTCAGCCCCTGGCCATGGCTGCTGATTATTTATCCATGGGCATTGCAGAGCTGGGAAATGTCTCTGAACGGCGGATCGAGCGGCTCGTCAATCCCCAGCTCAGCGAACTCCCGGCGTTTCTGGTCAAGAACGGTGGACTCAATTCCGGATTCATGATCGCCCAGTACATGGCGGCGGCCCTGGTTTCGGAAAACAAAGTGCTGGCCCATCCGGCCTGTGTGGATTCAATTCCGACTTCCGCCAACAAAGAGGATCATGTTTCCATGGGCACGATCGCCATCCGCCAGTGCCGGGAAATATTGGACAATGTGGAACACGTACTGGCTGTGGAAATGCTGTGTGCGGCCCAGGCTTATGATCTGCTGACCGAGCGGATACATCTGTCGGCCGGAGAGGGAACACGGGTGGCCCACCGGGTGATCCGCGAAAAAATTCCCTTTTTGGATGAAGACCGGGTGCTGGCCGACGATATCAATGCCATGGTGTCGCTGATTCGATCCGGAAAACTGCTGACGGAAATCGAAAGGGCCGTCGGCACGCTCCATCTGACTTCCCCCCATATCGAATTTCCCTGACAGGAATTGTTATGAAGGTTGTGTTTGTAGAAATCGAGCGCTGCATTGCCTGCCTGAGCTGCCAGCGGGTTTGTCTTTTCCGTCAGGCCGAAAGTCACCGGGGAGATGCTGCCAATATTTTCGTTCATGTGGATATTGAGCAGCGGCGGATTTTCACCGCCACCTGCCGGCAGTGTGAAGTGGCGCTGTGCATGAAGGTGTGTCCGGCCAAAGCCCTCAGCCGGGATCCCCAAACGCATGCTGTTGTGGTAGATAAACACCGGTGTATCGGCTGCGGCCTGTGCGTGGCGGCCTGTCCCTTCGGCAGTGTCCAACTGGATGGCATGCAGCGCGTAGCGACCAAATGCGACCTCTGCGGCGGCGATCCCCGGTGTGTGCAGGTGTGCATGGCAAAAGCTCTGCATTTCGGCAGCATCAACGAACTGGCGGAGCTCAAGCGAAAACGCCTCGACTTGAAACTGAGCATCAGAGCCATTCCCTGGCAGAAGGATTCCGATCATGAGGGAAAAGACGGTCATTGAAAACGGCCGGGTGAAAACCCTGTGCCGCATGTGCGACACCCGATGCAGCATCGAAGTTCATATCCGGGACGGCATCATGACAGATATCACGCCGGCCGAAGGCAACCCGGTCAACCAGGGCCGCATGTGTCCCCGCGGCAGTGCCGCCCTGGATGTTTTCTATCATCCGGATCGTATTCTCAAGCCATTGAAGCGGCAAGCCAACGGCGGGTTCATCGAAATATCACGGGATCAGGCGCTGGATGAAATCGCCGAAAAACTCCAAAAAATCAAGGATGATCTGGGGGCGCGATCCGTCGGGGTCTGGAAAGGGGAAGCGGTTGGATTTTTCCAGCAGGAAGAATATGTCCGCCGGTTTGCCCACGCGTTCGGTACACCCAATTATTTTTCTAATGATTCGGCCTGTTTCAACAGCCGCTATCTGGGGCATTATCTGGTGGCCGGGTTCTGGAATCCGTTTCC
>CAZBUL010000112.1:0-1767 GCA_964495045.1 uncultured Desulfobacterales bacterium | reverse complement strand
TCAACAGCCGCTATCTGGGGCATTATCTGGTGGCCGGGTTCTGGAATCCGTTTCCAGACTATTCCAGCGCGGATTTGATTTTTCTCTTCGGCACCAATCCACCCGTCTGTCATCCGCCTTTCATGTCGGAATTCGCGGATGCCAAAGCCAGAGGGGCCAATCTTGTGGTGGTGGATCCGCGGTTGAATCCCATTGCCTGTTATGCGGATATTTTTGCTCAGCCCCTTCCGGGAACCGACGGCGCACTGGCCTGGGGGCTCATTCATCAGTTGATCGAGACCGACAGTTACGACCGGCCCTTTGTCGAGAAATACTGTATCGGCATGGATGAGATCACGGCCTATGCCCGAAATTTCACGCCGTCGGTGGTGGAAGCCCAGACCGGCGTCTATGCGGATGTGGTTGTCCAAATGGCCGATCTGATCCGCAAGAACCGGCCGTGGATCAGCTTCTATGTGGGCGCCGGGCTGGAACATCACGAAAACGGCGTGAACAATATACGGGCTTTGGCCATTCTGTCCTGCCTATGCGGATCATTGGACATCGAGTGCGGCTTCGGCTGGCCCCAGACCCTCCCGCGCAACGATCTGACCCTTTACAGGGAACTGCCGCTCGACCAGGAAAAACCCATCGGTGCGGATCGGTATCCCGTGCTCTATCAAGTCCGGAAGGAATGCCATTCCATGACGGCCATGGATTTCATGCTGGGTAAGGGGGAATATCCGCTGAGAGGACTCATTATCACCGGCGCCAATCCGGCCGTCACCAATCCCAATATCCAGAAAGTCGAAAAAGCCCTGTCCAGCCTGGATATTCTGGTGGTCAACGACCTGTTCATGACCCCGACCGCCCGGTTGGCTCATTACGTGCTGCCGGCCGCCTCCTACCTCGAGCGATCGGAGATTCACATTAACCACAAGCATCAGCGGGTTTTTCTGACAACCAAAGCGGCTGAAATCCCCGGGGTCTGTGACGAGTATCAGCTTTGGAAAGACCTGGCATGGCGGTTGGGATTCGGGGAGACGTATTTTCCATGGGAAACTGAAACCGAGGTGAACCGCCATATCCTGGAACCGTCCGGGATCAGTCTGAAAGCCCTTCAAGCCCGTCCCGAAGGGATTCAATACAAACCGCTTTGTTTTCGGAAATATCAGTTTCAGCCGCTGCCGACGCCATCCGGAAAAGTCGAATTCGCATCATCTTACCTGAAGAGCCTCGGGCTGCCCGAGATTCCCGAATATATGTCGCCCTATCATCTGCGTCACAAAAACGAGAATTTCCCGCTGCTGCTCACCACCGGCGCCCGCATGACGCTGTTTTACCATTCCCGCCATCAGAATATCGAGCGGTTTCGGAAAGTCCATCCCCATGCAGTGGTCGAAATCCATCCCGATGATGCCGCGGTGCTGGGAATTGTGGATCAAGAGCCGGTGCGGATCATCTCGAAAACCGGCGCACTGGTGATTCAGGCACGAATTGTCCACAAAGCGGAATTGCGGCCAGGCGTAGTGGAAGTCTATCATGGATGGGAAGACTGGCGGATCAACTTCGTGACCTTCGATCACATCACCGACCCGATCAGCGGGTTTCCTTTGCTGAAGGCCGTACCGGTGAGGATTGAAAAAATCTGAGTGGACAGTGGGGAGTGGCGATGAATTGCAATTCGGGCTCCGCCCACTGCCCACTGATTACTGGCTACTGATTACTGAACTGACGACTCCCACTCCTTCGTCTCGAACCAGTAATGTTTGTGATCTTTCATCCAGC
>CAZBUL010000111.1:7500-9990 GCA_964495045.1 uncultured Desulfobacterales bacterium | reverse complement strand
AAAACCCTTGCGGCCCTTTACCAAAAAGCTGATGTGCTGATATCGACGGACACCGGCCCCATGCATTTGGGAGCGGCCGTCGAAACACCGGTGGTGGCACTTTTCGGACCGACTGCGCCCTGGCGGACGGGCCCCATGGGCGATCGGCATCAGGTGATTCGGGTCGGTCTGCCATGCAGTCCGTGTTTCAAACGCCAGTGCCCGACATGCGACTGCATGAACCTTATCGGCGTCGAGTCCGTACTTGTCGCGGTCGATCGCATCGTCTCCGCCATTCGTGAGCAAAAGGCATTTGTCTCGACATAATCATTCACCACCTCAGGCTGACCCCATGGATATTTCTGTCATCATCGTCAACTGGAACACCCGCGATCTGCTCCTGAACTGCATCCGTTCGGTATATGAAACGGTTCAGCCTCTCACCTTCGAAATCTGGGTAGTGGATAACGGATCGACCGACGGCAGCCAGGCCGCCGTGAAATCCGCCTATCCGCAGGTGCATCTGATCGAGAATGCCACCAACCGGGGATTTGCGGCCGCCAACAATCAGGCCCTGAAGAAAATGACCGGACGATATGCGCTGCTGCTCAATTCCGATGCGACCCTGACGGATGGCGCAGCCGATCACCTGCTGAAATTTATGGAATCCACCCCCGCCGCCGGCATGGCCTGCGGCCAGTTGCTGAATTCGGACGGATCGCTGCAGAATTCCATCGCCAACTTTCCTACCCTGCTGACCATGATTTCCAACGAAACACTGTTACGGATTCTCTTGCCCAAACGATTCCCCAGCAAGCGGCGTCTCTACACCGCCCCCATTCCGGTGGAATCCGGCATCGGTGCCTGCCTGATGGTTCGTAAAGCGGCCATGGATGCAGTTGGCATGTTCGATGAAAATTACTTTTTTTTCTTCGAAGAAACCGACTGGGCTTATCGTATGCAACAATCGGAATGGCGGATTTTTTTCGTGCCGGCCGCCCGCATCGTGCATGCCCAGGGAAAAAGCGCCGGAAACCGTGTTGCTTCCCGGATTCTATTTTACCGATCCCGCTATATCTATCTGAAAAAATGGCACCCGAAAAGTTTTTACCTGATGGCCGCCATTCTGTTTGTCCGCCTGCTGGTCAACGCTTGCCTCTCTTTACTCGGGGTGGTGCTGACATTGGGAATGGCCAGAGGCCTTTTTGACAAAACGATTGTTTACTTTCAACTCATCGCCTGGCATCTCAAAGGATGTCCTTCGTAAAAAAGGGAGCCCGTGATGAAAAACCAACTGCCGGAACTGGAAGAGAAACTGCGAGAACTGGAAGCAGCCATTGCCGAAACACGAAAGCGGCTTCCCGCCCATTCGGTGAAGCCGCCGGTGATGATGGATTTGCTTGACCTGGAAGATCAGTATGATGAAATCCTGAAAGAGATTGAGGCGATCAAACAGGGTTGATGCAAGTAGGGGATGCCATTGATTCCGGCGTTAAGGATATTCACCGACAAGAAAAGGAATCACATCATGAAAACATTCTGCACCGAAGGCCCCGTAGAACCCGAACGCAATTATTTCGTTTCCAGAGAAGCGTTGGTGAAACAGGGGTTGGCCAAGGTAGATGACTGGCGCTATTTCACCCTGTTCGCCCCGCGGCAAAGCGGCAAAAGCACGTATTTTCAATTTTTGTGCGAAGCCATCCGCCGGAACCGACCGGCGATTCTGCCGCTGTGGCTCTCCTTTGAAGCATTTGGACGGGCGGAAGAGGCATTCTTTCTGGAACTGTTCATGCAGAAGATCACCATGCGGCTGCGTCAATATGGTCTTTCCCTCGATCCAAGTTTGAAGCCGGGACGCATGGCGTCTTTATCGGATTTTTTTCATCGACTGGCCTCGACCATGGAAAAGGAAATCGTCCTCATCGTTGATGAGATCGAAGGGCTCAAAGATATCGAAACATTGAACGCCTTTCTGCACAGCATCCGGGACATCTACCATGACCGCCGACAAGTCGGTCTGCGCAGTGTTGTGCTGGTGGGAGTGTCCGACATCACCGGAATCCTGCAGGATACGGCCAGTCCGTTCAACATTGCCGATCAAATCGACATTCCGTATTTTACCTTCGATGAAACCAGCGATCTTCTGGAACAGCATATCCAGGCAACCGGCCAGGTCTTTTTGCCGGAAGTGATCCGGCAAATTCATGACAACACGGCCGGCCAGCCCGGATTGGTGAATGCTCTGGCCCGTGATCTGGTCGAAAAACGATGCCCCGGAACTCCCGAAATTGGGATGGCGCCGTTTTATCGGACACTGGACGCCTTCATGCGGGTCTATGTGGACAAGAACATTTCCAATGTCGTCAACAAGGCCAGACAATATCCTGAGATTATGAGACAAATCCTGTTCGATGGGCCCATTTCTTTTTCGACGGATGATCCGGCCATATCTTTCCTGCATGTAAACGGGGTAATCGATGATCAGGACGGTATGTGTAACATTACGGTTCC
>CAZBUL010000111.1:5262-7400 GCA_964495045.1 uncultured Desulfobacterales bacterium | reverse complement strand
ATGAATGAAGGCTATCTCGTGGTGTTTTCCGATGTGCACCCGGAAGGCAGCCAGGGCTGTGAACAGATAGACGGGTGCACCCTGCTGTGGTGGATACTGCCGGTCAAGACGATCTCGCCATCCCAGTCATGATATCCAAAACATGCTGGATGCCCCTTCCACGAAATATCGATTCCCGACCCGATATCGTCATGGCTGCGTTCATCCGGATCGGGCAAGTCCCAAAATAAACGCAAACTCGCTTGGCGTGACAGGCTGAACCGACAAGCGCATGCCTTTTTTGAGAAGCTGCATCCCGGCAAGCTCCGGATGTCGGCGTAATTCGGACAGCGGTATGGGTGACTCGAATCGGGATTCGAAGCGGATATCCACCATATACCAAACGGGGCTGTCCGGGGTGCTCTTGGGGTCGAAGTGCATATTGGCCGGTTCCCAGGCCGTATGATCCGGATAGCCGCTGCGGACAACCGTTGCCGTTCCCACAACCGCAGGCATTTTCCCGCTGTGGTAAAACAACACCCCATCGCCTTCCTGAATTTCGTTCCGCAGAAAATTCCGCGCCTGATAGTTGCGCACCCCGTCCCAGTGATCGATCCCGTTGGAACGGGATTTCAAATCATCGATCGAAAATACGGTGGGTTCGGATTTCATCAGCCAGTATTTCATGGTTCAACTCCACAAAGATTCGATGACATGGGCCGCACTTGAAATCATACATCTTTCACGGCCGCCGCTCCACAATGGCCTTGGCAGGAATCAGCCCCGTAGCGCTGGCTGATACGATATTACCGGCCACTCCCGGCCCGTCTCCGGCAACGAACAATCCGCGAACCGCCGTTTCGAGCTGAGAATCAGTCTGCACCTGGGTGGCAAAAAATTTGATTTCTGGCGCATAGAGCAGGGTTTCGTCGTTGGATACACCGTTCACCACCCGGTTGAGTTTTTCGAGACCTTCGATCAGGTTGGTCAAAATCCGTTCGGGCAATGCCATGGCAATATCTCCGCAGACCACATTCGTGAGTGTCGGGGTGATATAGCCTTTATGAATCCGATGCCAGGTGCTGCGGCGCCCCCGTTTCAGATCACCAAACCGCTGGAGAATCGGTTTGCCGCCGCCAATCAGGGTGGCCAACTGACCGATGGATTCGCCGTAAGCCTGATTGTCGGTTACGGGTTCGGTGAGCACCACCTTCGACAGAAAGGCGAAATTGGTGTTTTCCGATTTGCGATCCTGATAGGCATGGCCATTGACACACACGAATCGGCTGTAATTCTCCATGGCCACGTAGCCGCCGCGGTTGGTGCAGAAGGTGCGCGTCTGATCATCATACTTTTCGGTTTGAATGAAAAACGTGGGATCGTAGATGATGCGGCAGAGATCCTGAAGGATATCGTTATGCACTTCGACCCGGACCCCCACCTCGATCCCGCGCTGGGAGAGTCCAAGCTTGTACTTTTCGGCCACCTGCCCCATCCAGTTAGCGCCGGCCCGGCCGGGAGCCAGTATCACGTTGGCCGCCGTATAGGTTTTGCGGTTAGTGACCACGCCGGTCACCCGGCCATCGGCCGTCGTGATGTCCCGCACATCTTCGGATGTATGGATCACCACCCCGCGGGACCGAATGGTCTCCGCCATGTCGCTGATATAATCCGGCAGACGGTCGCTACCCAGATGCTTTTGCTTGATGATAAGCAGATCGATGCCGCTGCGTTTGGCGGTCTTGCGGATCGCCTGGGCCGCCGCCATATCGGTGGGATAGACCGTACCATCCATTCCGAAGCGGTTGAAGATCGACTCGGTTTCATCGATGAGGAGCTGAGCATCTTCTCTGGACAGGAACTGTGTCAAATCGGTTTTGCCCAGTTTGTAGATATAGTTGAGCTTGCCATCCGAAAAAAGACCGGCACCCCCGATGCCGCAGAGGATGTTGCAGGGCTTGCAATGCTGACAGGCATCTTTGGCCTTCATGGGACATTTCCGGCGAAAAGGGGTCTTGCCTTTGTCGATGAGCAGCACCTTCATATCCGAGTGTTCGCTCAGATAATGCGCGGCAAACAGGCCGGCCGGCCCGCCGCCGACGATGATCACGTCATAAGTATCCACTGTTGGTTTTATTCCGGGATTCGTCAATCTGAAC
>CAZBUL010000111.1:2146-5162 GCA_964495045.1 uncultured Desulfobacterales bacterium | reverse complement strand
ATCTCTGTCCGTTTTTGGGCCTCCGCCAGTTCTGCTACGATGTTTCTTAAATCTTTGAATTCATCTTTTGTAACGGAATTTTTCAGTTCATCATAGATTTTTCCCATCACAGCGGCAATCTTCATTGCCGCCTCATTGCCCAATGTGCCGCTCAGTTCCTGATATATGGCAAGGGTGTTCATCATAACGACTCCTCATGTTCAAGGGAAAAAGGTATGGCTGATTTCACATCGAAACTCATAATTCGATAATTTCCAGTCTTTTTTGTATGATATGCGGTGTCTGCTCGTTCTTGTACAGGCAGAACTCCATAGCCAGACTGGCAATCTGGGTGATGTTGTCTTTCAGATTATTCAGATTGCTCTCAATGCCTTGATACCACACGTCGATCTCCGACCATTTCGACGCTATCGACCGGTAGTCGTTGCCGTATTCCATCAAACTGCTTCGGGGATAGATCACCGTGTTGACATATTGGTCGTAGATCATCACCGCATTTCTGGCCAACACGATATGACTCTCGTTTGTCTCGTTTTCCAGGCGGGGCATCAGGGAGATCAGCCGGTTGAGATCGGCAATTTCTTCCTGGTGAATCGCTTCGAGTGTTGTCATATTCGATTGGAATCGTTTCCAGACTTTCTGGGGAGAACCGAATCGGGAATGAATGGACTTCTGCATTTCGGCATGAACAGCATCAAACGTATTTTCAACTGCTGGTCGATGCCGATTGATGATCGTGAAAATTTCTTGGGTAAGAGCGCTGCTCAAAGCGATCTGAGCATTGACGATCAGCCGGCGAAGATTGAGCGCCGTATCGAAATTCGGGGCTCGCCGGAGAGCTTCTTCGACAGATTGCCGTGCGTTCCACAGCCGCTGAGAGACAACATCGTAATCAATTTGAAAATATTCGGCATTTTTAATAGAAACGTATAAATATCCGCCATCTGCAGACTGATGAAAACAGCTCTGGAACTCGTTCAGCGACTCGTTCAGGTATCTAAAAATCTGGCCGGATTCCCGCATCGCTTTACGCACATCGATATGATTCTGGAAATACTCCAGAAATTCATCGGCGAACTGTATCGTCTTTTCATGGGTTCCTTCACTTTGAGAAACGCCGATCAGCTCATACAAAGACAACGACTTCTTGACTTTTTCAAGCTCCATCGGAAGCGCCGGATCGGTGTCTCCGAGTTGGATCAGGTTGCTGACGGCAACAAATATTCCATCGATGTCGGATTTGGTTTTCGCCAGATCAAGCTGCGTCCGGGCCTGCAAAATTTCATTCTCATTGTTGGCGCATGCCTGAGCCATCAACCAGAGAATGATTACACAGAAAATGGACAATCTATTCAATTTCATCTTGGATCCTCATCATCGCTGTAAAAATGAAAATGATCATTTTGTTTATTAGCGAAATGAATTTTCTGAAAGCCTATATGGTTATAAAGTTTTTTGGTTAACACCTGACTCAAAATGTGTCAAGGAATGTTTTCGGGATGATTTCTACAAAATATTGAGGTTCTCTTGACGATTCGGCATAGATGCTTCACGGTTTGGATGTCACCCGGGAAAGAAAAAGCATTGAACAGTTTCATCCCCTGTTGTATGAATGCATTCCATAACTTTATGGTTCTTTGTTGTCAGACGGAAATAGGCGGAGGCAAGCATCAATGGGGTTGTTCACCAAAAATAAGTCGATGGAAATCACACCTGAACGGTTGAGTCGTCATCTGGATGAATGCCGGGAGCGCGTTCAGATTCTGCAGCAGATCGGTGGTTCTCTGGTGTTTTTTCTGAAAGAATTTTCATTGGATATCCCGGAGATCGGTTCCGACGAATTCAAGAGCCGGCTAGACCGGATATCTGAACAGTTTGGGGAGAATCGGCCGGCTTCGGTGCTGATGCAGTCTTTTTCCGACCATAAGCTCTTTATCCTGAATTATATCGCCCAGGAAAAAGACAATATTCAACAGAAAGAATCGGAGCTGAAGAATATCATCGAAATGCTGCGAAACGGGTTGAGCGGGCTGATCGGAGACACCCAGAATTTCAATTCCCGGATATATGATCAAAATGTCCGCATGGAAGCCCTGACACAATTGGATGACATTCGAAAAATCAAAGAGTCCCTGAAAACCGAAGTCTCTGCCATGAAACAGATCATTCAGGAAAAACAGGATTCCGATTCCAAGCAGATCGACTCCCTGTCCCAGGAAATTTCGATGCTGCGCACCAGCCTGGAACAGGTCAAGGACGCCTCCCAACTCGATGCCATGACCGGTTCCTTCAATCGGATGACATTCGACAGCCGGATGCAGTGGACAATTCAGCGCACCCAGATTGTCTGGGAACCGGTGTCGATGATGTTGTGCGACCTGGATAACTTCAAGGCGGTCAACGATACCTACGGCCATCTTGTGGGAGACCGGGTGCTGAAATGCTTTGTTCAGGAATGCAAGACCATGTTTCGCACCGACGATTTCATCGCCCGTTACGGCGGAGAGGAATTCGCCATTATTCTGCCCGGTATCACGCTCAAAAAGGCGCTGAAACGCGCCCAATCCTTCTGTAAAAACTTATCCGGCAAGCAGTTCATGATCGAGCCGTCCAATCCGAACGAAAGGCTGGGATTTACGGTCAGTATCGGTGTCAGCGAACTCCGAAAAGGAGATACCGTGGATGCGTTCATTGAACGGGCCGACAAAGCGCTCTACAAGGCCAAAAACAGCGGGAAAAACCGGGCGGTCAGTGAAAAAGAGATATGACCTGAAGCCGACAGCCGATATTTTTGGAGCTCATCCCACCGCCGCGTCTTACAGATAACGCCATTTTCCCCATACTGTTTATGGAATCAGCGTTTTCTTAAGCCAGTCGGCATGTTCCACCAGCAGATTCATATAAACCGTCTCCATCTCGATCATTTCCCGATCCTGGTGACGGAGCCACTCCGAAAGCCAGGCGAATCGAATGGCAATGACAAAATCGATGAGTGCATCCCAGCCCAAATCCGAAA
>CAZBUL010000111.1:0-2046 GCA_964495045.1 uncultured Desulfobacterales bacterium | reverse complement strand
GACAATAGGTGTTCCCGATTCATTGGGAAGAACCGGATTGATCTGCGACATGCCTTTTGCTGAAAGGAAATTCAGGCAGTTGATAATCACCTGCTTATGATCGATATCCGATTCGAAAAGACTTTCCAGCAAAAACAACCGGTCGGTGTCGGATTCGATCACCCATCTGAGTTCACAGCGTTCGGGACTGCCTGCGATCGGAATGTCTCTGCGGATTCGCCGGACAATGATGTTCCACTGCCGTGCGGCATCGATGACGCATCGATCGATTTCGAGGATGGGTATCATGCCAAATGCTGCCAGGAGTGTTTTCGATCCATCACCCGGCAAGGTCTGCCCAGCTCTTCGAGAACATCCGCAACATACTCAGGATGCCGCATGCCGACCAACACCGTGGATATCCCCTGGGTGGAACGCAGCGCACGAACGGCTTTCTGACTGAGACTTCCCGGCAGTGCCCAGTCGGGATCGGCATTGGCTATCATCCGTTTAATTTGTGTGATTCGGCGGCCGGCCTTTTCGGCATAATAGGATCCGATTGCCCGAAATACCTCTTCCACCATGGTTTCATGGGCCGTCATCCACTGTTGAAGCGGTGGGTTTTGATCGGCATGGGGCTGAAGAAACGCCGTCACTCCCTGGATGCGGGGATAAAAATGCCCGTCACAGGTCTGCCGCCACCGTTCATATACAGAAAAATTCCGCCAGTAATGTTTCAGAGTGTCTGCGATGCAAAGCTGCTCTTTCACACGGATTTTGATACCGTCCGGAATCGGAAGCGCAGGCAGGATATGCCGCCAGAAACGGCTTTCAGAGCCGCTGACCGCACCGATACGTGCGATGATCAGATGGTCGGAAACCGGCTCCGGCTCCAGGATGTCGGCCAGCCGGAATAGCGAATGACCCGAAAAGGCATTCAACGGACGGTTGATCATAACAGCCAGCCCATGTTCGGCCGCAAATTCCAGAACGCTTTTCGAACCAGGCAGATTGGCCAGGGTGACGGCTCCGGTTTCCAGCAGATTCATGGGAAACTGCACGACACGGAAATGATGATCGGCATCGATATCTTCGGCAATTTTCCATAATTCGGATAAATCGGTGAATTCATGATCCTCCGGACTTACGGGAAAGGTGTTCGAGCTGACACCGTACCAGCAAATGCGGCCCTGTTTCACTTCCGATTCGAGATGAACAAACGCCAGCCGGATGCGCCGCAGATACTCCTGCCGGGCGGTATCCAGCGCCAAACCGTTTTTATGGGCGGCACCGAGATAGTATTCCGGATTGTGGAGCAGATAGACATCGAGGGTTTCAAGATTGAGCCGATGGAGACTTTCGGTCAACTGGGCGGCGATGAATTCCGGATGGATGCAGTGCTCCAGCCCGTCGGACACCGTCACGAGATCAGGAATCGGCCGATTTTCGGACCGACGGGCCTGGCTCATTTCATAATTGCGGCCCTGTAAATATCCGACCTTGGAAACCACCACGATTTCCTGCCGTTTTATTTCTTCGGCCTCGATCAGATCGGTCAACATATAGCCGACGAGCGCCTCGGAGTCACCATCGGCATAGTTGGTGCTGGTATCGATCACATTGATGCCGGAGCGCAGCGCCAATTCCAGACTCTGCCGGTGGATGGCATTTTCCGAAGTGACGCGGTAACACCCGAACCCGACCGGGCTGGTCATCAAACCGGTTCGGCCAAAATTTCCATAAGTCATCATGGGCGCTTTCCGGGCGGCATGCACCGAAGTCGCTATTGGATCAGCATATCCTGATATCATATTCCCTCACGCAAACACATCGGTCCGTTGGTTCGTAACAGTGGCCTTATCAGATCGCAATTCAACCGCATCTCGATGAAAAAGTAAATGGATTTCGATCATGCCGAAACAATGCACACGGTCAACATGCCCTGCCGCCGTTCTTTGCCGAATCCGGCATCGATAATATTTCTTGATTTGGTCAATGGATATGGTAATCGTTTGCTATAGACATTCGGAAAAATAATTTCGCTGCGTTATCGGTCGGAGATATACT
>CAZBUL010000110.1:0-10093 GCA_964495045.1 uncultured Desulfobacterales bacterium | reverse complement strand
ATTCCCGACCGATAACGCAGCGAAATTATTTTTCTGAAAGTCTATATTTTTGTCCAAAAATATCCATTCTGTTCCGGCCGAAATTTTACAAATGCGACAGCTGGGGAATTTTCGAATAGACATCATCGGTCAGTGCAGAAATATGACCAGCCTGCAAGCGATGATAACCGGCGGCAGCAATCATTGCGGCATTGTCGCCGCAGAATTCCGGTGACGGGATAAACACCGACAAATCTCTTTCAGAGGCCGCAGCGCGGACTTTTTCCCGCAATCGCACATTGGCCGCCACCCCGCCCACCACGGCAATCCGACTGCACGACCTGGATACTGCGGCCTGGATCAGTTTGAATGTCAGCACATCCACCACGGATTCCTGGAACCCCGCAACAATATCTGGAATATCTTCCGTAATATCGTGCGTTTCGACATACCGGCGAACAGCCGATTTCAGACCGCTGAAACTGAAATCCGCATCGGCTTTGTCCAGAAAAGGCCTCGGAAACGGAATGCGGGAAACGTTCCCTTTTTTCGATATCTCCTGGATCACCACGCCCCCCGGATACCCCAGCCCCAGCATTTTGGCGACTTTATCGAACGCCTCGCCGGCAGCATCATCACGGGTCTGCCCGAGCAGTTCGCAGTCCAAATGCGAGGTGACGTGATAGATGCCGGTGTGCCCTCCCGAAACCAGCAGGGCGACAAAAGGAAATTCCGGAAAATCCGGTTCCAGAAACAGGGAATGGATATGCCCTTCGAGATGATTGACCCCCACACAGGGAATGTTACGAGAGTATGCATAAGCTTTGGCAAAAGAAAATCCCACCAGCAATGCGCCGACCAGACCGGGCCCCTGTGTAACGGCAACGGCGTCGATGCCACGCTCCGGAACCCCGGCACGCTCGACAGCCGCAGCAACCACCGAAGGAATGGCCTCCAGATGCTTTCGGGCAGCCAGTTCCGGCACAACACCGCCGTAAGGATGATGCACGTCGGTTTGGGAAGCCACCACCGATGAAAGCACCACATGACCATCGCAAACGATCGCGGCCGCCGTTTCATCACAGGAAGTTTCAATACCAAGAATGTTCATACAGATTCAAGATCGAGGGTTTCAATATGAATGGAAAACTGCTTCAGATTCAAGTCGTTTTGAATGCAGAAATGACGGATGGCCTGCATCCGTTCCGAATCACTCCCTGTGAACGATATGAGCAGGCTCGACACCGGATGCTGGGAAATCAGAACATCGAGATCGTTGAACGTACCCAACACAGCATAGCCTTGAAGTTTTTTTCCGGTTTTGAGGGGATCGTCATCGATAAAACCGACCGGTTTGATCTTCAGCCGTTTGTTGTGAAGGATTTCCCGCAGCAGAATTTCTCCGCCCCTTCCTGCTCCATAGATGAGGACGTGCTCACCGGACAGGGCATTTCGTTTGATGGCATCCCCGGTCAGCCTGAAAAATCCGCGGGTGCCCAGGAGGGTGCCGGTCGTAATCAGCCAGTCCATCAAAAAAATGCCTTTTGAAAAATCTTCGAAGCGATACACAAACGTTACGGCCGTTATGGAGAGAAACGAAGCGAGGGTCGATGCTTTCAGATAAGCCGCAATTTCGTTGGAGCTCACATATCCCCAGATTCCCCGATAAACGCCCATTAGAAAAAATGCGATGAGCTTACAAGCGATGACAGCCGGCAACGACTTTAAAAAAACCTTGAAATAATAAGGAAACTGAAACGTATCAAATCTGAGCCGGTAGGAAAGGTAATAGGAGAAGGCAATGAGAAAAAAATCCAGAATCACCAGAACGATCTGTTTTTTATATGTCAGTTCGATAAGAATCGGTGTAAATGTCCGATCCCGCAGCACCGAGAATTCTTTCTCGGGATAGACCCGGAGCTGAGACAGATAAATCCCCATGAGCAAAATCGATATGATGACCGGGATGATGACCGTCGGTGACGTGAAGGTATCGCTTCGGCTGACGAAAACAGCGGCAATGCCCGACACCACCCCCACACCATACAGGAACAAAACGGATTTTTTTTCGCTGAATCCCATCAAGACAAGGCGATGGGACGTATGATCCTTGCCGCCGGTCGAGGCCTTTCTGCCGCTCAACAGCCGGACCAGCGTCACCATGGTGGTATCGAGGATGGGAACCATCACGATCATTACGGGAACCGCCATGGCGGCCAGAGGATTGCCGGTGTTGATCCCGGACAGACCAAGACTGAGCAGTGAAATGCCGAATCCGATCGTGAGCGATCCGCAATCCCCCATGAAGATGGAGGCCGGCTTGAAATTATAAACCAGAAACGCTGCGGTGGCACCGGCCAGAATGGCTGCACATTGCGCCGATTCCGGTTGAAAGCCCGATAACACGACAGCCAGGAACACCGCTGCAATGGTGCCGATTCCGGCACAGAGACCATCCATATTGTCGAGGAGATTGAACGCATTGGTGATGCCCACAATCCAGAATATCGTGATCAGGGTATCGAGGGTCAGGGATGTCACCCATTGCAGCCGAAAGCCCCAAAAAGCGAACAGGGATGCGATCAGGATTTGCCCCAGCAATTTGCTATGGGGTTTCATGCGAAAGATATCATCCACCCATCCCACCAGAAAAATGGACGTTATCCCAACAAACAGAGCGGGTGCCATGGAGAAGACAGCAGTAGCATCCGATAAATTCGTCACCTGCGACCCAAAGGATTTGAAATCTGAAATGATAAACAGCGGAACGGCCGCCGCCAGGTAAATGGCGATGCCGCCAAACAGTGCGGTGGGTTTACGGTGCCAACGATCGGCTGTGGGACGGGCCATCCAGCCTTTTTTCAAAACGATCTGTCGAACAAGGGGCGTAAGAATCAGACAAATGACAAAAGAAATGGCTGAATAACCATTGGGAATCATACAATGCCATCAACCGATCGCAATAAATCGGGCAGGAACATCACACGAGAGAAGGGCAACACGGAATGTCGGAAATCGTAAGAATTTTTGGTTGCGACGGATCATATCCAGACAATTCTTTCTTCGGAATCTTTTCTTTCGACAACTTCACCTATCAAATAAGCCTGCACATCCATGCCGCTCAACCGCTCGAGCACATCCTGCGCAATCTGATCGGGCACCACTGCAATCATGCCGATACCGTTATTGAAGGTGCGCATCATTTCGGCATCCGTCACTTTTCCGGCATCCTGTAGAAATTTGAAAACCGGCGGAATTCCCCAACTGTTCTTCCGGATCAGCACCTTGCAGGACCGGGGCAGAATGCGGACGACATTTTCAGAAATACCGCCGCCCGTGATGTGCGCCAGCCCGTGAATGGGCAGATCCCGGAGCAGCATGAGAACAATTTCGGAATAAATCCGGGTGGGTGTCAGCAGTTCTTCCCCCAGAGCCTTTCCCAGTTCAGGAATATAGGCATCCACCGACAGATTCAGCACATCGAAACAGATTTTTCGAACCAGAGAATAGCCGTTGCTGTGCAGACCGCTGGATGCCATGCCGATCAGTTTGTGGCCCACCCGTATTTCGGAACCGTCGATGATTCGACTGTTATCGACGAGTCCAACGGCAAACCCGGCCAGATCGTATTCGTTGTTTTGATAGATGCCCGGCATCTCGGCCGTTTCCCCGCCGATCAGCGCGCAATTGGCGATGCGGCAGCCTTCACCGATACCTTTGATGATATCGGCGGCTGTCTCTGTCCGCAAATGACCCATGGCCAGATAATCCAGAAAAAAAAGCGGTTTGGCTCCCTGGACCACCACATCATTGACACTCATGGCCACGAGATCGATACCGATTGTATCATGTTTGTCTGCCAGGAATGCAATTTTGAGTTTGGTGCCCACCCCGTCCGTCGAACTGACCAGAACCGGTCTTTCGATGTTGGCCAGATTGAGGGAGAAGAGCCCGCCGAACCCGCCTATTTCCCCCATGACACCGGTTCGGGGCGTGTGACTGACAATGGACTTGATGGTGCGAATGAAATCGTTGGCTTTATCGATATCGACGCCGGCATCGGCATAGGATAAAGACTTGGTCATGGCTATCTCCTTATTGATTCACGAAAAACTTGAATTTATTAAGGAATTTATCCAAATTCAGATGAAAAGTCAAAACATTTTTGACATGAAGGCCGTTGTATTGTATGAAATGAAATGGATTATCCAACAAGAAGAATAGATTAAGCCGGTCATGATCTTTTCTTTTTTTTCGTTACCCTTCGTGACCGCAGAGGTGTGTCGTGACAAAATTCGCCAGGCTAGACAGACTGCCCCCCTATGTTTTTGCGACAGTCAACAAAATCAAGATGGAAGCCAGACATGAGGGAAAAGACATCATCGATCTGGGGATGGGCAACCCGGATCTGGGAACCCCCCGCCATATTGTCGATAAATTGATCGAAGCCGCACAAAAGCCCCATAATCACCGGTATTCCGCATCCATGGGAATCACCCGGCTGCGGCTGGCCATTTCCGAGTGGTACAAGCGGCGCTTCGATGTGGATATCGATCCGGATTCCGAAGCCATCGTCACCATCGGTATCAAAGAAGGCCTCTCCCATCTGGTTCTGGTGACAATCCGGCCGGGCGATGTGGTCTTTACTCCCAATCCGACCTATCCCATACATCCTTTTTCCGCCATTATCGCCGGCGGCGATGTCCGGGGAATACCCTTGGGCCCAGACAGCGACTTTTTCGAAAATCTCATCAATGCCACCAAACAGACCTGGCCGCGTCCCAAAGTGCTGATCATTTCCTATCCGCACAATCCGACCACCGAAGTCGTGGATTTGGCATTTTTTCAGAAAATCGTGGATTACGCCAAAGAGCACGGCATCCTGGTCATCCATGATTTCGCTTATGCGGATCTCACCTTCGACGGCTATCAGGCCCCCAGTTTTCTGCAGGCCAAGGGCGCCAAAGACGTGGGTGTCGAATTTTTTTCCCTGTCCAAGAGCTACAGCATGGCCGGCTGGCGCATGGGATTCTGTGTGGGAAACGCCGAAACCGTCGCCGCCCTCAAGCGGATCAAGAGCTATCTGGATTACGGGGTGTTTCAGCCCATTCAGATTGCATCCATCATCGCCTTGAACGGCCCCCAGGAATGCGTCCAGGAAATCCGGGACACTTACAAAGAACGGCGGGATGCGCTCATCTCCGGCCTCAGCCGGGTCGGCTGGGAAATCCCCAGCCCCAAAGGCACTATGTTCGTATGGGGGAAAATTCCCGACAAATTCATCAAAATGGGCTCCGTGGAATTTGCCAAGTTTCTGATCAACGAAGCCCAGGTGGCCGTATCTCCGGGCCTGGGTTTCGGCGAATACGGCGATGAATACGTCCGGTTTGCCCTCATCGAAAATCCCATGCGGATCAACCAGGCCGTGCGCGGCATTCGAAAGGTCATGTAGCATGAAGACAATCCATATTGGACTATTGGGCTGCGGCACGGTCGGAACGGGTGTCGCCCGCATGCTCATCCAGAATCGGGAAATCATCTGTTCCCGGGTAGGCGCCGCCCTCAATCTGAAACGCATCGCCGATATCGACATCGATCGGGACCGGGGGATCGTGTTCGAAAAAGGGCTGTTGTCCACCGATGCGCAGTCCGTGGTCTCGGACCCGGAAATCGACATTGTCATCGAAACCATCGGCGGCACCGGTATCGCCAACGAGTTGATTCTGAAAGCTATTTCCAACGGCAAGCAGGTGGTCACCGCCAACAAGGCATTGCTGGCTGAATACGGCAACGACCTGTTCCGCATCGCCGCCGAAAAAGGAGTCGAACTGGCCTTCGAGGCCAGCGTCGGGGGGTGCATGCCGGTGATCAAAACCCTGCGGGAATCCCTTGTCGGCAACCAGATACAGGCCATGTCCGGCATTTTGAACGGCACCTGCAACTACATTCTGTCTAAAATCACCGATGAAGGCGGCACCTTCGAAGCCGCCCTGGCCAATGCCCAACACAGCGGTTTTGCGGAAGCGGACCCGACGTTGGATATCGAAGGGTTCGACACAGCCCACAAACTGGCGATTCTCACCTCCCTGGCGTATGGCGCCGAATTGTGTCTGAACGACATCTATGTGGAGGGCATCTCGAAAATCACGCCGTTAGACATCGATTTTGCGGCCCAGTTCGGCTATAAAATCAAACTGCTGGCCATCAGCAAAAACCGGGGCGATTCCGTCGAGGCCCGCGTACATCCGACCATGATTCCGTTCGACAACATTCTATCGAGCGTCAATGGGTCTCTCAATGCCCTCACCATCACCGGAGACGCCGCCGGAGATATTCTGCTGTATGGCAAAGGCGCCGGCATGATGCCGACAGCCAGTGCCATTGTCAGCGATCTGGTGGATATCTCCCGAAACCTGATGACCGGTGCCATCGGCCGGGTGCCGCTGCTGTCTTATCAGAGAGATCATATTCACCGGATTCCCGTGATGCCGGTCGATGAGATCATTTCTCATTACTATTTTCGGTTTGCCGCCCTCGATCAGCCCGGCGTGCTTTCCAAAATTTCGGGGATTCTGGGAAATCATGGCATCAGCCTGAAATCCGTTCATCAGAAAGGCCGAAAATCCGAAGGCACGGTACCTGTTGTCATGATGACCCACCTGGCCAAAGAATCCAATGTTCAGCAGGCCCTGGCCGAAATCGTTCAACTGGAAGTCGTCAGCGGCCACCCGGCATTGATTCGTGTGGAAGATTCCAACGGTTCCGATTAATCCCTGACATGCCGCAGACGGATCGACGGCTGCGACATCCACCCCCTTAGCGTGAGGTTTTATGTATATTGTATGCTCAGACCTGGAAGGTGTTTTCATCCCCGAAATCTGGATCAATGTTGCGGAAAAGACCGGCATTGCGGAGCTGCGGCTGACCACCCGCGATATTTCCGATTATGATGTTCTGATGCGAAGGCGCCTGCAGATTTTGAAGGAAAACAACCTGAAGCTGTCGGACATTCAGGCGGTCATCGCCACCATGAACCCCCTCGACGGAGCGCTGGAATTTCTGGACTGGCTCCGCTCTATCACCCAGGTGATCGTTGTATCCGATACGTTCCAGGAATTTGCCGGCCCCATGATGAAAAAGCTGGGCATGCCGACCCTTTTCTGCCATTCCCTCACCACGGATGCCGACGGCATGATCGTCCGCTACGACCTGCGGCAGCAGCAGGCCAAAGAGAAAACCACGCTCGCCCTGAAAAGTTTGAATTATCAGATCATCGGTATGGGAGACTCCTATAACGACATCGCCATGCTCAAGGCCGCCGACAAGGGAATATTGTTCCGGCCGCCCGAAAATGTCGTCCGGGAATTTCCCGAATTTCCGGTCACCCATGACTACAACCATCTGAAAGCAATGATTCAGAACATTCTCACCGCCTAAGTATTCGAGACAGGATATCGATGTTGACCCACCGCACACGCTACCGGGTAATTTACGCCGACACAGACAAAATGGGATTCGGCTACCACGCCAATTATTTCCGCTGGTTTGAAGCTGCCCGTGCGGAAATGTTCCGTTTCATCGGCATGCCTTACAAGGAAATCGAGGCCCGCGGGTATTTTCTACCCGTATCGGAACTGCACTGCAAATTCGTCAGCCCGGTGCAATACGACGATCTGCTCATCATCGAGACATCCCTTGATGCCAGCGTTCGGGCAGGCATCAAATTCGACTACACGGCATTCGATGAAAGCGGCACCCGCCCGATGGCCAGAGCCTATACCCGGCATGCTTTCATGGACAGCGCCGGTAAAGTGGTGCGACCGCCGGATTTTTTCAAACAACTGATCCAACAGCATGCTGTTTACACCGGATAGCGTGGTTTCCGGTTCATCCCCCATCCATTTTTTTCAGGAAACGGCCCAGGGCATTGTTGTGGATGTCTATGTTCAGCCCCGGTCTTCCCGGAACCGGATTGTCGGGCTTCACGGGAATGCTCTCAAAATTGCCATTCAGGCCCCACCCGTCGATGATGCCGCCAACCGGATGTGCATTCAGTTTCTGTCCGATTGTCTGGATGTGCCGCGCTCCTCGATTGAAATCATCGCCGGTCACACCTGCCGGACTAAACGGGTTCTCTTGCATGCTTCATCGGGAAAGCATGCGGCGGTTCATACCGAAGCATATAAAATCAGACTCTTGTCTCTGATCGAGTTGTCTGTTGGCGAAAACTCCAAAAAAAGAACTTGACTTCATAAGTCTATTCACATTATTATTCCTCCATTGATGCGGGGTGGAGCAGCCTGGTAGCTCGTCGGGCTCATAACCCGAAGAGAATAAGACTTCTGAATAAAAGCATTAAGATATATATAATAAATTTCAATGGCTTACAGGTAAATCTGTAAGCCATTTGTTTTTTATGCTCCTGACTGTGTCGTTATTGTGTCGTTTCTTTCAAAAAACGTTGTAACGTTTGTCAGTGTTTTTTCCCCAGGCTCTTCTTTATTATCATTTTCTCCGTTGCCCAATGATGCCATGAAAGCGGTTCCATCATTTCGAGTTTTCTTGGGTATCCAAGAATAGTACCGGGTGAATATCATCTGAAGCGATGAATGCCCCAACATATTTTGTACCCACCCTAAATCTTCACCTGCTGAAATCATCATGGTAGCGAAGGTATGACGTGTTTGAATCGGGGGGCGATATTCAACGCCTAATTTATTCAGTGCCTTTTTCCAGACAACATTTCGATAATGGTCAGGGTTCATACGACGACCATCACGACACAAAAAGATGTATTCTTTGTCGCCCGTTAATGCCCGCTGTTCCTCCAATGCTTCAACAACCATGTTCAGGCAATCCACATATCGTTTCGATTTTTTCGTTTTTGTACTGCCGTCCTGCCCATAAACGAACGATTTGTTGATGTGAAGTTTTGGCATAGGAACCATATCTTGTTTGTAATCTGACCACAGCAAGGCGTCTATCTCTCCGTCTCTCATTCCGGTGAAAAAACGTATAACCGAATATGGACGGTAAAATGGATCGACCACGTCAAGAAAACCCAACACTTCTTCTGTGGATAATGGCAAAATATCTGCTTGCTCAATTGAACGGTTTTCCACCTTGAGCATTACATTTTCCAAAACATATTTTTGCTTAAATGCCATATTGAAAATTGAACGCATTGGAACAAGAATGTTGTTTATTCTTTTACCGTTACAATTCAATCCGGAAATGAATTTTTCAACATCCAAGTATGTAATGGCATCTATAGGCATATCTTTGAATGCAGGAAGAACGTGGGCGTTCATTACCGAACGATAATCCCTCCAGGTAGAGTATTTAACTTTCTTGAAATGAATACTTGCCCATGATTTTGCCACTTCTCCAAAAGTCGGTTTGCCATTATCAGCGACAGGTACAGTGAATTGTCCTGTAAGATGGTAATTTTCAAGCAGTTTATCCCTTAATCGTATTGCTTCCGTGGCTACTGTGGTGTCCAAGGATATTCGGGTTTCACTTTTTCGAAAATACCAAATATTATCTCGTTTAAACAGATGATGATACTTTTTATTAGCCATGTTATATCCTCCAATCATCTTCAACGGTTGATATAACAGACTTTCGCATAGAAACTCTTCCCAATCCTATAGCCTTATTGCCCCCTTTTTTAGCCGTTGATGTTATGTTCTTTTCCTGAAAAGCCAGAACTTCTTCTTTGCGATATAAAATTCTGGTTGAGCCAGGAGCTTGCCAGTAAGACAATAAACCCCGTTCTCTCCAGTTTTTTATTGTTCCAGGAACTACCCTAAAATAGTTTGCTACCTCATTTTGTGTCCATAATTCAGATTCAAATAACCCTTCATTATTTTTCATAATTTTACACCTCAATAAAAAAATAAGTCCTGAACTCCCACACAAATCGGATTATTGTTTTCGTTCAAGACAAAAAAAGCCCCGAGTTTCCACTGTGGGAAACCGGGGCATAGCAAAATCCAAATCAAACTGAATCCGATTCATAATCGGCAAAACCATTTTCGTGTAGACATCACCTCCTTTTTCATAAAAATTGAAATAAAAAACCCCGAGTTTCCACGATGGGAAACCGGGGCAA
>CAZBUL010000109.1:6723-10124 GCA_964495045.1 uncultured Desulfobacterales bacterium | reverse complement strand
CTGCCCGAATCCCGGATTCTTTTTCATGGCATTTCCATCAGTCCGGGGAAACCGACCATTCTGGCCAAGGCCCAAAACAAGGCGGTATGGGGGCTTCCCGGCCATGTCGTTTCCGCCATGATCGTTTTTATGAAAATCGTCCGACCGTTTATCGCCCATATATCGGGCATTGCGGAAGACGCGTTTCGGACCCGCCGGGTGCCGGCTCAGCTTTCCCGCAATGTCGCATCCGCACAGGGGCGGGTGGATTATGTCCGGGTCAAGCTCAGACAAGTCGATGGGAAACTGATGGCCGATCCGGTATTGGGAAAATCCGGCCTGATTCACACCATGGTGAAAGCCGACGGCCTGATTGAAATCGGCCTGAATGTCGAAGGGCTGAATCCGGGAGAGCAGGTCGATGTGGAGCTGTTCGACTGATATACTTTGAACGGCAATATGGTTTTTCCCCCACCCCAGCCCTCCCCCGATGGGAGAGGGAGATTAAGGAGATGACGACATGGAGCATCAACGGAATGTCTATTTGCGGATGAAAACCCTGGCGGAAGCCAGAAAACAGATGTTTGACTCGTTTCCGCCCCTGGAACACCCTGTCTCGGAGACCGTTCCGGTTCCGGATGCCGTGGGGAGGATCTTGGCTGAGCCGGTATTCGCCCGGATTTCTTCACCGGCGTTTCACGCGGCTGCCATGGATGGGCTGGCGGTGCTGGCCGAAAATACGTTCGGGGCAGGGGAGTCCACCCCCAAACAACTGACCATCGGAACAGATGCGTTTCCTGTCAATACCGGCCACGTACTTCCGGAAAACACCAATGCCGTGATCATGATCGAACATGTTCAGAACCTGGACGCCACCCGGATTCAGATCGAAGCCCCGGTTTTTCCCTGGCAGCATGTCCGTCGGATGGGTGAAGATATCGTGGCCACGGAGCTGTTGTTTCCCCGGAATCATCGGTTGACTCCTTATTGCGTCGGTGCGCTTTTGTCCGGAGGGATTTTCTCGGTTCAGGTTCGAAAAAAGCCGAAAGTGCTGATCATTCCCACTGGTTCCGAGTTGGTGGACTGGCGAACGACCCCCATCGAAGCGCTTAAACCGGGGCAGGTTCTGGAATCCAATTCCACCGTTCTGGGAAAACTCGTCGAGGCCTGGGGCGGGGAATACGAACGCCATGAAATGATCCCGGATGATACCGAGGTCATGACGCGGGTGGTGCAGGCGGCCTGTCTGGGGGATGCCGACATCGTGTTGACCGTGGGCGGATCGTCTGCCGGTTCCGAAGACTATGGACGCGCCGTCATCGATCATCTGGGCGAGGTGCTGGTTCATGGCATTACGGTGATGCCGGGAAAGCCGCTGATTATCGGAACCATCAACAATAAGCCCGTGTTCGGCATGCCTGGCTATCCGGTGTCGGCCATTGTGGCGTTCGAGCAGTTCGTGGGGCCGTTGATCTGCACCTGGATCGGACAGCCCGAACCCCAGCGGCCCACCGTGTTGGTCGAGCCCATTCGAAAAATTCCGTCGAAGCTGGGTGTCGAGGAATTTCTCCGTGTCAAGCTTGGTAAAGTCGATGCGCGGATTGTCGCCATTCCGCTTCCCCGCGGCGCCGGCTGTATTACCACGATGACCCAGGCCGATGGCATCATCCGGATTCCCACCCATCTGGAAGGCCTCAAGGAAAACGAGCCGGTTCAGGCCGAGCTGCTGCGGCCCCTGTCATCCATCAAAAACACCATCGTGGTGGTCGGCAGTCACGACAATACGCTGGATGTCCTGGCCGACATGATCCGCGCCCATTATCCGGCATTAACGCTGTCGTCGAGCCATGTCGGCAGTATGGGGGGCTTGATGGCCATCAAGAGAGGGGTGTGCCATGTGGCCGGATCTCATTTGCTGAACACGGAAGATGGCACCTACAATCTCTCCGACATCCGGAAATATCTGCCCGACATCCCGGTCAAACGGGTGCAGCTTGTTTTCAGGGATCAGGGGTTTATGGTCGCCCGCGGCAATCCCAAAGGCATCCAGGGGATCGAAGACATCATCCGGAAGGATATCCAGTTTATCAATCGGCAGAGTGGTTCCGGAACACGGATACTGCTGGACTACCGGCTGAAGCAGCTCGATTTGAATCCAAAGGACATCAATGGCTATGGAACGGATGAATTCACCCACATGTCGGTGGCTGCCGCCGTTCTAAGTGGTGCGGCGGATATGGGGCTGGGAATATTTGCGGCGGCCCGCGCGCTGAATCTCGATTTCATCCCGGTTGTTACCGAGCAGTATGATCTTGTCATCCCGGAGCGCTTTTTCGAGACGGAAAACATCCTGTGTCTGCTGGCGACGATTCGATCCCCGGAATTCAAAGACCGTGTGTCTGCTCTGGGCGGGTATCATACGGAGCGGACGGGGGAAGTATTGGAAGATGCATGACGGATGGATCCCGGATGTTGTTGAAGAACCAATAAATTCAAAAGAAGTATGAAAGCAAAGGAGGATTTGCACATGATCAACGAACGGTTGCGCAAGGCCATGAATGAACAGATCAAGAACGAATTGGAGTCTTTTTACATCTACCTGTCGATGGCCGCCTATTTTCACGCCAGAAATCTGGACGGCATGGCGCACTGGATGCGTTGTCAGGCCCATGAAGAGATGATGCACGCCATGAAGTTTTTCGATCATATCAACGACCGGGGCGGCAAGGTGGTGCTGATGACGCTGAAACAGTTGAAAACCGATTGGGCCTCCATTACGGAAGTCTGGGAAGATACTTATGCCCACGAACAGTTCATTACGAGCAAAATCAATGATCTGACCACCATTACCCGTGAAGAGAAAGACTATACTTCGGAGCCCATGCTGGCGTGGTTTTCCAAGGAACAGTTGGAGGAAGAGGCCACTTCGGGCAAGATTCTCGAACAGATCAAGATGATCGGAGAAAACCATAGCGGCATTCTGATGATGGATCGGGAACTTGGGGCGCGGGCGTTTCCGCCGGGGTCGGCGTGGAATCCGGCGGATTATTCAGCCGCTACGTGATGGATGTCTCCTCTCTTGATCGGGTAGCCCTTTCCGGCTGCCTTCATTTTCCCTTTCCGGCAGGCCCTTTTTTTTAGAGATCGTTTGAAGTGGCGAGCAAAGTTCCAAAAACTTTGAGCGCCACCCGATACTTCTCCAGTTTGAGCCGCGGAATGGTCTTGTCTGAATAAAACGGCATGGCCAGATTGAGCGAAACAATCCGCCACACAGCCTGGATCAGATTTTCCACACAGATCGCCCGGACGGCCCGGCGGGAATAGTGGCGGCGATAAAACACCAATTCTGCCCGGAATTTTTTCTCCCACACAGCGGCGGGCAGATGAGCCCGCTCGCTTTTTCCGCCCCAGTGCAGCACCAC
>CAZBUL010000109.1:0-6623 GCA_964495045.1 uncultured Desulfobacterales bacterium | reverse complement strand
GCACCGGGGCGGACTTCGGTATCCGGATTCAGAAAATAATAATAACGGCCGCTGCCCAGGGCGATCGCCTGGTTGTTGGCCCTGGCAAATCCCACATTCTCCGCGTTGGCGATGATCCGTACCTGCGGAAACCGCTCTGTGACCATTGCGGCACTGGCATCGGCAGAGGCATTATCAACCACGATGATTTCGCAGTCGGCTTCCGTCGATCCGGAAAGGGATTCCAGACATCGAGCCAGATAATCACAGGTGTTGTAATTGACGATAATGATGGAAAGACCAGGGCAATGGGTCATGAACACATATCGCTTTCGTTGTCTGCAACCGCGATGGTTATCGGGATTGTTTGTTCACAGAAGTCCATCCGGCATTTAAGATGTTCGACATTGACAGATATTGAGAATGCGTGTAACGGATGGGCTCTGGATATCGAATATTTCAAGCGGTTAACTTACCCTTGCCGATGGAACAGGGTCAATAAAAAAGGATCGATTTTTCGTGAAAATATTCGCAGCAGCGCGACCGATCCGCCCAAGACCAGATGCAGCGGATTTCCCAAAGCGAGTGAGGAAACATTCAAAATCATCAAATCCATCGATGAGATCGCTTTCCAGACCAATCTGCTGGCGCTGAATGCGGCTGTGGAAGCTGCCCAGGCCGAAGAACTGAACAGTGTTGTTGCCGAGCTGGTTGCCATGATCGGCGGAACCGATGCCGTATCGTCCACCAGAGATCACCATCCTGTCAGCCGAATACGACCGGCAGGACAGATTCGGCAGGCACCCCGAAAAAGGCCTGCAATCACTGGAAAGGCCGGAATGGGAAAAGCTCTGCCAGCTCGGCGGGCCAACAACGTCAATCATGGCAAGATGATTCGTTTGGATTGAACGATGCCGAAGTCCGAATGCTGCGTTGCGCTGCATCCTTATGTAATGTTTAAAAATCTTGGTGCAGACAATTCAGGGGGGCTGTCATGGAAAATGTCAAGGAGCAGGTGGTTTGTAAACTGAAGCAGGCACGTGTCCGCAAAAAACTGTCACAGAACGAGCTGGCGGAACGGGTGGGGATCAAACGGCAGGCGGTTTACGATATGGAATCCGGCCGCTACATGCCCAATACCCTCATCGCCTTGCGATTGGCACGGGAATTGGAATGCCGGGTCGAAGATTTGTTCGTGCTGGAAATGCCGGATGACGCCCAGCCGGTAACATTGGCGGAAAATGCGAGTGTTCCGGATGCCCGGGTATCCGTCGTCCGTATCCGCAATCGTCTTGTTGCCTATCCCATGGACAGCAAATGGCTGCATGGAGACGGTTTCCATGCGGCAGACGGTTTGCTTCATCCCGGCGGGTCAACGGTTCAATTGCTTCAGCCGGAGGAATTTCTGAACAGAAATATCGTGCTGTTGGGGTGCGATCCGGCTTTTTCCCTGCTGAGTTCCCATGTTTCACGCCGTGCCGGCGATATCCGGGTGCATTGCCGATTTGCATCGAGTCATGCCGCTGTCAAGGCGCTGGCCGCCGGACATGCCCATGCTGCCGGCACACACATGCACAATACGGATGCATCCGAATCCAATATTATGCTGGTGCAGAAAATGCTGACCGGGAGCAATGTGATGGTTTTCGCATTTTCCCTGTTTGAAGAAGGACTGATGGTGGCACCGGGAAATCCGCTCCAAATCCGGTCGGTCGGCGATTTGGCCAGAGAAGGGGTCCGGCTGGTCAACCGGGAACCCGGCGCTGCCCTTCGCGCATTGCTGGACGATTGTCTGGCGCGCGCCGGCGTGCCTACGGATGTCGTCAATGGCTATAATCAGTTGGTTGACAGTCACCGTCAGGGGGCGCAGATGGTGACCTACCATCTGGCGGATGCCGCGCTGGGGCTGCGGGCGGTGGCGGTTGCCCACGGGCTCGATTTTGTTCCGGTCCAGTTGGTCCGCTGTGATTTGGTCATACCTTATGATCTGCTGGAGCTGGCATCGATAAAAGTGGTGCTGGATGTGCTGCAATCCCATGCACTCCGCAAGGAATTGTCGTCACTTCCGGGATACGACGCCTCCTGTACTGGAAAACTCATCGGGGAAGTCAACTGCGGGTAAGATTTGAATCTGGCATAATATTACCGTATCACAGGTTTGCTGTAATCAAAAGATCAGTGCGTTCCAATCTTCGGGCGGAACAACGGGCGCTATTATATCTCCGATGATCTTTCCTTTTCCCCCAATTTTTTTCGATGGCTTTCTGATTGTTTTACGACCTTTCGCATTGTCTTCCAGAAACAAGAAGATTGCTTCTATTCGGGAATTTGGATGCAATTGAGGTTGTTGTAACAAATGCCCATTTTGATCCTTTTCGAGTGATAATTTTCTTACTTGCATATTTATCCTTTCAAGAACGGCGAATCATTTTTTTATGTTTGGCCTGCATGGATTTCAAAATTTCCTTTATGGTGCGAATATTTCTGCAATGATTGACAATACATCCGCTTTTGTTCCTGGGTCTATTTCCCCGAGCTTGTGAACCAATCGCGATTTGTCAACCGTTCTGATTTGGTCAAGAACCACCTGTCCATCTTTACCATTGAAAGAGCAATTTATTCTTGTAGGCCAGTCTCTGCCCCTGGTAGTCATGGGAGCAACGATCACGGTAGAAATGTAGCCGTTCATTTCATCTGGTGAAATTACGAGACACGGCCGTGTCTTACGGATTTCATGCCCGATCGCGGGATCAAGGCTGACCAGGTAAACCTCGAATCGTCTGACTACCATTGCCATTCATCCTCGTCCCATGAGGATTGGTTTACAAGTTCACCGTCAAGAAGGCTGTCATCTCCTGCGGCTGCCATGCACTTGAACTTTTCATCCCAGCCTTGGCGAGGAAATGATGCTGAGCGAATAATTAACATTTCGTTTTCAACTTCAAGTTCAACATCTGGCCCGAAGTGGCATTGTTCAAGAATAACCTTCGGGATTCTGATTCCCTGTGAATTTCCGATACGAACGATCGATGTGCGCATAGATTCCTCCTCTGTCAAAATTGAGCTGGCATACATTGTAATTACACCAGAGGCGTGTTGCAAGCAAATTTCAGAAAAGGCCGAAGGTCATGTTTTGCAGGAAATAGTTAAAATAAGCGACGGCTGTCCGCGGCAATGAAATGTCAGCAATCTGTTTCGGGGCGAATGCGGACTTGAACATGACATCCGGTTTGATATAAACTTGCCGGATAAGATTATCCATGACTGTTGGAACAGATGTGGTTCTTCCATAAAAATATGAGCGGTGACCAGTGAATAAAAAACGTCTTTCTGAACGTGACATCTGCTCCCAATTCATCACCCCGGCCCTCGTGCAGGCCGGTTGGGATCCCGGTACGCAGATCCGGGAAGAGTATCCGCTCACCAAAGGCAGAATCATCGTTCGGGGCAGGCTTCATACGCGAGCCCGGCATAAGCGGGCCGACTATGTGCTCTTCTACAAGCCCAATATCCCGATTGCCGTCATCGAGGCCAAAGACAACAACCACGCGGTTGGCGACGGTATGCAGCAGGGGCTGGGCTATGCCGACATGCTGCAGGTGCCCTTTGTCTTCAGCTCCAACGGTGATGGATTCCTGTTTCACAACAACATCGCCGCAGACGGCATTATCGAACGGGAACTGGCGTTGCACGAATTTCCCTCGGCGCAGACCCTTTGGCAAGGGTGGGCGGCCTATCGCGGGCTGGACGGACAGCAGCATCATATCATCACACAGGATTATTACAGCGACGGCAGCGACAAAACCCCCCGCTATTACCAACTGCTGGCCATCAACAAAACCATCGAAGTCATTGCGACCGGCCAGAACCGCATCCTGCTGGTGATGGCCACCGGAACCGGCAAGACCTTCACGGCCTTTCAAATCATCTGGCGGCTGTGGAAAGCCAGGGCCAAAAAGCGGATTCTTTTTCTGGCGGATCGCAATATCCTGGTCGATCAGACCATGACCAACGACTTCAAGCCCTTCGGTTCGGCCATGACCAAAATCCAGAAGCGCCAGGCCGACAAATCCTACGAAATCTACCTGTCGCTTTATCAGGCCGTTACCGGCACGGAAGAAGAAAAGAACATCTACAGGCAGTTCAGCCGGGATTTTTTCGATCTGATCGTCATCGACGAATGCCATCGCGGCAGCGCCGCCGCCGATTCCGCCTGGCGCGAGATACTGGAGTATTTTTCATCCGCCACCCAGATCGGCCTGACCGCAACGCCCAAAGAGACCAAAGATGTCTCCAACATCGATTATTTCGGCGATCCGATTTATACCTATTCGCTCAGGCAGGGCATCGACGACGGGTTTCTGGCTCCTTACAAGGTGGTGCGCATCGATTTGGACAAAGATCTGGCCGGCTGGCGGCCCGACAAAGGAATGCGGGACAAATTCGGCTTTATGATCGAAGACCGCATCTATAATCAGCAGGATTTCGACAAGACCCTGGTGCTGGAAAAACGCACTGAGAGGGTCGCCCAAAAAATCACCGAATTTCTGCGGCAGACCGACCGCTTCGATAAGACCATCGTCTTTTGCGAAAACATCGACCATGCCGAGCGCATGCGCCAGGCACTGGTGAACCAGAACAGCGACCTGGTCGCCGAAAACGGTAAATATGTCATGCGTATCACCGGCGACAGCGAGGAGGGCAAGGCCGAACTCGACAATTTCATTTTTCCGGAAAGCAAGTATCCGGTCATCGCCACCACCTCCAAACTGATGTCCACGGGCGTTGACGCCCAAACTTGCAAGCTGATCGTTCTCGATCAGCGCATCCTGTCCATGACCGAATTCAAGCAGACCATCGGCCGGGGCACCCGCATCAACGAAGATTACGGCAAGTATTATTTCACCATCATGGATTTCAAAAAAGCCACCGAGCTTTTTGCCGATCCCGCTTTCGACGGCGATCCTGTGCAAGTCTATGAACCCCAGGACGGAGAGTCTCCCGTGCCACCCGATCTTCCCGATGAGGAGTTGGATGACGAAAGTGTTCTCTTTGCGGAAACCGCTGACGGTTGCAACGGACAGGGCGAGACCGACGCCGGCCCGGACAACGGTGGCATGTCCATGCGGCGCTATGTGGTTGCCGATGTCCAGGTCAGTGTGGTTGCCGAACGGGTGCAGTATTTCGATGCGAGCGGTAAATTGATTACCGAATCGCTGAAAGACTACACCCGAAAAACCCTTGTTAGGGAATTCGCCTCACTGGACGACTTCCTGCACCGGTGGAACAGCGCCGGGAAGAAACAGGCCATCATCGATGAACTGGCCGACCGCGGCGTATTCTTCGAAGCCCTTGCCGACGAGATTGGCCGCCAATCGGGCAAGAAATTCGATCCGTTCGACCTGATCTGTCATGTGGCGTGGGACAGACCGCCGCTCTCCCGAAAAGAGCGGGCCGAGCAGGTCAAGAATCGCAATTATTTCACCCAATACGGCGAGAAAGCACGCGCCGTGCTGGATGCCCTGTTGGACAAATACGCCGATGCCGGCGTCACCCATATCGAAGAGACCCGGATCCTCACCATTTCGCCGTTCACCCGTATCGGCACCCCGATGGAAATCATCCGCTCTTTCGGCGGGCCGGACCAGTATCAGCAAGCTGTTCAGGAACTGGAACAAGCGCTTTACAGCGCCTGATGCATCATCGTTCATCTCCTCCCCCAGCGGGGCGAGGCCGGGAGGGGGAGCGTGAATGCTTACCCTCATGTCAATCATTGGAGACAGATACCCCATGTCCATCGCGACATTGATCAAATCCATCCAGGACATCATGCGAAAGGATGTCGGCGTCGATGGCGACGCCCAGCGCATCAGCCAGATCGTCTGGCTGCTTTTTCTGAAGATTTTCGACGACAAGGAGCAGGAGTGGCAACTGACGGTACCCGGTTATAAATCGCCCCTGGAAAGCCGTTTCCGCTGGTCCGGCTGGGCCAGAAATCCGGAGGGGATCACCGGCGAAGAATTGATCGACTTTGTCAACAACGACCTGTTTCCCGCCTTGAAGCAACTGGCCGTTACGGCCGGGGTGTCTTCCCGCGGCAAGGTGCTGGGATCGGTGTTCGAAGATGCCTACAACTACATGAAATCCGGCACCCTGCTGCGTCAGGTGATCAACACCATCGAAGCGGATGTGGATTTCAACTCCTCGACGGACCGCCATCTGTTCAACGACATCTACGAAAAAATTCTGTCTGACCTGCAATCCGCCGGAAACGCCGGAGAATACTACACGCCCCGCGCCGTCACCCGGTTCATGGTGGATATCCTCGATCCCAAACTTGGGGAGACGCTTCTGGATCCGGCCTGCGGCACCGGCGGGTTTCTGACCTGCGCCATCGAACATCTGAAAAATCAGATCAACACCGCCGATGACCGCAATACCCTGCAAGCCTCCATTCATGGCGTCGAGAAAAAGCCGCTGCCCCACATGCTGGCCGTTACCAACATGATGCTGCACGATATCGACGTGCCCACAAACATCCGCCATGACAACACCCTGAGCCGTCCGCTCAAGGATTACGGCCCCAAGGATCGGGTCGATATGGTCATCACCAATCCGCCATTCGGCGGCATGGAAGAGGATGG
>CAZBUL010000108.1:0-10204 GCA_964495045.1 uncultured Desulfobacterales bacterium | reverse complement strand
GCAATCCACCATCGTTGCCACCGGCACCGGTTCCGGAAAAACGGAATGCTTCATCTATCCCATCCTCGATTACTGCTACCGGCACCGGGGAGAGCCGGGAATAAAGGCGATTCTCATCTATCCCATGAACGCCCTTGCCACGGACCAGGCCGGCCGGCTGGCCAAACGCATCCATAACAGCCGTCTCAAAGGACATGTGACGGCGGGCATCTATATCGGCCAGCAGGAAAAAGACCCGTCCATGCGCATGACCCAGGAGCGGCTCATTTCCGATAAGCAGACCTTGCGGCTTTTGCCGCCGGACATCCTGCTGACCAACTACAAAATGCTCGACTATCTGCTGATCCGGCCGGACGACCGTCCTCTCTGGCTGCACAACAGTCCAGACACCCTGCGGTTTCTGGTGGTGGATGAACTCCATACTTTTGACGGGGCGCAGGGATCGGATCTGGGATGCCTGATCCGGCGGCTGAAAGCCCGCCTGGCCATATCACCGGATTATCTCTGCTGCGTGGGAACATCGGCAACTCTGGGAGACCCGGAAGCGCAGAATGACCTGCTGGAATACGCATCCGCCGTATTCGGCGAAAAGTTTGCCAATGGCTCGATCATTTCCGAGTTCCGCCTGAGCGCCGGAGAATTTCTGGGCGATTGTCTGATATCTCAGGTGGACATCATCCCAAAGGAAAAGGCGGGTGAGCTGGATCCCGCCAATTACAACCATTACGAAGAATATATTTTGGCACAGCACAGACTGTGGCTGAATGAGGAAATTCAGGGCAATTTTTGCGATACGGGCTGGCGGATCACCCTGGGAAACAAGATCAAGGAGCAGCTTCTTTTTCAGAACCTGCTGAAAACAATGAGAGGAAAGATTCTCTCCTTTGATGCTATCTTTGCTCAGCTTGAAAAAGTGACCAAAGGACTCAAGACCGTTGACCCGCCCTACAAAGTGAATCTGCTGAGCAGTCTGCTGGCCCTGATTTCCGAGGCCCGTACCGAATCGGCCGCAACAGCGTCATACAGCAGCGAAAAACCCCTTGTCCGGCCGTTTTTAAACATCCGGGTCCAGCTCTGGATGCGGGAGCTGCGGCGAATGGTTGCCGAAGTCTCCACCTCCCCCCGGCTGCGATATTCCGATGACCTGAACGAAACGCAGCTTAAAACCCATCTTCCCCTGGTTCATTGCCGGGAATGCGGCAGCATGGGCTGGTCCGGACTAAAAAAGAAAGTCAGTTCGGCAATCAGTGGCGCGCTTAAGGATTATTATCAGGCATTTTTCAGCCATGACCCCAAGGTGGTCTATCTTTTTCCAGAGGACGGTCAATTCAGCTCTCCGGCGGCTGTGGAACCGGTGAAAGGCAGATCCCGAAATCAAAAAACCGGCTTGAATTTTTTTTGCGTCAACTGCCTGAATGTTACAGAAAAGGCCCATGTTGACCGCTGCCCGGCCTGTGAGCACGAGGAATTGATTCTGGTCTATATGCCGGATGTCCGGGTCAAGCGCGGCAATAAACCATTCAGCGTCAACGACTGCCCGTTCTGTGAAGCAAAGAACAGTTTGACCCTTGTGGGCTCCAGGGCTGCCAGCATGACCTCCGTCATGATTGTTCAGCTTTATTCATCCACTTACAACGACGACAAGAAACTGCTGACTTTTTCCGACAATGTTCAGGATGCAGCCCACCGGGCCGGGTTTTTCAATGGCCGGACCTATCGATTCAATTTCCGGATCGCCCTTCAAAAGGTAATTCTGGAATCCGGAGACGGAAAGACCCTGGCCGAACTATCTGAAACCTTTGTGGATTATTGGTCCGCCCGGATGGATCGGAACCGGTATATCGCCACCTTTCTGGCGCCCAACATGGAATGGCTGAGCGACTACGATCACCTGAAAGAACATGGCAGCCTGCCCGAAGACGCCGCACTGATGCAGCATATCAACCACCGGATCGGATGGGAAATTATCAGTGAATATGGTTTTCAGGCCAGAATCGGCAGAACGCTGGAAAAAACAAGCTCCTCGGTGGGATATCTGGACCCGGAGCATCTGGAGCAGGCAGCAGACAACATGCTTGAAGCGATCCAGAATGAGATCGGATTGTTAAGAAACATCGATCGAGACCTGCTGATCCGATTCCTGTGCGGCCTGATCGTTCACCTGAAAAATCAGGGCGGGATCTATCTGCCGGCGCTGGATGCGTTTATTGAAAACTACGGCACGCCATATCTGATCAACCAGAACTTATGGATGCCGAATTTTGGTTCCAACTCCCGCACGCCGTCTTTTTTGACGACCCGCAGAGGCAGCCGCTTCGAACCGTTGTTCAGCGGTGCAGCCTCCCATACAACATGGTATCAAAGCTGGCTGGATAAATGCCTTTATACCGTATCCCCGATTGTCAATACCGTATCGAAGGATGTTTACGACATTGTTCTGAAAGGACTGGTCTCCCAGGGGGTACTGACAGAAAAATTGGTCAGAGGAGACAGGGTATGGGGAATCCGGCCGGATGCGCTCCGGGTGTCATCCAAAGTCCGGCAGTTTCGCTGCCGAATCTGCGGGCATAATATTTCCGTGGCGGAAGCAGAAAGCATTCATTTCGAAAACTCTCCCTGCCAGCGTTTTTACTGCCCCGGTAATTATGAAGCCGAAAGTGTTCAGTCTCCTCCCCCCAGCGGGGGGAGGCCGGGAGGGGGGATGGGGCAAGAACGGTTACATGAAACCTTTCAAACTGCTGGGGATTATTACGGAAAACTGTATGCAACCGGTGATGTGGAGAGAATCTTCGCCCGAGAACATACGGGCCTTTTGAAACGGACGGAACGGGAAGCACTGGAGGCGGCGTTCAAAGCCAGTGAAACCACTCGCAAGCCCTGGCATCCGAACCTGTTGTCCTGCACCCCTACCCTTGAAATGGGCATCGATATCGGCGATCTTTCCTCACTGGTTCTGTGTTCCGTACCGCCGGCCCAGGCCAATTATCTGCAGCGAATCGGGCGGGCCGGACGGCGGGATGGGAATGCGCTGAACCTGACCGTTGCCAATGCCAGGCCCCATGATCTGTATTTTTATGCCGAACCGGATGCAATGCTGGCCGGACATATCGATTCCCCCGGCATTTTTCTGGATGCCTCCGCAATTTTGGAACGACAGTTTACCGCCTTTTGTTTCGACAAATGGATCGCCGCCGATTCCAGTGCCTCCCTGCCCAGGCAATTGGGGCAGGTGTTGAACAATCTGGGGGTACCCAACCAGAAAATCGACCGGAAAAAGTTTCCTCACAACCTGATGCTTTTCATCGAAACAAATCAGTCGGATTTTTTGGATCAGTTTGTGGATCTTTTCAAAAACAGCGGGGCCGGATTGAGCCCGGAATCCGAGGCCCAGTTGAAGGTGTTTGTTCAGGGAGACCGCGACTGGCAGGGCAGCCATCATTACCGCATCATGAACGGACTTCATGGCCGCAGTCTGGAAAGGGATTCTTTGCGGAAAAAAGTCCGGATACTGAACACGAAAATCAACAGGAAAATGACGGGGCCGAAAGACAAGAATTATGACCGGGAACTCCGGGAATTGAAAATTGAAAAATCGGCGCTGCAGGTGCTGGTAAAAAACATCAGCGACCGCGACACCTTCAATTTCTTTACGGATGAAGGGCTGCTTCCCAACTATGCCTTTCCGGAAGCCGGTGTCATGCTGCATTCCCTGATTTACCGAAAAAAGCAGACCCTCCAGGAAGGCGAAAGCGCTTACGACACCTGGAGTTATGAATATGAGCGCCCGGCCGTCAGCGCGCTGGCGGAGCTGGCCCCGGCCAACACCTTTTATGCCGAAGGTCGAAAGGTGAAAATCGACCAGGTGGACATGACCGTATCGGAGATTGAAACCTGGCGATTCTGCAGCAACTGCTCCCACAAAGAGCTGCTTGGCAGGGAGGAGGACAAGCAGGTTTGTGTCAAATGTGGAAGCCTTATGTGGTCGGATGCCGGTCAGAAACGGCTGATGCTCCGGATGCGTCAGGTTTTTGCCGCCACATCCGACCAGAAGAGCCGGATCACGGATGACGCCGATGACCGGGAACCGGTGTTTTACAATAAGCAGATGCTGGTGGAATTCGACGGCAGGTATATGGTGGATGCTTATAAAGTGGACGCTGATTTTCCGTTTGGTTTCGAGTTTCTGTCCAAGGTGGATTTCTGTGAAATCAATTTCGGTGAAAAAACCGAGATAGGAGACAGGATTTCCATCGCCGGCGTGGAAATGCCCAGAAAGGGATTTTCTCTTTGCCGTGTCTGCGGCAAGGTGCAGGCCGATGATCATGAACCCGCCCATGCATTCACCTGTACCGCCAGAGACCAGGAGAGCGGCGCGAGCCTGATCGATTGCATTTACCTGTATCGTCAGTTTGTGTCGGAGGCGATCCGGATTCTGCTGCCTGTTGAGATTATCTCTGAATCGAATCGGAAGCTTCAGTCGTTTATCGCCGCCATCCAGCTTGGGCTTAAAAAAAGATTCAAAGGGAAAATCGACCACCTGCAGACCACCCTCCATGAAGAACCGATGCCGGATTCATCGTTCAAAAGAAAATATCTGGTTCTGTATGATACGGTTCCGGGCGGTACGGGGTATCTGAAGCAGCTCATGCAATCGGAAACCCAGTTGATGGATGTTCTGGAAATGTCTCGTGAGGCGTTAAAATCCTGCACCTGTCATCAGGAGGCAGACAAGGACGGATGCTATTGCTGCCTTTTTGCATACCGCAGCAGCTACAATATGCTGGAAACATCCAGAGACACGGCCATCGAGCTGCTTACGGAGATCCTGAGCCACCGTAACCAACTGATCAAAACAGAAAATATCAGCGATATCTCCTTGAACACGTTTATCGAGAGCGAGCTGGAAGTTAGGTTTCTGGGCGCACTGAAATTATACCGGTCGCAGGCATTGCCGCTATTACTGAAAAATGATCTGGTGAACGGCAAACCGGGCTATTTTTTAAAAGTCGGAGACAAGGCTTATTATGTCGAGCCGCAGGTGGAACTGGGCGAATCCAGCGGCGTCCGTATCCCGTCAAGAGCCGATTTTATGATCAAGTCCGCCCGTTTCAATGACGGTATCAAGCCGATTGCGCTGTTCCTGGATGGATTCTCGTACCATCACAACCGGATCGGCCAGGACATGGCGCAACGAATGGCGATTGTTCAATCCGGAAAGTATCATGTCTGGTCGCTGTCCTGGCACGATGTGGAAAATAAGTTTAACCCCCAAAAACATTTTTTCGAGGATTATCTGGACCCGGCGGGGTTGCCATCCGGAGGCAATTTCAAGGCGCTGCTGGAAGGATATGGTCTGGGCCATTTTAAAAACCACATTAAATATAACAGCCTGGATTCTCTGATATATTTTCTGGAGAATCCGGATGCAGAAAAATGGCGGCAGTTCATGTTCGCTGCCTCGTTGATGCATATTGACCCAAAACGTTACGGGAATGCAGATGCCGTAGGGAAGTGGATGGATGATGTCGAATCCCTGATGCCAGAGGCGATGGCTGAAAAAATGAAAGCATCGGACGGTTCCGGTCTGAGCGAAAGCTGTCTCTATGGCGGCTATGATCCGGGCAGTCCGTGCGGGGATGTTTTTTTAAAGCAATGGGTCGTGGTTGAAAAAAAAGCGCTGGCCCTTCCGGGTGAACCATCTGGCGTCCGTGTCGGGTGCTATTTGGACGATGAAATTACGAAAAAAGAAACCCCCGGTTTTCAGTCCGCCTGGAATGGATTGTTGAGGCTTACTAATTTTTACCAGTTCCTGCCATTTACTTTTTTTGTGACGGCCGAGGGTAATAAGGCAAAAGCCTATGACACCCTAACGCTTTTCGATCAACCAGACACGGGGATGGCAGGCATCAAGGATTCGACAGCAGCAGATCCGTGGGATGCCGTAAAGGAAATGATGGATCATCGATTCCACGGCCTTCTTGCTCTGCTGCGCGACCATAACTGGCCCGTGCCTGAAGCCGGTTATGAGCTTGAAGGGAACAATGGTGAAATCCTCGCCTGTGCTGAACTTGGCTGGGAATCGCTAAAAATCGCCTTTCTGGCGGATCGGGAAATCGAATACCAGCCTCAGTTTGCCGCAGTTGGCTGGAAGACAGCTTTCATTTCGGAAGTGCTTGCCGATGCACAACGATTCATGTGTATGAAAGATTGATGGGAAAAAATACTCACCGCAAAGGCGCAAAGATCGCAAAGAGAAGGTTTCATAAAAATGTTTTTTCTTTGCGCCCTTTGCGCCTTTGCGGTGAATTAATTTTTTACAGGGAGTATAGAACCAATGAATGACATCAAAGTGGCGATCTCCTCGGAGTTCATGACCGCATTTGCAGCCATCCCCAAAAAAATGCAGGGAAAGGTTCTGGAATTCATCACCAAATTCAGGAACAACCCAACGGCATCAAGCATCAATTATGAAAAAATCATTGACTTCAAAGACCCGACCCTGCGTTCGGTAAGAATCGATCAAACGTACCGGGGGATCGTCAAAAAACCGGATACGGGCAATGTCTATATGCTCCTGTGGGTCGATCACCACGACAAGGCGTACGAATGGGCAAAAAACAAAAAATGCACGATAAACCCTGACACCGGAAGTCTTCAGATATATGATGTTGACGATACCCGGATTGCGCCTGCCGAACCAGATGCATCGACCCTGAAAAACGAGCAGGAATGCCTGTTTGCATCCATTCATGACCGCCATCTTTTGAAAATCGGCGTTCCTGTGGAACTTATTCCCCTGGTTCGCCAGATCTGTTCGGAAGCGCAGCTCGACCAGGCGGCTGCCCAAATCCCCACGGAAGCCCATGAAGCGCTGACCGCACTCGCGGCCGGATATTCCATAGAAGAAGTGTTCAGGGAATTTGACAAGTCACCGGAAGCCAAAGATAAAATAGATATTGAGGACTATGACGCCGCCCTTGAAAACCCGGATACCAAACGCCGCTTCTTTGTGGCGGAAGATGATCTGATCCTGCAGGAATTTTTGATGGCGCCGCTGGAAAAGTGGCGCGTGTTCCTCCATCCGTCTCAGCGCAGTCTCGTGGAAAGAAACTGGAACGGGCCGGTCCGGGTGCTGGGGGGCGCCGGTACCGGCAAGACCGTTGTCGCCATCCACCGGGCCAAATGGCTGGTGGAAAATGTCTTTACCGATGAAAACGACAGGATTCTTTTCACGACATTTACCCGCAATCTGGCAGCGGACATCAAGGAGAATCTTTCAAAAATATGTACCGATAAACTCATGCGCCGGATTGAAGTGATCAACCTGGATCGCTGGGTATCCGGTTTTTTGCGAAAAAATGGCTATACATACACCATCGATTACGGGGAACGCACCCGCCCGTTATGGGAAAAAGCGCTGACCCTGGCGCCCGATGAACTAAATTATGAGGATGGTTTTTATCGGGAAGAATGGGAGCGGATTATCCAGCCGCAGACCATTTTCTCTTTTGACGACTATTTGAAAGCCCCCCGGGTGGGAAGAGGCATCCGGCTGAGCCGGCAGAACAGAAAGGCTGTCTGGCCCGTATTTGAAGAATACCGGGTTCTCTTGAATGAAAACAATTTGCGGGAAGTGGATGATGCCCTGAGCGATGCCTGCGCCCTCATCCGCGAAAAAGGCGATGTGCTTGCCTATAAGGCGGTCATCGTTGACGAAGCCCAGGATATGAGTGCTTCGGCATTCAGACTCATCCGACAGATGATCCCAGGGCCTGAGAAGCCAAATGATCTGTTCATTGTGGGGGATGCGCATCAACGCATTTACCGTCACAAAGTCATCCTGGAGAAATGCGGTATCAACATCCGCGGCCGGGGAAAGCACTTACGAATCAATTATCGAACCACGGAAGAAAACAGACGATGGGCGGTGGGGCTGCTGAAAGGTATCCGCTTCGATGACCTCGATGGGGGCGCGGATGACCAGAAGGGATATAAATCCCTCATTCACGGGGCGATGCCCCAGGTTGAACAGACAGCGTCTTTTCAGGGCGAAATCGATTTCATTTCACGATACCTGGATCACGTGGTGCAGGAAGGCGGGGCGCTGAATGAAATATGTCTGGTTGCCCGCACCCATGATCTGTTGAAACAGTATGAAGGCGCACTCCGGGCCAAAGGAAAAGCGGTTTATTTTGTCCAACGCAGTGAGGCTGAAGACCGAAGAAAACAAGGACTCCGGATGGCGACGATGCATCGGGTCAAGGGCCTGGAATTTGACCGGGTCATTATCGCCGGTGTCAACGATGGGATGGTTCCGCTGGAAGGCGAATGGACGAAAACAAGTGATTCCGTGATTCAAAATGAGGGAGAAACCCATGAGCGGGCGCTGTTATATGTCGCCGCCACGCGTGCCAAAAAAGAGGTGGTGGTCACCAGTTTCGGGAAACCGAGCCGGTTTTTGGAAGCACCGATCCCATTACACTGAACCAGTGCCCACACACGACATTGTTCGGCCGTACACAATAATAATCTTGACATCTCCCGATGGCTGTGTTTTTGTTGAGCCAAGTATTGGTGCTCAGTTCATGAGCGAAAAGGGAACCCCGTGTAATTCGGGGACGGGCCCGCCGCTGTAACCGGGACGACCGCAGCTTTCACAGCCACTGATGGCTTTTCATGCATCGGGAAGGTGCTGCCATTAGGATGAACCGGAAGTCAGAAGACCTGCCGATACCATAATATGCTTTTTCTCGTGGACAGAAAAAGGCTGTTTTGAATTCCGTGCGATAAACTGGGCATCCCGGATCGATATGTTGTCGATTCGGGATTTTTTTTTGGCGAAACCATAAATCAATGAGGTGGAAAAATGAAATGGGGCAGGCGGATCATAACATTCGGGATTGTCGTATCAATGCTTATGATTGCCATGAACGGATATGCCGGTCATGGCGATAAGCGGCCAGAGAAAAAAGCGATATTGCTGGTGGCCTTCGGCACGAGTGATCCGGAGGCCCGAAAAGTATTTGACCGGATCGATGAACAAACCCGAAAAACATTTCCCGGCATGGAAATCCGCTGGGCGTTCTCATCGAAAATCATCCGTGCCAAGCTTGCCAAAGAAGGCAAGATGCTGGATTCCCCTGAAGTGGCCATGGCCCGGCTCATGTCGGACGGCTTCACCCATCTGGCAGTTCTTTCTCTTCACACCATCCCCGGTGAGGAATTTCACGAACTGTATATGAATGCCCGCCTGTTCGGCCAGATGGCTGGCGGTTTCGAAAAAGTTCTGGTGGCCAGACCTCTTTTATCATCGGCCGCAGACATGGAGACCGTCGCGGGTACGCTGATAAAAAATATTCCCGGTCGAAAACCGGCGGATGCGGTGGTTTTTATGGGACACGGCACCGGCCATCACCCGGCGGATGCCATTTATCTGGCCATGAATCAGGTTTTTCAGGAAAAGGATAGCAAAGCGTTTCTGGCGACGGTGGAAGGCAAACCGACGATAGAAGATATTCTGCCCAAACTCAAACAGCTCAAAATCAAAAAAGTTTATCTGGTGCCCATGATGTCTGTCGCCGGAGATCATGCCAAAAACGACATGGCCGGCGATGAGCCGGACAGTTGGAAATCGATGTTGACCAAGGAAGGATTTCAGTGCGAAAGCATTCTGAAGGGAACCGCCGAATACCCGGAGATCGTGGAGGTGTGGCTGGATCATTTGCGGACGGCATTTTCACAGTTATAACATCTGTGACATCGGCCATAAAATTTCTCGTCAACAGACACAGGAGGATCAGATGTTTTTTTACTGGCGCGTACAACAGGATTTGACTTGTCTCGGTGAAAAGCTCATATTTCATGAGCCTGGTTTGATTCGGTCTTTGGAACAATGGATCCGAAAAAACGCCACGGGAATCGCTATAGCGGAAGGTTATCCGCTGACGGAACTGATTCAGCCGAGCATGAACTGACATCATGACTTGAATGATCGTCATCAGTGATAGGGATTTGGAAACTATCTCAAAATTCTGGATCAGGCCCAATAACAAGGCGGAAGGTGATTCAAAAGCGGAGCATACACGTGAGCATTTTGAATCACCTTCCAACGCAGTTAGTGGGTCTCAGACGGGATTTTGAGATAGTTTCTTGGCTAAACCACTCGAATATGCTCCGGCCCATCGGTCACTTCTCCGATGATCGC
>CAZBUL010000107.1:0-10431 GCA_964495045.1 uncultured Desulfobacterales bacterium | reverse complement strand
GCCTATTCCCTCCCTGCTGCCTTGCGAAATGAATTTTCTGAAAGTCTATAGATACTTTAAATGATTGACAACTCCCCTTTTTTGTCCGATAAACTTCACATTATGGAAGATTTTTGACGCATGCTCCCATTGTCCGATATTTCACTTTAACCGAATTACAGGAAACAACCGATGTCTCAATTTACCGATGAACTCTCTTCACATGACGCTGAACCCAGTTTTGCCGATCTTCTGGAATCATACAGCACCCAAATCACCCGGGATATGGCTGTCGGCGATAAAATATCCGGCCGCATCATATCCATCGGAAGGGAATCCGTTTTCATCGATACCGGAACCCAGATGGACGGGTTGGTCAATCGATCGGATCTGCTGAATGCCGATGGCGAATTACCTTATACCGTCGGCGATGTTCTCGATCTGTTCGTGGTGTCGGTTACCGAAGACACGATTCAGCTTTCCAAGGCCATTTCCGGGTCCGGAGAAAACGCCGTCCTTCTGGAAGCCTATCGCAGCGCTATTCCGGTCACCGGAAAAGTCATGGAAGTCATCAAAGGAGGATTCCATGTGGATATCCATCACACCCGAGCGTTCTGCCCGGTCAGCCAGATGGATACCTCCTACATCGAAACCCCGGAAATTTATGTGGGCCGAACGTTCGACTTCCTGATCCGCCAGTACGAAGAACGGGGCAGAAATATCGTCGTTTCCCGCCGTGAACTGCTGAAACAGGAGATAGACAACAACAAACGGATTTATCTGGAACAACTGACGGTGGGCGGTGTCTATACCGGCCGGGTGGCACGGCTGATGCCCTATGGCGCGTTCGTCGAACTGATCCCCGGATTGACAGGCCTGGTTCCCATTTCTGAAATCAGTTGGGCGCATATCGATAAGCCGGAAGATGTACTGAAAATCGATGACACCCTTCAGGTTGTCGTCACCGCCATTCAAACGAAAGCCGATGGAGACCCCAAGATCGGCCTGTCCGTCAAGCAGGTTCTGGATAATCCCTGGAGTCAGGTCAGCGAACGATTTCATGCCGGAGACCGGGTGAAAGGAAAAATTGTCCGTCTGGCACCGTTCGGGGCATTTGTGGAGCTGGCACCCGGTATCGACGGGCTCGTCCATCTTTCCGAAATCAGTTACAAACGGCGTGTCAACCGTCCCGAAGACGTCCTTCAGACGGGGGAAGAAGTGTATGTTTTGATCAAGGAAATCGATATGCTCAAAAAGCGGATTTCCCTCAGCATCAAAGATGCCGAAGGCGATCCGTGGATGGATGTTCCAGACAAATACAAACCCGGCCAGTCTGTTGAAGGATTGATTCAAAAGCGGGAAAAATGGGGATTTCTCGTTTCCATCGAGCCGGGTATCGTCGGCATTCTGCCGATGTCTGCCGTCCAGAATTCAAGCAAGCCGTCGGCGGCCGACTCCCTGAAACCGGGGCGCGCCATGACAGTCGTCATCGATGAAATCAAGCCGGAAGAACGAAAAATCTCACTCAGGCTCGATGCACCCGAAGACGGCAATTGGCAGCAGTATGCTCCGCAGAAAGCCGTCCGTTCCATGGGAACGCTTGGAGACAAACTTCAGCAGGCGCTCGATGCCGCCCAAAAGAAATAGCGATGGATTTCGTTCCGCTCTTGAGGAACCGCCGCTTCATCGTTCTTGAAAAATCCAGTAAATAGCGTATGCTATAGACTTTCAAAAAATTCATTATTAATTTCTTATTTTGCGCTTTTCACGCCGTTGCGGTGAATAGCCTTTTTTTCGTTTAGTTCGTGGATAACTATGCATTTCATGGTAACAACAAGGACAATGAATGACAGACATACTCGATGAACCCATTACCGAACCCCGGGCCGAAAAGCCCGCCTTCCTGACCCATACGTACTTCGACGAACTCGACGTTCCCGAATCCATATTGAGAGGGTTGGCCGAAGCGGGTTTTATCCAGTGCACCCCGATTCAGGCCAATACCCTTCCCATTTCTCTCTCCGGAAAAGATGTGGCGGGCCAGGCCCAGACCGGAACCGGAAAAACCGCCGCCTATCTGGTCACGGTTTTTTCCCGGCTGATGGCCGATGAAACACGCGTTTCCGGCCACCCCGGTGCATTGATCGTTGCGCCCACACGCGAACTGGCGCTTCAGATTTACGAAGAAGCCGAACTCATCGGCAAATATTCCGGCCTGACCCTCGCGCAGATCGTCGGCGGCGTGGATTATCAAAAACAGGCCGATATTTTGAAAAGCGGTGTCGATATCGTTATCTGCACACCGGGCCGAATCATCGATTATTTCAAGCAGGGTATCTTCAAGACCGACGGTATCAAGATCATCGTTATCGACGAAGCCGACCGGCTGCTGGATTTGGGATTCTCCAAAGACATGCGGTTTATTCTTCAAAAACTGCCGCGGTACGACAAACGGCAATCCCTGCTCTTTTCCGCCACCCTGTCTTTTCGGGTGATGGAGCTCACCTACGAGTACATGAATCTGCCGGAATTCATTTCCATCACGCCCGAAGAAGTGGCGGTCGAAGGCATCGACCAGTCGTTGATTCATGTCGGTGTCGATCAGAAACTGCCCCTGCTGTTGGGTATTCTGGAAAGGGAAACCTGGGAGCGCATTCTCATTTTCGTCAACACCAAATCCGGCGTGGAATGGCTGGCTGCCAAACTCAAGGGAAACGGATGGCCGGTCGAAGGCATTACCGGTGATCTGCCGCAGTCCAAGCGATTCAAGCTGATGGAGCAGTTCAAGGATGGCACCATCAAGATGCTGATCGCCACCGATGTGGCCTCCCGGGGAATTCATGTGGAAGATATCAGCATGGTCATCAATTACGATCTTCCCCAGGATCCGGAAAACTATGTCCATCGCATCGGCCGTACGGCCAGAGCCGGAAAAACCGGCAAGGCCGTTTCCTTTGCCTGCGAGACGTATGTCTTTCATCTCGAACCGCTCGAAGCCCTTCTGAATGCCAAAATTCCCGTGGCTTGGCCGGAAGACGACTGGTTCCGGGAAGATAAGGCCGGGCCGGTACCGAGGAGCCGATATGCGTCGGATAAATCCCGCCGCCCAGAACGCAAGCCTCGACCCAGTGCTCCCAAACGGGGAGAACGCATCCCCCGCCGAAAGGAAATGCCGGCGTTTAAATTCGTCATTCCCCGCGACGAAAATTATTTTCCAGGCACATTTTTCGGTTTTGCACCGATACCGCCCGAAGGGATCGATGTTTCGGCGGTTTCTGCCGATTTCATCGATATGGACGACATCATCGAATTCGATGAAACCCCTGAATACGAGGAGAAGGAAACGGCGCCCGAAGTTTCGGAAATTGTTGAATCACCGGCATCCGATGAATCGGCGCAGGAAGAACCATCGGTGGAAACCCCGGAATCGGCGCCGGTCAAAAAGAAACGCAGACGCCGGCGTTACTCCAAGAAAAAGACGCCGACCGCGGCAGAGGATTCTGCTGTTTCTCCGGAATCCAGCGATCAAACAGAATCCGAATAAACCGCTGCTCGAAAACGATCCATTCATGTCATGTCTCTTTCCCCCTTTTTCAGTAAAGGGGGAACCGGAAAAACGTTATTCCCGCTGTTACGTTCAAGAAGATCACCTGCCTACACCATGAAACCGCGTTCTCATAGACCTGCTTCCCGAATGCCTGTTTCCCCGAATCCACAATCGGAGCGAGTGGCTGCTATTCGCATTCCCGACCGCGTTTACGACCCGGCCCTTCCCATCATGGAAAAGAAGGATGACATCATCCAGGCGGTGATCGCGCATCCGGTCGTCATCGTGTCCGGCGAAACCGGTTCCGGCAAAACAACCCAATTGCCCAAATTCTGTCTGGATGCCGGCCGGGGGCAGACCGGCATCATCGGCTGCACCCAGCCGCGGCGCATCGCCGCCATGACCGTGGCCAACCGGATTGCCGAAGAGCTGGGGGAACCCCTCGGCCAGTCCGTGGGATATAAAATTCGTTTCACCGATCATACCAGCCCCCGTTCGGTCATCAAAATCATGACAGACGGCATTCTGTTGGCCGAAACCCTGAGCGATCCGCTGCTGAGACGATACGACACCCTGATCGTGGATGAAGCCCATGAACGGAGCCTCAATATCGATTTCATCCTGGGAATCGTCAAAACCCTGCAACAGCGGCGAAACGACCTGAAGCTGATCATCACCTCGGCCACCATCGATACGGAAAAATTTTCCAACGCGTTCGATCGGGCCCCGATCATCGAGGTGTCGGGCCGCCTGTTTCCGGTGGAAATCCGCTATGCGCCGGCCATTGCAGCCACCGATGCGGCCGAGGAGCCGACCGCGGTCGAGCTTGTGGTTCGGTCCGTCGAGCGGCTCTGTCGCCAGGAACCCTCCGGCGATGTGCTAATTTTCATGCCCACCGAACAGGATATCCGTGAAACCTGTGAGCTGATCACCGGTCGCAAGCTGCCCCATGTTACCGTATTTCCGCTTTTTTCCAGATTGTCGGGAAAGGATCAGGCACGGGCATTTCAGCCGGTGGTCGGCCGGAAAATCATCGTGGCCACCAATATCGCCGAAACATCCCTCACCATTCCCGGCATCAAATATGTGATCGACACCGGTCTTGCCCGGATTTCCCAATATACGCCCCGGTCCCGAACCACCTCCTTACAGGTGCGCCCCATCAGCCGCAGCAGTGCGGATCAGCGAAAGGGACGCTGCGGCCGTATGGAAAACGGTATATGCATCCGGCTGTATTCCGAAGAAGACTATCTGTCCCGCCCTCAATACACGCGGCCGGAGATTCTCCGATCCAACCTGGCCGAGGTCATCCTGAAAATGTTGGCGTTGAAACTGGGTTCCATCGCAGATTTTCCCTTCATCGACCGGCCCGACGCCCGCAGCGTTTCGGACGGGTTCGACTTGCTGACGGAACTGGGGGCCATCCGAAAGACAGAGGACAGAGGACAGAGGGCAGAGAGCAGAGAGCTGACCGAACAGGGGCGGATCATGTCGCGCATTCCGGTGGATCCCCGGTTGTCGCGGATTCTGCTTCAGTCCCGAATCGAAGGCTGTATGCCGCAGACAGCCGTCATCATTGCCGCACTCTGTATCCAGGATCCCCGTGAGAGGCCGGTGGAAAAGACCCAGCAGGCCGATCAGGCCCATCGGACATTCAGTGATCCGTCTTCGGACTTCATCACCTTGTTGAACATCTGGAATCAGTACCACCTGATTCAGGAAGCGGACAAATCGTCTGGCGGCTTGAGACAGTTCTGCACCCGTCATTTCCTGTCGTACCGGCGGATGCGGGAGTGGCGCGACATCCATTCCCAGTTGAACGACATCATTCGGGAAATCGAAAAGATGCCTGGTATCGCTCACTTCCAGCCGGCTGCGGAGCCGCCCCAGCCGAAGCAGAAAAGTCCATCCGATTTTTCGGACACCTACCGCGCCATTCATCGCTCGATTCTCAGCGGTTTTTTATCCAACATCGCCCTCAAAAAAGACAAAAACATTTTCCGGGCGGCGCGGGAACGGGAAGTGATGATCTTTCCCGGCTCCAGCCTGTTCAACAAGGCCGGGAACTGGATCATGGCGGCTGAAATGGTGGAGACATCGCGGCTCTTCGCCCGGATTGTTGCGGGTATCGACCCGAGTTGGATCGAAGAACTCGGCAAGCCCCTCTGCCGCTATTCGTGGAGTCAGGCCCACTGGGAGCGCACCCGCGGCGAGGTCACGGCCTTCGAGCAGGTCAGTCTGTTCGGGCTGGTGATCGTCAACCGGCGGCCGGTATCCTACGGCCGGATCGATCCGCAGGAAGCCTCGGACATCTTCATTCGCAGCGCCCTGGTAGATGGCGATGTCAAGAAGCCCTTTTCCTTCATGGTTCACAATCGGAGTCTGATCGATGAAATTCAGGACATCGAAAACCGGTTCCGGCGAAAAGACATTCTGGTGGCTGAAGAGGAACTCTTCGATTTCTATCGGGCCAGAATCCCGCAAACAATCTGTGATATCCGAACGTTTCAACAATTTTTGAAAGACAAGGGAAAAGACCACTTTCTGGAGATGAAACGGGAGGAACTGCTCCAATATCTCCCCGACACCGAAGAACTGGCACTGTATCCCGACCGGGTGACACTGGGCGGCAATCATTTTTCCTGTTTGTACAGCTTCGAACCCGGCAGCCCGGAAGACGGTCTGACGGTTCACATTCCATCGGCGGCAGCCCCGGCCGTTCCCCGGGAATCCCTCGACTGGATGGTGCCCGGCCTGCTGAAGGAAAAGCTCGCCGCTCTGATCAAGGGCCTTCCCAAGGTTTACCGGAAACAGCTCGTTCCCATTTCCCGCACCGTGGATATTCTTGTGGCGGAAATGCCCCGTGAAAACGACATGCTGGCCAATGTCCTGAGCGGGTTCATTTATCGGCGGTTTCACATCGATATTCCGGCCTCCGCCTGGTCGGAAGACACACTGCCCGATCATCTGAAAATGCGGATCGCCATTATCGGCCCCGAAGGCAGGGAAATCTGCAGCAGTCGGGATCGTTCCATTCTAGAGACCGTTCCATCGGATCGCATCGACACATCGGCCTTCGATCAAGCCCGGAAAAATTGGGAACGGCCCTCCCTCACCCACTGGGATCTGGAGAATTTGCCAGATACCATCGATATCCACGGGGAATCGGGTGCCTCGTGGACCCTCTTTCCGGCCCTTGTGCGGGATTCAGACAACGGCAGCGTCAGTCTGCGGCTGATAGATGATCCCGTCGAGGCTGTCAGCGCCCATTGTGCCGGCGTGGTCGGACTGGTTGAAATCGTTTTTGCCAGAGAAATGAAATTCCTTCAGAAATTTCTGACGGTTCCCCGGCACCGCATCGCCCTGGCCGAAAAATGGGGAGGCGTCAAAAAAATTCAAAAGAAACTCTATCAGGCGCTGCTTTTCCGGCTTTTCGCCAGAAATATCCGCTTCCGAAGCGAATTTACCGCCTATATGGAAAAGACCATTCCCGAAATGCCGGCGCTGGCCGGAAAATTTCTCGACAGGTGTATGGATGTTCTCGAAGCCCTGACCGAAACCATCGAAACGATCGATCAGTTGATCCGAAGCCACCCGGGCAATGCCATTGCCGGGCGGTTCTGGCACGAGTTGAAAGACAAGCTTCGGGATCTGGTGCCGGATGATTTCGTGACCCGCTATGATATGGACCGATTTCCGCACCTGATTCGTTATATGCGGGCGATTGCCATTCGGGCGCAGCGGGCATGGATGGACTTCGACAAGGATCAGACCAAAAGCCGGGAAATTCAGGGGCTCACCGACCGGATCGGCCGCATCCGGCAAGGGCTTTCACCCCATGCTTCGAACGGCAAAAAACAGGCCGTTGATGTTGTTTTTTGGATGATCGAGGAATATAAAGTTTCTTTGTACGCTCAAGAATTGAAAACGGCATTTCCGGTTTCCCGAAAACGCATCGAGAAGGTGTTTGAGGAAATCGAAAGTATGGTATAGGGAATTTGAACTGATGAGCAACCAACGCAATAAACCGAAACTCAGCCGACGCATCATCATCAATCTTTTGCTGACTACCCTCCTCTCCATCGGCCTTTTGGGATTTTTCTGGATACAGAGCGAATACTCCAACTTCCAGACGGAATCAAATTCGATGCGGGCAAGATACCTCAGCTCATATAAAGACTTCCTGAAAACCGAAGTCGGCACCGTCCTTTCCTATATCGAATATCAGAGAACGCGTGTCGAGCCCCGATTGCGGCAATCCATTCAGGACAGGGTGAACGAAGCCCATGCGATCGCACTGAACATCTTCAATCAGAACCAGGGAAAACGAACGCCGGCCGACATGCAGGAAATGGTCAAAGATGCGCTGCGCCCCATACGGTTCAACGAAGGTCGTGGATATTTTTTTGCTTTCAACCTCCAGGGGATTGAGATGCTTTTTGCCGACAGACCCGAGATGGAAGGAAAGGATATGCTCCCGGTACAAGGCGCTCAGGGAGAATATGTTGTCAGAGATATGCTCGACATTGTGAAAAAGGAAGGGGAAGGTTTTTATCGATATTCCTGGACCAAGCCGAATCGGGAAGGACACTTTCCCAAAATTGCCTTTGTGAAAGTGTTCGAACCTTTTGGCTGGGTATTTGGAACCGGTGAGTATCTGGATGATGTGGAAGGCGACATTCAGAAAGAGGTCGTTGAATTTATCGAAAAGATTCGATTCGGGGGAGACGGCTATGTTTTTGTGGGACAATGGGATGGCGTTTCACTATGCGGTCCGGGAAAAGGCACCAATATGTGGGATGTTACGGACAGTCATGGTACGAAGATTGTTCAGGAAATGATCCGTCTGGCAAAAGAAGGCAGCGGATACCTTGAGTATGTGATGCCCAAGCTCGAAAACAGAAGGCCCGCCCCAAAGCTGAGTTATGCTGTGGGCATACCGGAATGGCAGTGGTACGTTGGAACCGGCATATACATTGACGAGATTGAAATTGCCATCGGGCAGAAAAAAAATGAGGTGGACCAGAAAATCGCCGGCAATCTTGTCAAGATCGTTTCGGTCCTGGTCGGGATCATTGGCTTTGTGTGTCTGACGGCACTCCATTTTTCGAGAAAGACAGGGAAAAATTTAGATGCCTTTACTGTTTTTTTTGAAAGAGCGGGCTCGGAACTGAATGAAATCAATCCTGATGAAATGCATTATGCCGAGTTGCAAAATCTGGCATATTCCGCCAACGATATGGTGAGGGCTCGAAAGCGGACCGAACAGGAGTTGATCCGGTCACATGCTGTTTTGAAAACAATCCTTGAAAGAAGTCCCTTCGGGGTGGTGGTGATCGGCAGCGACCGAAAGATCCGCTGGGTGAACCATTACGTGAGTGAACTGGTTGGAGAGGCGGACGCAGCATCCCTTTGCGGCAAGGAATGCGATGTGTATCTTTGCCAGGCGTTGCAGAACGAGTGTCCGATTCCGGACAAGCACCAGGAGGTTGACAACGCTGAACGTATCCTCCGGCACCCGGATGGTCATGAAATTCCGATCCTCAAGTCTGTTATCGAAATTGAAATGAACGGTGAGCCGGTTCTGCTGGAAACTTTTGTGGACATCACCGAACGCAAGCGAGCGGAGAAAGAGAAGGTCAAACTCGAAGCCCAGCTTCAACAGGCCCAGAAATTTGAGGCGATCGGCACCCTCGCAGGCGGTATCGCCCACGATTTCAACAATCTGTTGATGGGGATTCAGGGGCGTGCATCGCTATTGTCATTGGAGCTGGAGACTACCGATCCCCGTTGGGAACATATCCATGCCATCGAGGAATACATCCGGAGTGCAGCCAATCTTACCAAACAACTGTTGGGCTTTGCCCGCGGAGGCAAATACGAAGTAAAACCCATCGATATGAATAAATTGGTGCTCGGCAGTTCCGCCATGTTCGGCCGAACAAAAAAAGAAATCCGGATACATACCAAATGTCATCAATCTGCTCTGACGGTGGAGGCGGACAGGGGGCAGATCGGGCAGGTGCTCCTGAATATGTATGTCAACGCATGGCAGGCCATGCCCCCAGATGGGGGGGAATTGTATCTGGAAACAAAGATCGTCACGCTGGATGCGGCGTACTGCAAACCCCATCAGGCAAAGCCAGGACACTATGTCAAGGTAACAATCACGGATACCGGATCCGGCATGGATAACGCCACCCGTCTGCAAATATTCGATCCTTTTTTCACGACAAAGGAAAAGGGCCGCGGAACCGGCCTGGGGCTGGCTTCTGCGTATGGAATTATCAAGAATCACGGCGGCATGATTACGGTTTACAGCGAAATCGGCCATGGAACCACCTTTAATATCTATTTGCCGGCATCAGACAAAAAAGTGCATCAGGAGGTTCGCGTGGAAGGAGGGCTCATCAAGGGATCCGCGACCATTCTTCTGGTCGATGATGAAGAGATGATCATGGAAGTGGGCCAAATCATGCTGGAGAAGCTGGGCTACCGTGTCGTTGCCGCTAGGGGAGGTCAGGAGGCCGTCAAGGTGATCACAGACATGGGAGCTGAAATCGATCTGGTAATCCTTGATATGATCATGCCGGGGATGGACGGCGGGAAGACGTTTGACCGCATTCGCGAGGTTCAGCCGGGGGTGCCGGTGTTACTCTCCAGCGGGTATGCCATGAACGGCCAGGCGTTCGAAATCATGCAAAGAGGATGCAATGGGTTTATTCAAAAACCTTATAATATCTCGGAGCTTTCCAGCAAAGTGCACAATGCGATCGTTTCATCTTGAATCCATGGAGGCCGTCGTTCGAAAGCCTGGGATGCAGGCCAGTGCCATTTCCCGCCATTTGAAAATCGTTTGGGTGAACAAGAGGGTGTGGAACGAAAGGGGGGAACCGATATTCGAT
>CAZBUL010000106.1:5140-10539 GCA_964495045.1 uncultured Desulfobacterales bacterium | reverse complement strand
ACTGTTTGCACTGACAGGGTGATAGCATGCCATCATTTCCGTGAGAGAAGTAAGATGACAACCAGGATGAGAGCCTTGAGCATTCGGCAACCTTATGCTGAACAAATTCTTCAGGGTCAAAAGAAGATAGAATACCGAAGCAGGCTGACAAACATCCGGGAAAGAGTCTATATTTATGCCAGCTTGACGCCGGGTGATCCAGATGAATTCCGGAAAATGAATCTTCAACCGGGCGATCTGCCTACGGGACTGTTGATTGGAACAGTCGAAATCGCTGACTGTACCGGCAGTCCGGGTAACTATAACTGGATATTGAAAAATCCGGAACGGCTCCTGCATGGATTGAAGCCTCAGAATCACCCGCAGCCTGTCTGGTTTTATCCATATTGATGGTGCGTTCTGGTCGATTCCAGATTAAGACGATTATTATATAGTTAAATCAGTCTGTTGCATATATTTGACGGGGATGCAGATAACTTCCTACGCCTCATATCCGGTCGATAAACAACCCGGCAATGCCATCCATAACCGCCATTCCCTGAAGCGTCAATGCACAGCGCTCGGATGTCCGAACGATATGTTCCGCCAGTTCCGGATCGTTCAGGATGTTCCGAAATGTGTTGAAAAAGGATCGGCCCGATGCGGCTTCGAATCGGGGGATGGAAATACCTTCAACGGTTCGCAGTCCCAGAAAAATGATTTCCGTCAACCGCTGCCCGGTATCGAGGATTTCTTTTTCTGCGATGGGCAGACGTCCGTCCATCAAATCTGTAAGATATACGGCGATATCCCGGTGGTTGCGATATCGAACCGGATCGATATAGGAATGCGCGGCCGGGCCGAATCCCAGATACGGCGCACCTGTCCAGTATTTCTGGTTGTGGCTGGAGCGGTTTATGGCGGTGTCTGTGACGTCCAATCGGGCGAAATTGGAGATTTCGTAAAGGGGGTACCCGCATTTCGACAATTCGGTGACGGTGGTTTCGAATAAATCACAGACATCGTCTTCGGCCATAGGCTCGAATTCTCCGGCACACCGCATGCGGTCCAAGGGGGTTCCGGGCTCGCAGGTCAGCATGTAGCAGGAGATATGCTCCGGATTCAGAGAAACGGCCTGATGCAGATCGGCGATCCATGCGGGGCGGTTTTGGCCGGGAATTCCATAGATCAAGTCCACGCCGATACGGTCGAATCCGGTTTCTCTAGCCCAACGAAAGGTATTTATCGCCGCTTTGGCCGAGTGAATCCGTCCGAGCCACTTCAGCCAGTCATCCCGAAAGGATTGAATCCCGATGTTGAGGCGGTTGACGCCTTTTTTCCGGTAAGCTTTCAGTGAATCGCAGGAGACGGTTCCGGGATTAACTTCCATGGTGATCTCGGCCGATGGGTCGATGCTGAATCGACCCGCGATGTGGTCGATAATTCGGCCGATATCATCCGGCGCCAATATCGACGGGGTGCCGCCGCCGATATAAAGTGTATCGACAGGAAATGAGCATGTCGTGCCGGCGATCTCCCGGCAAAGGGCATCCATGAAGGCACCTTTGAGGGATAAGTCCGTGACGGAATAAAAATCGCAGTACCGGCATTTCCGGACGCAGAAGGGAATGTGCACATAGATGCCGGCAACCGGTGCCGAGGACATTACGCCTGCCATCCAGCAGCCATGGACAAGAATAGGACAGCTTCCATCACTTCCATCATGGCACCCAGCATATCGCCTGTGATACAGCCCATCCGGCGGCGATAGTATCCCAGAATGACGGTCAGCGTGAGCACAAAGGTCATGTTGAGCCAGATTCCCTGCCACCCCAGAAGAATCGAACCGGCCAGCGGCAGAAGTATCCACTTGAAGTCCGCCGGTGCCAGCGGGTTTTCGAAGAACGACAGCCCGGTGCCGGCCGTCCGGCCATAGGGAAGAAACCGCATGCCGATCAGCATGCCGGAACGGGAATAGGCGGGGATCAGCAGCAGGAAAAGGCTTCGCGGATGGCCCGTCAGACTCTGAATTCCCGCCCATTTGATGGCCAGACAGCACAGAACGGCCATGAGCCCCATGGCGCCAATCCGGCTGTCCTTCATGATTTCGAGAGCTTTTTCACGGGGACGGTGGCCGAGCAGACCATCGGCCGCATCCGCCAGACCATCCAGATGAAACGCGCCGGTAACCAGCACCAGAAAAACGATATCCATAACTGCCACGGCCGGCTGCGGCCAAAAATGGGATACGGTCATGTCAAAACCGGCCAGCAGCAATCCCACGATCATGCCGACTATCGGAAAATATGGAATGAGCTTCTGGGTGTCGAATATGTCGGACCGGCCCAGCGGCAGAATTGTCAGAAACTGCAGGGCGGCTTTGAGGTGATTCATGGCGGTTCCTGTGATAAAATGGTGGCGGATATCGAGGACTTTTATGCGATGCGTTGCAGCACACCGAGGGTCTTTGTCATGGGGAGTTCTCTGAACAGCCCGGAATCCCTGGCGATTTCATAGACCTGCCGGGGAGCTTGCCCGCCATCCTTGGGGTCGTGAAAAATATCGTGTATCAACAAATAACCGCCGGAAACGATGAAAGGACTCCAGCATCGGTAATCTGTCAAGGCGGTTTCGAAGGCATGGCCGCCGTCGATGAATACCAGGCCAAGGGGCGTTTTCCAGGCGCGGGATGCGGTGTCGGATCGGCAGACGATGGGAACGACTGTGTCTTCCAGCCCGGCCAGCGCCAGGGTGTTTCGAAACAGCGGCAGGGTGTCGATCTGAAAGGATCGGATATCGAACAGTTCGGGGTCGAAATAGGTCTCGCCGGGCTGTTGTTCTTCGGAGCCCCGGTGATGATCCACCGAAAACAGAATGGTGTTTTCGGCCTGGCAGCCGGTTCCCAGATACACGGCCGACTTGCCGCAGTAGCTGCCGATTTCGAGACAGGGGCCGATCCGGGAGGCGATCCGGGCCGTTTCGTAAAGCCGCCTGCCTTCTTCAGGATCCAAAAACCCCTTGATCTGGTCGATCAATTGGCACGTCTGTTCATTAATTTCGTTGGCGTCGGGGTGCATGTATTTTCCTTATGGCATGTTGTCGTATCCGGCCACGAGAACTTCACGGGCCTTGACCCCGTCGGAGGGGCCGATGATGCCTTCCTTTTCCATGGTTTCGATGATGCGGGCCGCCCGGTTGTAGCCGATGCGCAGATGGCGCTGAACCATTGAAATGGATGCCTGGCGGGTTTTGGTGACCAGCGCGACGGCGTCGTCGTATCGGTCGTCATGGTCTTCATCGGCCGATTCGGTGTCATCCTCGGTGACGGCTTCGGTAATCAGAGAATCGTATTCAGGCGGCATCTGCGCTTTCAGAAACTCGATGATTCGGCTCAGTTCTTCTTCCGAAATGTAGGCGCCGTGAATACGCTGGAGTTTGGCGGTTCCCGGCGGCAGCAGGAGCATATCGCCATTGCCGAGCAGCGCTTCGGCCCCGTTGGAGTCGATGATGGTCCGCGAATCGGTTCGGGAAGACACCTGAAAGGACAGGCGGGTGGGAAAATTGGCCTTGATGATGCCGGTCAATACATCCACCGACGGCCGCTGGGTGGCCAGAATCAGATGGATTCCCGATGCTCTGGCCATCTGTGCCAGCCGGGTCAGGGCCACTTCCACATCCCGGGAAGCCACCATCATCAAATCCGCCAGCTCGTCGATGATGATGACGATGAGCGGCAGTTTGTCGGGCAGGACGCCGTCGGCATCGGGTTTGGACTTTTCCATTTTCTGATTGTATTGGGTGATGTTTCGGGCCTTGTGTTCCGAGAGGAGCTGATAGCGGCGCTCCATTTCCCGGACGGCCCAGAACAGGGCATTGGTGGCTTTCTTGACGTCCGTCACCACCGGCGTGATCAGATGCGGAATGCCGTCATACAAAGACAGCTCGATGCGCTTGGGATCGATCATGATGAGCTTGACCTGATCCGGCGTGGATTTGTAAAGCAGGCTGCAGATCATGGCGTTCAGGCCGACGCTTTTTCCGGTGCCGGTGGCCCCGGCGATCAGCAGATGGGGCATCCGGTCGAGCTCCGCCACCACGGGATTGCCCACGATGTCTTTTCCCATGCAGAGGGTCAGGATGGAACGGGATTTGTCGAACGCCGGGGATGTAACGATTTCCTTGAACCGGACAACGTGCCGGTCTTGATTGGGAATTTCGATGCCGATGGCGGCTTTCCCCGGAATCGGCGCGACAATGCGGATGCTCAGGGCTTTCAGGGCCAGAGACAAATCGTCCGCCAGATTGACGATCTTGTTGATTTTGACCCCCGGTGCCGGTTCGTATTCGAAAGTCGTAATGACGGGGCCGGGGGAAATGGCGGTCACCATGCCCTTGACATTGAAATCTTCAAGGGTTTTTTCGAGCAGCCGGGCCTGGGATTGCAGATACTCCGTGTCGTACAGCGATGCCCGCGGTTCGGGATCATCCAGAAAATCCATGGGCGGAAGGGTGAATCCACATGGCTTTCCGAAAGATTCATCCGCTTTGGAAGGTGTTTGTGAGGCTTTTTCGTTCATCGGCTGCCGCTGGACGGCCGGCTCAGGCGTGACGACCGGCTTTGGCGATGAAATGGCCAGAGAAGGGGGATCGATCGGCTGCGGCGCAGAAATCGGCGGTGAAGGCGGATCGACCGGCTGAACCTTGGATGATTTGGATCGTTTCTTGACGGGTTCCGTTTTGGGTGAATCTTTGGGCGGCCCGGTCGGTTTGGCTGCGGCGGGCTTGCGGGCAAATGCGACCCGAACGGCCGACCGGAAATGTCCGGCGAATCCGACCAGCGAAAAACCGGTTGTCAGGATCAGGCCGATGAGCCACAGCAGAAACAGGATGACGAGCGATCCGGAAATATTGGTGTAGGCGATCAGAAAGCGGTGGAACAGCAGCCCGATATATCCGCCGGATGGAAATGCGCCGCCCCATATCTGAATATAGTGATCGCGAAACGACACCAGACCGCCGGTGGTGACGGCCAGAATCAAGCCCCCGGCAATGGTGACAGCAATGGTGGCGCCGGGTCGGGCATTGAAAAAGTGGATGCTCGAAATCAGCAATAAAATGGGAATCCAGTAGGCTCCCAGACCGAACAGCCCGATTAAATTACCAGCCGCCGTGGCACCGATATATCCGAAAAAATTATGGATACTGCCATTTTTGCCAGGGTGTTGGAAAAATGCATCTTTCGGGTCGAAAGAAAACAGGCTGGACAGGGTGAATATCACCAGAAAAAAAAGCAATATGCCGATCAGTTCTTTTCGCATGAACTCCATAATATCAATTGGATGCACCGGTCCGATCAATCCCTCATGGATCCATCGGGTATGCTGCCGGAACGCATAAGTCTGAAACAATGACCGGGGCCG
>CAZBUL010000106.1:0-5040 GCA_964495045.1 uncultured Desulfobacterales bacterium | reverse complement strand
CCGGATTGCACGCACCATGAAAAACATATCCAATTTCTTCCGAAACCTGCCCATCAATGTCAAATTGATGGTGGGCTACTCCTTCGTTTTTATCGTTGCCGGTCTGTTCGGCAGCCTCGTTTTCTATTTTTCGATGCGGGACACCGTTGAAAGCAGCATCGAGAGCGAGTTGAACAACACCACGATTTCCATTCTGAACATGGTGCATACGGCTGCCAGGAATGCCATCCGTAGCTATTTGCGGGCGGTTGCCGAAACCAATCTCATCGTGATCGAGGAATTGTACGATAAACAGCAGCGGGGCGTTCTTTCCGAAGCGGATGCCCGCCGGGAGGCAGGTCGCTTCATCACCGGGCAGAAAATCGGAAAAAGCGGATATGTGTTTTGTGCCAGCAGCCAGGGGGTGGCTGTCGTGCATCCCTATCCGGATGTCTATGGCCGGAGTTTTCTGGACCGGGATTTCACCAAGGAACTGGTCCGACGCAGAGAGGGCTATCTCGAATATGACTGGAAGAATCCGGGTGAAGCCGCGGAACGCCACAAGGCCATCTATATGATTTATTTCAAACCGTGGGACTGGATTGTCTCCGTATCGGTGTATCAGGATGAGTTCAAATATCTGGTCAATGTGTCGGATTTTCGGGAGAACATTCTGTCTCTCAAGTTCCGGGAAAACGGGTATTCCTTTGTGCTGGACGGCGGCGGCCGTGTCATCATTCATCCCAAGCTTCAGGCCGGCGATCTCTATGGCATGACCGATGAAGACGCCAAGATCGTCTCGGCGATCACGGAAAAGAAAAGCGGAAAACTCATCTATACCTGGAAAAACCCCGATGAACAGGAACGTCGGGAGAAGCTCCTCATCTTCAACCATATCCCGGAATTTGACTGGATCGTCGCCTCCTCCTGTTATCTCGACGATCTGTATGCACCATTGGACAATCTGATACACATTATGATAGTCATCGTTCCGGTCACCTTGCTGCTGTTTTTCCCCATCACCCTGGTGATCAGCACGTCGATCACCCGTCCGCTCAAAACCCTCATGGATCGTTTTCGGGCAGGAGCCGCCGGTGATATGACCGTTCGGATGGAACAGGACACCCATGACGAAATCGGGCATCTGGCCGGATATTTCAATGAATTCATGGATAAACTGGCTCTTTCCCAGAGTCTTGAGCAGGAGATTCTGGATATCAGCCAGCGGGAGCAGCAGAAAATTGGCCGCAATCTTCATGATGATCTGGGGCCGCATCTGATCGGAGTCGATTTTCTGGCCTGTGTGCTGGAGCAGAAACTGCGCACCAAAAAAGCCGATGAAGCCTCGGATGCCGCCAAAATCCGGGAACTGGTGGACGATGCCATTCAAAAACTGCGCCGATTGGCCAGAGGGCTGTGTACGGTGGATCTGGGTGATCAGGGGCTGGATGTCTCGCTGGGAGAACTGGCCGGATATGTCGAGGATGTCTTCGGCATTTCCTGCCGGATGCACTGCGATGCGCCCGTTTATATCGCCGATCAGTCCATGGCCGTTCACGTTTATTATATCGCCCATGAAGCGCTGCACAATGCCGTCCGGCATGCCGGTGCCAAGACCATCCGGATCGATCTCTTTTTCCGGGATGCGGATCTTGTCATGAAAATCGAAGACGACGGCTGCGGTATGACCGAAAAGGCCCGAAGCGACGGCATGGGGTTGAATATCATGAAATACCGGGCCCGTCGGATCAATGCGATATTATCGATATACGGCCGTCCGGGATGCGGCACGGTCATCACGCTCGAAATGCCGGGCATACGTCAATCGTTGACCTCCTTCCCCCAGCGGGGGGAGGTCGGGAGGGGGGAAATATCGTGTCCATAAGATTTTCCCTCTTCCGAAAAGACACCTGAACGGTTGCTGCATACAGCATCAACAGGGAAATGAGTCATGTCCGTAAATGAAAAAAACCACATACTGATCGTGGAAGATCACCCTATTTTCAGAATGGGGCTGCGGGAGCTGATCAATCAAGAGGCGGATATGTCCGTTTGCGGGGAGGCCGAGAGCGTTCAGGAGGCCAGAAAGCTTCTATCGCAGGCGCATCCCGATCTGGTTGTTCTGGATTTGTCTTTGAAAGAGAGCAGCGGATTCGATCTCATCCAGGATATCCGCACCCGAAGCGGCAGCAAAATTCCGGTGCTGGTGTTGTCGATGCACGATGAATCCCTTCATGCCCAGCGCTGTCTGAAAGCCGGGGCCAGAGGCTACATCATGAAACAGGAAGCCACAGGCTCCGTTGTCAAGGCCATCCGCCGGATACTCAAAGGATATCTCTATGTCAGTGAAAAAGTATCGAGCCGGCTGCTCGAGACCGTCATCAGCCATCCGGATGCCCGTCACGAAAATCCCCTGGATCATCTCACCAACCGGGAGCTCGAAATATTCCAGATGATCGGTCAGGGGCTTCATACCGGCGAAATCGCCGAACGGCTTCACCTCAGCGTCAAGACCGTCGGCACCTACCGGGAACGCATCAAGGCCAAGCTCGGATTTTCCCACGGCATGGATATGGTGCGGTATGCCGTCCTCTGGGTCGGCCAGGGGATCATTCCTTCCAAAGGCTGAGAAGCCATTTCGCTTGTAGGGAAAAAACCTATGGCGGATTACACCTATCCCTTACACCGATTTCATCGAAATACCGATTTCATAACTTTCGTTTATCTTGTAAATACTGAACAAGATTTATCAGATTATTCCTGAACATCCATTGATGTCTGTTTGGAATGCTGTTTTTCTTCTTCAGAGATGTATTTCACCGCCGGGTTGGTGTTGGTACGGCAAGAATGGGTTATCCAATAATTTATCAATCATGAGGAGCAGGAGACGATGAAGGATTTTTGTACCTTGAGAACAGTGGTCGCGCGAAATCTGGAATACAATCCGGAAAAGATCGCGCTCATCGAAGGCCAGCGGCAGTATTCTTTCCGCGAATTTGCAGACCGGACGCGCAGTATGGGAAATGCGCTGCTGGGCCTGGGTCTGGAGAAACGGGATCGTGTCGCCATTCTGAGCAAAAACAGCATCGAAAACGCCGAATCCTATTTCAGCATTCCCAATGCGGGCCTGGTGCTGGTCATGCTCAATTTCCGGCTGGCCCCTCCGGAAATTCTGACGGTGCTCAAAGACTCCGGAGCGACGGTGCTCATGGTGAATGAAGAATATCTGGATACGGTCGAAAAAATCAAGGCGGACCTCGATTTCGTCAAGCAATACATTTTCATCGGTGATCCGTCCAAAACACCGAAGGGATGGCTCCATTACGAAACACTGATCGCCCAAACGCCTGTTCATGAGCCTAAAACGCCTGTTTATGAAGACGATCTGGCCGTCCTGATGTACACCAGCGGCACGACCGGAGCGCCCAAGGGATGCATGGGAACCCATCTCAATTTGTATCACATCGGCCGAAGCCTCACCCTCGAAACGCGGATGGACCAGAACGATGTGGGCATTATCGCCTCGCCGCTCTTTCACGCCACCGGTGAAGTCGTGCTCATGAACGACATGTTCAGCGGCACCACATCGGTCATCATGACCATCTGGGATACCGAAGGGTTCATGCAGCTCGTCGAGAAACACAAAGTCACCACCGGCATGATTGCCACGCCCATGCTCCTGTTTCTCGTGCAGAATTCCAATATCGGAAAATACAATCTGACCAGTCTCAAAAAACTCTTCTTTGCCGGTGCGCCGGTCACCCCTATCGTTTTTCAACAAGCCATCGAAAAATTTGGTAATGTATTTCTCCATCTGTTCGGCACCAGTGAAACGGTCGGACAGGCGACGATTCTCAGAATCGAAGATGTCACCCGTGCTCTGGCGGAAGGCAAGACGGAAATTCTGTCTTCCTGCGGACGGTCTTTTACCGACATGCAGAGTGAAGTCGTGGATGAGAACGACAAACCGGTGCTGCCCGGTGCCATCGGAGAAATCCGTGTACGGGGATTGGGAAACACGCTGGGATACTGGAACAAGGAAGACGCTACCCGGGAAGTGTTCAGAAATGGGTGGTATTATCCCATGGATTTGTGCCGGGTGGACGACCAGGGTTATATCTATGTCGTGGACCGGAAAAAAGATATGATCATTACCGGCGGAGAGAATGTGTATCCTGCGGAAGTGGAAAATGTGCTTTACAAACATCCGGCGGTGGCTCAGGCAGCTGTCATTGGCACCAAAGACGAAAAATGGGGGGAAGCGGTGACGGCCCTGATCCTCAAAAAGAACGATGTGCAGGCCACGGAAGAGGATATCCGGTCTTTCTGCAAGCAGGAAATCGCGGGATACAAAGTGCCCAAGAAAGTCGTTTTTGTGGATACCCTGCCCATGAGCGCCAGCGGAAAACTGCTGAAATATAAACTGCGTGAGCAGTTTTGATGGAATTTATCAATTTAACCCCAATGATTCATTGATGAAAAGGAGAACATGATGTCGGAGCAAGAGCACGTTTTCGCTAATCCGCTTCCTGCTGGTCTGGGAGCGCTGGCAATGGCCTGTTTTGGTTTTTTCGCGATGCTGTCGGGAAAAGTCACCCATGATGCGGCGCCGATCCTGGCAGCCTGGCTGATCGGCGGGTTTTTCGTTCAACTGGTCGTTGCCATCATCGAGTTCAGAGACAAGAATATGCCGGGGGCCAATGTATTTCTGGTGTTTTCCTCCATATTCATGCTGACCGGTGCGCTCAGTGTCAGTGCCAAATATTTTCTCCACCGGGCCGGCATGCCTTTCGATGCATCCATCGAGGGCTGGTTGTGGCTGGCCATCACGATGTGGATATGTATCGTGCTGCCCTGCTTTCTGAAAAGCCCGAAGATCCTGTTTATTTTGGGGTCGTTGCTGTGTGTGGCCCTGTTTTGTCTCATTTCGCTGGATTTCGGCGTAGTGGCCGGCAGAGCCATGATTGCCAAAACAGGTGCTTATGCCCTGTTGATCGCCGGAATCCTTGCTATCTATCTGGCCGGCGCCCTTTCCCTGAATACGCATTTCGGCAGACAGGT
>CAZBUL010000105.1:0-10540 GCA_964495045.1 uncultured Desulfobacterales bacterium | reverse complement strand
CTTCTCACAGATTCTCCATTTGAGGTAAAGCTTGAATATCGAATCGATGAAGGCGTCTATGTAGTGATGGGGGATGTGACCGTTTCCGGTAATTTTACCACACAGGAACGGATTCTGAAAAATGAGATGGCCATCCAGCCCGGCGAACCTTTTTCCCTGAAAAAACTTCTGCAAAGCCAAAAGAACATCCGGAATATGGAAATCGTTCGTTCGGTTCAGTTCCAGTCCTGTGGACTCAAGGAAAAAGCGGGTCGGATCGATCTGACCATCGAAATTGAAGAAGCCAAAGCCAATGTCCTGGATACCGGCATCGGCTATGAAACCGAAAAAGGCGCCTTCATTCATTCCCGTCTGGAAAATCGCAATTTTCGGGAAGCGAACATCAAAGCCTGGGCTGAAGGGGAAGTCAGTCAGATCGGATATAAAGGTGAAGCTGGACTGACCGAACCCCGCTTGCTGGAATCCCGAATCACCGCCGATGCCTTGGTGTATGCAGAGGATCGGTCTGAATTCAACCAGAGTTTTGGGGTGCGCATTCTGGGATCTTCTCTGGCGCTGTCCCGAAAATGGGGAGCCCAGTTCAACGCGGGCATCGCCTTCAATGCGGAACAGCGGCAACTGTACGAAAACAACGACTTGTTTTCTGAATCCTTTCAAACCCAATACCTGACAGAAAACGGCACGGCCCCGCGAAGCCTCATGATGCTCTCTCCCAAGCTTCAGTTCGACTCCCGCGATTCATTTGTCCGTCCCCGAAAAGGAATTTTTGCCGCCGGCTATGCGGATATTTCACGGGGGCTGGGGGGGGATCTGGATCATTTCTTGAGATACCGGCTGGATACACGCTACTACCTGTCTCCGTTGAATCGGCTGACATTTGCCTTTTCCGCTCGATGGGGGTATATCGAACCGATGAATTCCGCAAGAATCATTGCCAATGATCAGCTTTATTATCTTGGCGGTTCAGCCAATGTCCGGGGATTCGATGAGAACATGCTCCGATACGATACGAACAATCAACCCATCGGCGCCCTGTCATCTCTGTCCGGAACGGTCGAGGCCCGCATCGATCTTGGCAGTCAGATCGAACTCTGTTTGTTTACGGACACGGGAAGCCTCAGCCGCTATCAGACAGACAACATCCCCAATGGTTTTCGGTCTTCAGCCGGTATAGGATTCCGATACCTGACACCTATCGGACCGATCGGGTTGGTCTATGGTTTCAAACTGGATCGGGAACCGGGGGAAAACCCGGGTCGTTTTCATATTTCCATCGGCTATACATTTTAATGCTCGATCTACCGAGAACACGTGACCCTTAATTTTTTTCGAAGCGATATCCAATGACATCTCTGAAAAAAACGATCGATCTGATCGGATTTCCCATGGATCTTGGGGCCGATCGCCGGGGAGTCGGCATGGGGCCGACCGCCGTTCGGATTGCCGGCATCGTTGAGGAACTTGAATCGCTGGGATACCTTGTCCTGGATATTGGCGATATCCCCGTTCTTTCCAAAGAACGGCAAACACTTGTCAATCCCCGGCTGAAATATCTGGATGAAATTGTCAGAGCCTCCGGTCTGCTCGCTCAAGAAATTCACCGCTCACTCGAGAACGGACATTTTCCCTTGTGTATCGGAGGCGATCATTCGATGGCCATCGGATCGATCGCCGGTGTCTCGGCCTATTGCCGACAGCATGACCGAACACTGGGCGTGATATGGATTGATGCCCATACCGACATGAACACCGAAGCAACCACCCCCTCCGGAAATATTCACGGCATGGCCCTGGCCATATCCCTGGGGGTGGGAGACATGGCCTTGACTCAGATTCTGGATTTCGCGCCCAAAGTCCTGCCATCCTGTTGCGCTTTGATCGGCATTCGGAAAATCGATCCTCTCGAAAAAGAAATTGTCCACTCCCTTCGCCTGTCTGTTCACACCATGAGCGATATCGACCGGGAAGGTGCCCACACAGCGATTCAAAGCATTTTACAGACGCTTTCCCATGCAGACCATATCCATGTCAGTTTCGATCTGGACAGTGTGGATCCGACTGTTGCCGCAGGCGTGGGCACCCCGGTAGCCGGCGGCCTTTCTTACCGGGAAATCCATCTGATCATGGAAACCATTGCGAATTGCGGTTGTATGGGATCACTGGATATTGCCGAAATCAATCCCATCCAGGACAATCGGAATCTCAGTGCCCGACTGGCCACCGAAATCGTGGCATCCAGTATGGGAAGAAGAATTTTATAATAGGTGGTATCGCCAATGTTTTTTCGTATCCGCCTGTCCATTTTCCGATTTATGCTTGACCCTGAACTGTCAGGAAATATATAACCATAATTAACCGACGGAAAAACGGGAATCCATCGTTCGGAACACATTCAGACCGGTTTTGTCTGCAATGGCCAATCCACTCACCCGGTTTCCGGTCTCATTCATTTTTTTCCTTCAAGCGGATCATTTCAATAGTGAACGAGTCTCTTCCACCGGCAGACAACATTCGTTTTCGCGCATTTGCTGTGGGGGTATTTCTGGCCGTATGTATTTGCGCCATAACCCCTTACAACAATGCCTTCTTACAGGCGACCCCGCTCGGTGGCGGCCATTTTCCGCTGGCACCGTTTGTGATCCTGGTATGGATGACCCTCCTGGCCGCACTGCTGAATTTTTTCTTCCGCGACCGCATGCCCCTGACGGGAAGAGAAATCCTTTTTGCATGGATATTGATGGTGCTCGTGTCCGGTATTGCCTATACGGGTCTGATCCGAACGTTTTTCATCAATCTGACGGCTCCGTTTCATTTTGCAACCGTCGAAAACCGATGGGAAGAAACCATTCAGCCTTTCCTTCCCCATGCCTGGTATCCACAAAACGCCGATGCTGTACAGATGCTGTATGACGGGCTGCCGGGAGGCAGGCAAATGTCATGGAAGGATGTCCTTTTTCAAATTCCCTGGCTGGCCTGGATCGGTCCGCTGACGGTCTGGAGTGCTTTCGTCTTTCTGTGTTATGCAACGATGATCTTCATCGTGAATATTGTCAGCAGGCAGTGGCTTCAGCATGAACGGATGAATATGCCCCTGCTGCAAGTGCCTCAGATGATCGAGGAGGCACTGGATCAGCACCAGCTCACCCGTTTTTTTTCCAATCGGTATGTCTTCACCGGCATTCTGATTCCGGTTCTGCTTCACTTGCTGAATGGTCTGAATTTCTACTTTCCTTCGATCCCGCAAATTCCGACACTGATTCTGGCCGGTCCGTATATCCCGTCTCAGGGGATTTTTTCCGGGTTTGTCAAATTGAAGATTTATATTTACCCGGCGTTTATCGGGCTGGCATTTCTAACATCCAAACAGATCTCCTTTTCGTTCTGGTTTTTTTACCTGATCGGCGGCTTGTTGATCGGCGCCCTCGGCATGCTCGGATACAACATTCCCGATGCCGCGTTGGGAATTACTTTCGGCCCCACACTCGCCAGACCGGAAGAAACCCAGATGCTTGGCGCCTACGGCATTTTTTTCATTTTTCTGGTCTGGCTGGGAAGACAGCATCTGAAAGAAGTCTTCCGCCAGGCATTCAGTTTATCTGCATATACCCGGACAGCCGACGAATGGATTTCTTTAAGAACATCTTTTTGGGGACTTGTCGTCTGTTTTTTCAGCCTGATTGCCTGGTGTCACTATTTCGGCATGCATCTCGGCGTTGCCATTTTGTTTCTTCTGGCGTGTTTTATGGTCATGATCGTTGCGACCCGCGTGATCTGTCAGGGCGGCATCGCTTATTTTACGCTGACTGCCGCTCCGATCGACGGCTTGACGGCATTTTTCGGTCCCCGGCTTTTCAGCGGAATCGGCATACTGATGGCTGCGGTGATTCAGAAAGTGCTGTTTGTGGATCTCCGTGAATCCCTGATGCCTTCTTTGCTTCATGCCGGAAAAATCACCCAACGGCTGAGCCGTCAGCGCCTGATCATCGCAGGCATCGGATTTGTTCTGATCATCGGTGTTTGCATCTCCTTTCTGTCAATGCTTTTTCTATGTTACCGATATGGTATTCGAGAACTCGAACTGGATTGGGCCACCCGAACCACACTGGGTGTTTACGACAACATCCAGTCCTATATGAACACACCGCCATCCCGCTCCAACTGGGTCCTCGTTTTTTCTTTGACAGGGGCTGCGGTCATGACTGCTCTTGTGATCTGTTACCACCGAATCTATTGGTGGCCTATCCATCCCATCGGATATTTGACGGCTTACAGCTCTGCCATGCGGATTCTGTGGTTCAGTTTTTTCCTGGGATGGATATGCAACGCCCTCTGCATGCGGTATGGCGGTGTTTCGCTGTTCAAAAAACTCCGATATTTTTTTATCGGCCTGATTATCGGCGATTTTTTGATGGGAGGTTTCTGGGCCATGATCGGCCTCTGGGGCAATACCAGTTATCTGGTGCTGCCCGATTGAGCAGCCAACCTTCATTGCTATATCCAGAGTTTATTTTCACCGCAAAGACGCAATGAACACAAAGAAAAGTATGGTATCGGAATTAAACATCATCCGTCATTCTGCCTGGATAAGATCACTTCATGTACGAAGATAAAGAGCTCAAAGAATATCGCGATCTGCTGACCACTCCGGAACATTTTGAAGAAGGATTCGACTGGAAAACCATTGTCGGAGCCATCTTCATCGGATTTCTCATGATGCCCGGCAGCATGTATCTTCAATTGGTCATCGGAACCGGTATCGGCCCGGCCGCGCGATGGGTAACGATCATTCTGTTTGCGGAAATCGCCCGCCGTTCCTATTCGGATCTGAAACAGCAGGAAATATTCATTCTCTATTACATGGCCGGTGCCGCACTGGCATCCCCTTTTCAGGGGCTGCTCTGGAGTCAATATCTGGTTCAGTCCGATGCCGCCAAAATGCTCGGGCTGACGGAATATATCCCCGAATGGGTGGCACCGGCAGGCCATTCCATGTCTCTGGTTGAACGGACGTTTTTCCACCGGGACTGGATGATTCCCATTCTGTTGCTGATCGGCTCCCAGGTCATTCAGCGGATCGATCATTTCGGCTTGGGATATGCGCTGTACCGCATTACATCGGATGTGGAAAAACTGCCGTTTCCCATGGCACCGGTGGGTGCTCTGGGAACGATGGCCTTGGCGGAATCGACGGAAGAACGGCAGAAAGGGTGGAAATGGCGTGTCTTTTCCATCGGCGGCGTGATCGGTCTGTTTTTCGGTGGGGTGTATGTGCTCCTGCCGACAGTTTCTGGCCTGATCTTCAATGAACCCATCCAGTTGATTCCCATTCCCTGGATCGAACTGACCCGGCGCACCGAAGAAATTCTGCCGGCTGTCGCCACAGGTATCCAACTGGATCTGGGTCTGCTTTTTATTGGGATGGTTCTGCCTTTCTGGGCGGTTATCGGCGGCTTGATCGGACTGATCATCACCATTGTCGCCAATCCGATTCTTTATCGACATGGGATTCTTCAGCGCTGGCATCAGGGCATGGAAACCGTAGATACCATTTTTGCCAACAATTTCGACTTTTACATGAGTTTCGGGATCGGCCTGGGTCTGGCGATCGGCGTGATTGGCATCTGGCATGTTATCGGCTCATTCCGCAAGTCGGCTGCCGGCAGCCGGGGAAGCTTCAAGGATTTGTTCAATCCGCCGCCCGGCCGCGGGGATTTCAACTTCTGGATCGCCATCGGGATTTACGTTTTCTCCACCCTTTCTTATGTCGGGCTTTGCAAGTGGCTGGTTCCCAATTTTCCCTGGGTTTTCTTTCTGGGCTACGGATTCATCTACACCCCGTTCATCTCATACATCACGGCGCGTATGGAGGGAATTGCCGGCCAATTTGTCAATCTGCCGATGGTGCGGGAAGCCAGCTTCATTGCAGGCGCCAAATTTTTTGGTTATCAGGGAATTGAAATCTGGTACGCGCCGATTCCGATTCATAATTACGGGAAGGCAACCGTTGATTTTCGTGAAATTGAATTGACCGGAACCAGCATCCGTGGCATCATCAAGTCGGAAATCGTCGTTTTTCCTGTGGTCATGATTGCCAGCCTGCTGTTCTCTCAGTTTATATGGCAACTGGCGCCGATTCCTTCCAGCAGTTATCCGTATGCCCAGAAGCTGTGGCACTTGCAGGCATTGAATACCCTGTTGATGCAGACATCCACGCTGGAAGGCAACTCACTGTTTTACCAGGCATTGAATGGTTTTTATGTTCTCTCCGGCTTGGGGCTGGGTGTCATCATTTATTTTATTTTGTCGGTGTTCGGGCTGCCGACGCTGCTGGTGTATGGTGTGGTTCGCGGACTTGGTCAAAGCGCCCCTCACGGGTTGATTCTCGAGCTCGCCGGTGCGCTGCTGGGACGGTATTATTTTCTGAAGCGTTATGGAAAGATGTGGCGGCAATACGCTCCGGTACTGCTGGCGGGTTTTTCTTGTGGGATGGGATTGACCGGCATGTTCGCCATGGGATTCGCTCTGATTCTGAAATCCTTGGGCAGACTGGCTTATTAGCGAGATATGAGGCTTATCATGATAAAAAAACTGTTATTTTTTGTTATTGTCAGCAGTGGTTTTTTTTGTGGAAACTGCATGGCGGAAGCACCCAGCCAGGTGGGCGGATTCAAATTGGGAACGTATATTTCTGCGTATAAAGATCATGTGGATATGAGCACGTCCCTGCCCATCCGTTATGCCGATTCCATTTCCGAAGTTGAAATCAAACCGACCGATCAACTTGCCAGTGGTCTGATTGCTTATGGCACCTGTGCAGATCCCGGAAAAGTGGTGCGCATCAAACTGAAATATGCCGATTCCAGCAGAGATTTCTATGACAAGCTTCTCTCCCGTTTCGAGAAAAAATTCGGGAAGCCGACGGAGTGGCGGGGAGATCCTTTCCATATCGTCATTGCCTGGAAATGGTCTTTCACGGATAAGTCAAACAATCGTATCAGTTTGATTTTACAGCATAATAAACTCGATACGGATGAAAAAATCGGCAATTCCATCAAATTGACAATGACCAATGCCATTGATAAAGAACGCCAATGCTACGATAAAGCCCATCCCGGAAGCAGCGGCTCCCCCTCATCGGGTTCTTCGCCTGCTCAATTAGACTGGGATATGCTGGTTCCCCGTTGACGTGAGAATCGATAATTTTTTCATATTTTCATTCACATGACATCCCGCAGGAGCCGCTGGAATGCAATCGCCTGGAACGATAAGTCATTTCTCAAACCGTCCGCCTGGGAGATTGCTTCCATCGGCAAGCATTATCTGTTACTCGGCACACACCGGAATCCACAGATGGAACTGACCTGGAATATCGGACAAAAACGCCTTCCTCGCCGAGAAGACATCCACAAAATTCAGACCCGCATTTTTAAAAATCATCTGACCGCTGCAGATGCTTGGAATCCATACACTGAGTGGATGAACGCGCTGACAGCTTATGAAGTCAGCGGGTTTTTCTGGAAACAATCAGAAGCCGCGGGCTATGGGGTGATCCTTTTTTGTCCTGCCTGCAACAGCGTCACGCTGATTCAGTTTTTTGAGAACAACGAAGAACGCTCCCCATTTCTCGATACGACAACGCATGTGCTGTCTTCTTTCAAGGATCATGCGGAGAACAGCGATCGGTTGTGGGCTGTTTACGACATCCGCCTCACCCTTCCACAAACATTCAGCATCAAGACATACCAGTTTTATCCGGGATTGATCAAACTTGTTTTTTTTTCCCACGGCCTGCAAATCGCTTTCTATAGGTGGAGTCCAGCTTCCGTGTTGCTTTCCAGCAGAAAGCTGATTCAATTTTTCGATTTATTGGATATCGCTCCGGACAGAGCCTTCCTCATTACGGAGACAAACGACCGGATCGAATGGGAATGCGTGCCACCGTCCAAGCCCTGGAATCGCTTACTGGCCATGATCTCTGGCAAACCAGTCCATAGAAGGGTTCTCATTCGACATGATCCGATGACCAACCGAATTCTTGCCATCACCGCCGAAAGCAGGCAATCGATGGATTCGAGCCTGCTTGACCGAATATTTTCAAGCTATGACATCTCCGCCGATTAGCCGATCCGATGCTCTTTCCTGCATCCCGGTCCGCAACCCGCTCGTTGCAGAATCTCGGCTGAATACCGGAGAAATCTTGCTGACCTACCCAGATACGCGCAGACCCTGGTTTACAAAAATTTTTCGAAGCACAGCGAAAGCATCCAATCCTCTGAGAATGAGAAAACTTCATTTGGACACACTGGGAACCGACGCGTGGAATCTGGTGGACGGGAAATCGACGGTCATGGGCATTATCGATGCATTTGCCACCCAGCATCAACTCTATCACAAAGAGGCCGAAGTGAGTGTGACTCTGTTTCTGAGGGAGTTGGGCAAAAGAGGAATTCTTGGAATGAAACAGATCAGCGAATGAGCTGATTCATCTCAAATATCGGCAGACAAATCGAAAGAACAATGAACCCCACCATTACCCCCATCACCAGGATCATGGTCGGTTCGAGCAGGGATGCCATGCGCATGAGAGCCGATTCCACGTCTTTATCGAAGAGATCGGCCACTTTCTGCAGCAGATTTTCCAGTGCACCGCTTTGTTCACCCACTTGAACCATCTGAATGAAAAGCGGTGGAAATTGTTGGGTCGCCCCCAAAGACACGGCCAGACCTTGCCCCTGCCGGACTTTTTCAGCCGCAGCTTGAACCGCCTCCGCAATCAGCACATTTCCTGAAATATTTTGAACAATGCCCAATGCCGTAAGCAGTGAAACCCCGTTTTCCAGGAGAAGGCCGAGTGTTCTGGCCAATCTGGCGACAGAGAATCGGCGCAGGAAATCGCCAAGAAGCGGTACCGACAACATGAGTTTGTCAGTGGCATATCGACCGGATTCTGTATTTCGAATTCGATAAAAGCCGAAGACGGCCGAAACAATCGCCACAGGGATCAGCCACCACAAGACTTTCAACAATCGGCCGGCCTCGATCAGCATCCGTGTTGGAAGCGGCAGCACTTGCTTCATGTCCGCAAACAGTCCGGCGATTGTCGGTACGATATAGGTGACGAGAAACAGCAGAATTCCGGTACCGATAATCGTCATAAATATCGGATAGGTCATGGCGGATACGATCTTTTGTTTGGCCTGCGCCTGATTTTCAAGCATCTCCGCAAGCCGATCCAGCACCAGTTCCATGGTGCCGGATGACTCTCCGGCCTGAATCATATTGACGTACAGCGGTGAAAAGGTGTTGGGAAGGGCCGAGATCGCCTGGGAAAAACTGCTGCCGCCGACAACGGCATCTTTGATACGGGTCAACTGATAGTTCAGTTGCGGAGAGTGCGCCTGCGCCAACAGGGCATCCAAAGCGGAAACCAGCGGAAACCCTGCATTCATCAGAGTTCCAAGCTGTCTTGTCATGATCGCCAGATCGGAAGGTTTGATCCGGTGAAACAGGTTTGAAAAGAAGGAAGCATATCGGGAAGTCTGAGCGACAGATTCCCGTACAGCTATCGGGTAATTGCCCGCCGCACGAATTTTCTGTCTGGCGCCGGAGGGGCTGTCGGCATCGACAACACCAGACAGGTTCTTACCATTGACATCCAGGGCCGTGTATTCATAAACTGGCATGGATTGAGAATAAGTTATCAATTGAAACGGGAACGCCAAGCACCGATCCGGCTGTAGCGTCATACGTTCCCATTCCGTCAGTTCAACCATATCCCGGAGATGGAGAACCATATTTTCCCATCAGTGGTTGGCACATAAGCCAAATCGGTCTGATAGGATACACCATTGTACATCACATTGGGAATGTGCAGAATATAGTTGTTCTCACCCTTGAACAACGTCGCCATATTACAGGATCGGTATGAATCAAGGTCTTCAATATCTCCATAATTTTTCAACCGGAACACAAGCCCGATCTCCGGAACGGGATCATATTCCAGATCGACCCAGAAATAGCTGGTGGAACCGATTATCGGGATATGTAAATTAAAAGCGGAGGCATCCTGAGACAAAGACGCTGAATTCACCAACCTGTCGCTGCCGTCACAAGGCCGATATAACTCGTTGAAAACGGCCATATAATACCGGGTTGACAGATAATGGCCATTATCCGGCAATCTCGGACAATAAACGACAATGTAATAAGTTCCAGCAGGAACGACCCCGGTTTCCCATATTCCATTGTCTAACGAGCAGTCGATATTCTGGTAGGACATCAGGATATTGTTGTCTCGATCTCGTATATCCACCCGGTAGGTGCCGACGGTTGTGGAATCCTTGCAGTCTCCTGCGATCTCCGGAATGGCCGTTGTGAGAAAGTTGATGCTGATACGCTGGGGCTCTTTGATGGTAAAGTTGTACCAGTCTTCTTCATAGGGAGAGAACAACTGACTCATATATACATTGCCGAAACATATAGCATCGGCATGTTCCATGTCATTGTTAGGCTCTGTTTCAAACTCCAGCTTGGTCATGGT
>CAZBUL010000104.1:1995-10661 GCA_964495045.1 uncultured Desulfobacterales bacterium | reverse complement strand
AATGACAGCAAAAATATTTACCATCGCAGAACCGAATCCATCAGAAGACCTGTTGGCGAAAATGGTTGGGCAATATTCGACGATCCTGGCTGATCCACCTTGGCAGTTTCAAAATCGTACCGGGAAAGTGGCGCCTGAACACAGACGATTGCTCAGATACCCGACAATGGAGCTCAAAGAAATTCTCGAACTGCCGGTTGCTCGGCTCGCTGCCGCAAAATCACATCTTTATCTGTGGGTTCCCAATGCGTTGTTACAGGACGGACTCAGGGTGATGGAAGCGTGGGGATTTACCTACAAATCAAACCTGGTTTGGTATAAAGTGAGGAAAGATGGCGGTCCCGACGGCCGTGGCGTTGGGTTCTATTTCAGAAACGTCACTGAGCTCGTGCTGTTCGGTGTCCGGGGAAGCATGCGCACCCTTCCTCCCGGAAGAACGCAAGTCAATCTTTTTTCCACCCGGAAGCGGGAACATTCGCGAAAACCAGATGAAATTTTCGATATCATCGAGTCGTGCTCTCCAGGTCCTTACTTGGAGCTGTTCGCACGTTTTCGGCGTTCCGGATGGAATCAATGGGGTAACGAAGACGTTGAAGAAAACTCACACTACGGTGTGGCACGGCGGAAAGGGCATGTTGATCCGCAACTTCGGCTCATAGAAACACCGCGTGGTTACAGAGTCAAAGACTGACTTACAACAATCGCACCAATCAAGCTTCGGGGATGTTGTGATTTCTGGTTCCACATTCCGAAATGGCAAGCGGGGTCAGCGGTTTTATATCGAATACAGCGACAAACCCTGGCTCAGGACAATATTCGTTTCAGTGACTACTTCAGAAATGCCTCCGTCAACGCCGCCCAATATGCACAGCCAATGGATAAATTCTGATCGTTGAATTGATATGTCGGCGTGTGGACCATGGGAGAATCCCCATTTCCGATCATACAGTATGTTCCGGGAATTTGCTGAATGTAAAAAGCAAAATCTTCGCTACCCATGTAAAGGGAGCCATCCGTGGAAACGTTATCCGCTCCCAACAAATCGGTGGCGACCTGGGCGGCAAATGTGGTTTGGGCCGCATCGTTGATGAGGATGGCGCCCGGTGTTCCTTCCCTGAGCACAAAATCGAGGCCGAAGGCAAGGGATTGTGCGGCGATGATCGTTTTAACCCTTGTCAGCACCAACTCACGGATGGCGTGGGTCATGCTGCGGATGCTCAGCCGCAGCATGGCGGTTTGCGGAATCACGTTGCCTGCATCACCCGCAAGAAAGGCGCCGACGGAAACCACGGCGGATTGCAGGGGGGGAACGTTTCTTGAGACAATCGTCTGTAAAGCCATCACCAAAGACGCGCCGGCAACGATGGGATCGGCACTTTTTTCGGGCATTGCTCCGTGGCCGCCTTTGCCGATCAGTTCCACTTCCCAGCTATCGACGGCTGCCATCATCGGGCCGGATCTGAAATAGAGCTTTCCCTGTTCCAAACCGGGCATGTTGTGCAAGCCGAATATGGCATCCATCGGAAAACGTTCAAACAGTCCGTCTTCGATCATGGCCGGTGCGCCGCCGATCGTTTCCTCTGCCGGTTGAAAAATCAGCCGAACCGTTCCGTTGAAATTTTTCTTTTCAGCCAGATAATGGGCGGCTCCAAGCAACATGGCGGTGTGTCCGTCATGGCCGCAGGCATGCATCTTGCCATGAATGCAGCTTTTGAATTCACTTTCACCCTGTTCGGTAACTGGCAGCGCATCCATGTCTGCACGTAATCCGATCGTTTTCGTGCCGTTCCCGACGGAAAGGGAGGCGACAACGCCTGTTTTCCCGATGCCGGCGCAGACATCGTATCCCCAGGATTTCAGCAGCCCGGCGACGAATTCAGATGTTTTGGTTTCCTCAAATGCGGTTTCGGGGTGTTTATGTATAAGATGACGCCATCGCGTCATTTGCGATTGACCTTTGGAAACATCGGATAGCAATGTGTTCATCTTTTTCCCTCAATATACGGACTTTCAGATTGATGACAGTTATCAGATATCATGTCAATTGAATATCCACATGCAGTTCATTTTCTATGATGGAAAACCCATCTTCAAGAGCATCCAACGCATAACCATCCGGTATTTCGATCTGCATCACCAAGGAATAAAACGGTGCACCACTTTCCGGAGAGCGATCCAGCCGTGAACGCAAATCGATGATATTGATTCCATTTTTCGCCAGGTAGCGGCTTACGTTGTAAACAATGCCTGCGTGATCGACACCTTCTACCGTCAGTGTATGAAGGGAGCCGAAGGGCGTTTCCCTGTCGGCTTTTTCGATTTTCACCGGATGAATGAAATCAGTTGTGAGACATCCGCCACGATTCCGGGACGATCTTTGCCAAAAGCAGTCATGATAAATTCTTGTATCATTTGTAACCTCCTCGATATTCAGGTGCAAGATGAAAATCATCATTGGGTGATCTTTATACAAATAATATGATAGATCAAGAAAATAATTTATATAAAATTGATGTTATCATAAAATTAATAATAAACTATTTATGAAAAAATAAATATATATTGACTTTATCGATAAAATTCCCGTACATTCCACATAATAAATTCGTTTTCTTAACAAAGATTGATGGCTGCGTAAAAATATCGCAGGCAAGGCGCGCAAATCTTGAGGAATGCGGCGTACCATTAGTACGCCGCAATGACGAAGGATACGGCGCAACGCAGCATCCGGACTTTTTACGAAGCCATCAACATTTAATGCGATGGGGATTATGAAGATCGACGATACCAATCTGGAAATCATCCGGCATCTCAGAGACGGGCGAAAATCCTTCAAGAAAATCGCCGAAGAAATGAATCTGACGGAAAACACCGTCAGGGCTCGGGTCAAGAAGCTGACGGATGAAGGCGTGCTTGAAATCACCGGCTTGGTAGATCCCGAAGCCATCGGCGGCCACAAAGTGGTGTTGGTGGGGGTAAAGCTCCGGAGTATGGATCTGGTCAAGCGGGGTGAAGAATTCAGCAAGATCAAAGGGGTCGTTTCCGTTACCGTGGTCACCGGCCGCTTCGACCTGTTTCTTCTGGTTCTGTTGAAGGAAGACTATGACCTCCTGGAGTTTTACACCCAGGAAGTATCCCGCATTTCCGGTGTTGAATCCGTTGAAACATTTGTCGTTTACAAAGGGTTCAACATGAAAGTTCCATATATATTTTAGACATATTAATTTCCCGTTTCACGGTAAAGGACAACGAAAAATGGAACAGCAAATTAAAAAGACGCTATTGCACGACTGGCATGTCGCCCATGGGGCCAATATGGCGATATTTGGCGGTTATGACATGCCGCTCTGGTATCCGACAGGAGTCAGAACGGAGCATCTGGCTGTGTTGACCCACGCCGGGCTTTTTGATACCAGCCACATGGCCGTTGTAACACTCACCGGCCCGGATGCATTCAATCTGCTCCAGAACTGTTTCACCAAAGACCTGAATGCTTGTATCGGACCGAAAAAAACGCCGCTGTCTCCCGGCAAATGCGTGTATGGCGCCTTTTTGAACGCGCAGGGCGAAAGTATTGACGACGCCATCGTTTACCATATAAAACAGGATACCTATATGGTTGTCGTCAACGCCGGTATGGGCGGCACCATTGCCGCACACCTGGCCGGTTACCAAGGCAATGGCGCCGTTGACATCAGGAACATGACCGACATGGTGGGAAAATTGGATATTCAGGGGCCCAACGCGGCCAAAATTCTCAAGAAAATCCTTGCCGAACCCGAAAAGACCTTTGACAGAATGGGGTATTTCTCGTTCAAGGGATATTTCACAGACACGATGACGGCCGTTGACCCCGTTCATTTAATCGATGGAACGGCCGTTATGGTGTCCCGATCCGGTTATACGGGGGAGTTCGGTTTTGAATTGTTCGTCGATCCAGAACATTTTGTCCATCTCTGGGAAATGATTTTGAATGCCGGAGAAAATCTGGGCATAATCGGCTGCGGCCTCGGGGCCCGCGACTCTCTGAGGGCTGGGGCGGTACTGCCCCTTTCTCACCAGGATATCGGGCATTGGCCGTTCATCGATCACCCCTGGCCGTTTGCGCTGCCTTATAACGGAGCGCAAACCGGTTTTACGAAATCATTTGTCGGCTCCAAAGCCTTGCTGAATGCTGAACATTCATCATTCACCTACGCATTCGTTGGAAAAGACCTGCGAAAGGTTACGACCGAAGACCCGGCGATGGTGCTGGATGCGGCAGGAAACGAAATCGGCATTGTCCTGACCTGTGCCACGGATATGGGCATCGGATATTATGAAGGAAAAATCTTCAGCATAGCCAGTTCCGATAAACCCAATCACTTTGAACCCAAAGGGCTTTGCTGCGGTTTCGTCAAGGTGAACAACCGCTTGTCCTTTGGCGATACACTTGTGCTCAAAGACAAACGACGAAAAATCAACGTGACGGTGGTTGAGGATGTTCGTCCCCATCGCACCGCACGCAATGCCATGCGCGATATGATATAACCAATAAGGAGACCTTGCCATGAAAGAAATCAGTGAACTGAAACTGCCGGAAGACTTACGTTATTCCACCGATCACGAATGGGCGCGGCTGGAAGGAGACAAGGTGCGGGTCGGTATCAGCGACTATGCTCAGGATCAGCTTGGAGAAATCGTCTTTGTCGAGGTGCCGGAGATCGGTGCGGCATTCAAGATGGGAGAGGTGTTCGGTACGCTGGAATCCGTCAAGGCCGTGGCCGAGATGATGATTCCCATCAGTGGCGAAGTGATGGCTGTCAATACGGAACTTGAAAATGCGCCGGAGCTTGTCAATCAGGACCCTTATGCTGGCGGATGGATTCTGGAACTCAAACCCGATGATGTATCCGAAATGGATCAATTGATGAACAAGGATGCCTATCTGGACATGCTAAAGGGGAACGAAAAATGAGATATCTGCCTCATACCACGGAAGATATTGCGGAGATGCTTCAGGTGGTGGGTGTTGACAGCCTCGATGATCTGTTTTCGACCATCCCGGAAGCGTGTCGGCGCAAAAAAAACCTCGACCTGCCAGACCCCATGACCGAATGGGAACTGGATGCGCATATTGCCGACCTGGCCGGCAGCATGGCCGTCGCGCCGCAGCATAAAGTTTATATCGGCGCCGGCATTTATGAGCACCACATTCCGGCATCCATACCCTATCTGCTCGGCCGCTCGGAATTCTCCACAGCCTATACACCCTATCAGCCCGAGATCAGCCAGGGAACGCTCCAGGGGATTTTCGAATATCAGAGTCTGGTGGCCAGCCTGCTGGGTATGGACGTGGCCAATGCCTCCATGTACGACGGCGCATCGGCTCTGGCGGAAGCCCTGTTGATGGCGGTTCGGGTGAACCGCGGTAAGAAGCTGGTGATCTCCAGCCTGATTCATCCGTTTTATCGGCGTGTCGTCCGCACCTATGTGGGGCCGGGGAATTTTGAGATCATCGAACTGCCTTATACCGCCGATGGGCGAACCGACTTTTCAAAATTGAATAGTCTGGACGGCGTTGCCGCCATCGCCGTGCAGTCCCCCAACTTTCTCGGCTGCATCGAAGATGTGGCATCGGTCAGCCGGATGACCCAAGGTACCAAAGCTCTGACGGTGGTTTCTTTCACCGAACCGATGGCGTACGGCCTGGTCAAGAATCCGGGCAGCCAGGGGGCCGACATTGCCTGCGGCGAAGGACAGAGTTTCGGTATCCCGCAAAGTTTCGGCGGGCCGGGTGTCGGTATGTTCGCGTGCAAAAAAGAATACCTCCGCAATATGCCCGGACGGTTGGTCGGGAAGACACTGGATCGAGACGGCCGTCAGGGATTTGTATTGACTCTGGCCACCCGCGAGCAGCACATCCGCCGGGAAAAAGCCACCTCCAACATCTGCACCAACAGCGGTCTTTGCGCCATGACGAGCGCTATGTACATGGCATCCGTCGGCGGTACAGGGCTGCGTCATCTGGCCAGGCTGAATTACGACAAGACGGAATATCTCAAGGATCGCCTGCGCCAGTCCGGTTTCAAACTGCCGTTTTCCGGTACCACTTTCAATGAATTTGTCGTGGAATTCAAACCCGGCCAGGCATCTGTCTATCAGCAATTGTTCGAACAAAATATCGTGGCCGGTTTGCCGCTGGCAGCGTATTATCCTGAACTGGGGCAGCATTATCTGATGTGTGTTACAGAGACCAAATCCAAAAACGACCTGGATCAGCTTGTCGATCGTCTGAATCCCTGTTTGAATCCCTGATGAATTCGACCATTGATGAGATGACCCCGTTTCGTGGTGAATGAACCCAGCCAATATCGCTTTTTATAAAGAGAGGTTATGTTATGCAAGAAACATTAGGCACCACCGGCCTGATATTGAATGAACCCCTGCTTACGGAAAGGGGAAAGCGGGGGCGCTGCGGGATTTCACTGCCGCGGCCCGATGTGGCGTCTTATCCACTGGATGAATCCGTGGCCGGAGAAGGACCCAATTTCCCGGATTTGAGCGAAGTGGAAGTGGTACGCCATTACACCCGGCTTTCAACCTGGAATTTCGGTGTGGATACGGGATTGTACCCGCTGGGATCCTGCACCATGAAATACAATCCCAAAACCAACGAAAAGCAGGCATCCCGGCCCGGTTTCGCCGGCGCGCATCCGCTGCTTCCGGCGGCATTGTCCCAAGGTGTGCTGAAAATGATGTACGATCTCCAGAATCTTCTGGCGGAAATCACCTGCATGGATGCCGTCACCGTCCAGCCGGCGGCGGGCGCTCATGGGGAACTGACCGGCATGCTCATTTTCCATGCCTATCACCAGAGCAAAGGCGCACCCCGTTCCAAAATCATCGTGCCGGATACGGCCCATGGCACCAATCCGGCCAGTGCTGCCCTGTGCGGCTATCGGCCGGTCAATGTCCAGTCCAACGCGCAGGGCGTGCTGTCCGCCCAAACCATTGCCGATGTCATGGATGAGGAAACCGCCGGCATCATGATCACCAATCCCAATACCCTTGGCCTGTTTGAGGAAAATATCCGGGAGATTGCCGGGATCGTTCATGCCAAAGGCGGTTTGGTGTATGCCGACGGCGCCAACATGAATGCCATCATGGGCATCGTCAGTATCGGGGATATCGGTGTGGATGTGCTGCACCTGAACCTGCACAAAACATTTTCAACGCCCCATGGCGGCGGCGGACCAGGATCCGGGCCGGTTTGCGTCAAGAAACATCTGGAGCCGTTTCTGCCGGTTCCCCGGGTGGTTGAGGAAAACGGATTTTACAGGCTTGACGAAAATTATCCCCAGTCCATCGGAAAAATGCATGGGTTCTATGGCAATGTCGGGATCATGATCCGCGCTTACAGCTATATTCTGAGCATGGGGCCGCAGCTCAAGACGGCCAGTCAACTGGCTGTGCTGAACGCCAATTATATCAAAGAGAAGCTGAAAGACACCCTGCACTTGCCATATAACAGGCCGTGCATGCATGAATGTGTTTTTTCGGACAAAAACCAGGCAGCCGACAAGATTACGACGCTGGATATGGCCAAGCGGTTGATTGACTACGGATATCATCCCCCCACGATTTATTTCCCGCTGGTGGTTCATGGGGCCATCATGATCGAGCCGACGGAGACAGAAAGCAAGGAAGACCTGGATGAGTTTATCGAATCCTTCAAGAAAGTGGTCGATGAAGCCAGGGAACATCCAGAAATCCTGCATGAAGCCCCCCGCCGGCCCAAAGTCAGGCGGCTGGATGAAACCGCGGCGGCGCGCCATCCTTGCCTGACATGCTGAAAATGGTGTCCGCGGGTTCCCGATCTGGAGCTTGGGAACCCGCCAATGGGTGTATTCCTATGGCAAAGGCCGCAATGATGCCGATCGAAATCACATCGAAGAAAGCCTGGCTTTCTATAGATATGCCGGAAACGGATTATAACGAAGCCTGGCAGTTTCAGAGCCGGATCGTCCAATGCCGAAAAAACGGGGTGCTGGAGACAGACCTCGTTTTGCTGCTGGAGCATCCTTCCGTTTTTACTTTGGGAAGACGCGGCGGAAAAGAAAACCTGACAGTCTCCGAGAGTTTTCTTCAGAAAACCGGAATCCCCATTGTTCATGTCGAACGGGGGGGAAATATCACCTATCATGGACCGGGTCAGCTTGTCGGTTACCCCATCATTCACCTGCATGCCGCCAAATTGAGCATTACGGATTATGTAAATCGTCTGGAAGAGGTGATGATCCGTACGGCGGCGCATTGGGGGGTTCAGGCAACGCGCAGCCCCGTCAATCATGGCGTATGGGTGGGCAACCGGAAACTGGGCAGTATCGGCATCGCTGTTCGCGGCGGCATCAGCTTTCACGGGTTTGCATTCAATGTGAATGTTTCCCTGGAACCGTTCCGGTGGATCAACCCCTGCGGGCTTCAAGGCATTGAAATGACGTCCTTGGCGCAGGAATTGTTCCAACGCCTGCCCCTGCCGGCGGTACGACAGGTTGTCAAGCAGCATATCGAGGATATTTTTCAAATTGACCTGAAGCCGATGGCTCTGGCCGACCTGAAATTCAATTTGAATGGACATCGTCCCATTTAAAATATCAGCCCTGACCCCTGATACCTGATACCTG
>CAZBUL010000104.1:0-1895 GCA_964495045.1 uncultured Desulfobacterales bacterium | reverse complement strand
GCAGCGGACACCATCAGCGAAAACCCGAATGGCTCCGAAGAAAATTGCCTTCAGGCCCGGAATATGAACAAGTTCGATCTCTTCTGAAAAACGACAGGCTTCACACCGTCTGCCAGGAAGCTCGATGTCCCAACCAGTGGGAATGCTTTTCCAGCAAAACGGCGACTTTTCTGATCATGGGGCCCGGTTGTACCCGAAACTGCCGGTTTTGTGCTGTGGACCATGGATCGGTCAGTCCGCTCGATCCCGGCGAACCGGAACGGGTAGCGGAAGCGGCGCTGACGCTGGGGCTTCACTATGTTGTCGTCACATCGGTTACCCGCGACGATCTTGAGGACGGTGGAGCCGAATGCTTTGCCGAAACCATCCGGCAAATTCGAAAAAAACTGCCCGAAACGCAGGTTGAGGTACTGATCCCCGATTTTCAAGGCGATAACGAGGCACTGAAAAAAGTGGTAGGCGCCCGTCCCGATGTGTTGAATCACAACATTGAAACCGTACCCCGCTTATATCCGTTCGTACGGCCGGGCGCAGACTACCGTCGTTCACTGGAACTATTGCGAAACGTCAAATTGTTGGATGCATCTCTGACCACCAAATCCGGTTTGATGGTGGGACTGGGAGAAACGTCCGAAGAAGTTCGTCGCACGCTTCAGGATATGCTGGAGGCCGGTTGCAGCATGCTGACGCTGGGGCAATACCTCCAGCCAACACCTGCGAACTTGCCTGTGGAACGTTTCGTGCCCCCGGAAGAGTTTGAAAAATGGCGCAATATCTCCAAAGAAATGGGGTTTGCCATGGTTGCCAGCGGCCCATTTGTGAGGAGCTCCTATCATGCAGGCGATCTTTACCGAACTATCCAATCTGGGCATTCCTGATGGCGACTTCCTCGAATGTCTTGATATCCGCCAGTATCCGGGTGGCGGCATCGAGAAGTTCCATGGCGATCGCGGCGCCGGTGCCTTCACCCAGGCGAAATCCCAGATCCAATAAGGGTTCGATGCCGATTCGATCATGCATATACCGATGACCGATTTCGACGGATCGGTGACTCGTAAACAAATACGATTTGACGGCAGGAACCAGTTCACAGGCGATCAACGCGCCGGCGGTCGAAATGAATCCATCACAGACGACGGGAATTTTTTTGGCGGCGGCACCGATCACAAGACCCGCCAGACCGCCGATCTCGAATCCGCCGACTTTGGCCAGCACATCGATGGGATCACGGGGATCCGGCGCATGCCGTTTCAGGGCGTTTTCGATTACCGTAATTTTGTTTCTCAGGCATTCATCACCGATACCCGTGCCGCGGCCGGTCAGCTTTTCAACCGGAATTCCGGAAAAAGCCGCGATGACCGCTGTTGAAGGGGTGGTATTGCCGATTCCCATATCACCGGTTCCAAGCATGTTCACCGGCCCCTGATCCCACAGCTCGTCAACGATTTCGATGCCTGCCTCGATGGATCGGACAGCTTCTGCCCGCGTCATGGCCGGTACTTTGGCAAAATTGGCGGTTCCTTTCCCCACTTTTTTGTGGAAGATGGGAAGGGTGGGATCGAAATCGAAATTGACACCGAGATCTGCCGCAATGACCCGTGCTCCGGCATGCTTTCCAAGCACATTGATCGACGCTCCGCCGTTGACAAAATTCAAAACCATCTGAGGTGTGACTTCCGCCGGAAACAGGCTGACCCCTTCCGCCACAATGCCGTGATCGCCGGCACAGGTCACGATGACTTTGTTGTCGAGGCGGACATTTAGGGTGCCGGCGATGGCCGCCAACCGGGCGGACACATCTTCGAGAACGCCGAGACTTCCGGCCGGCCGGGCCTGGGCCGCCAACCGGGCCAGGGCTTTTTCATAAATGATCTTGTCGGGTGATGTGATCGATG
>CAZBUL010000103.1:0-10663 GCA_964495045.1 uncultured Desulfobacterales bacterium | reverse complement strand
TGTGGTATAGACTTTCAGAAAAATAATTTCGCTGCGTTATCGGTCGGAGATATACCACAGTATAATCTCCTCCCTGCTGCCTTGCGAAATGAATTTTCTGAAAGTCTATAGTTAACACGGACAAACACGGACGGGCATGGACTAGCACCGTAGGGGCGGCCTGCAGGCCGTCTTTACAGGATATCTCCGACCGACAATGTCGCAAATTATTTTTCGAAATGTTTATTAGCAATGGGAGACCGATATGGCGATACACCCTGAACTGTTGAAAATTCTGGCCTGTCCCAAATGCAAGGGAGAGATTCATCCGAACGCAACCGGCGACGGCCTGGTCTGTGAGCAATGCAGACTGGTCTATGAAATCCGGGATGACATTCCCATCATGTTGATCGAAGAAGCCAGGCCGCTTTCCTGATTTCCATGAGTCATCCCCAGCTCCCCAAACCCGCCAAGCTGATTATCGGTGTGTTCACCCGAAACCAGGAAGTGATGCCGGCTGCGGCCGCCGAACTGCTGAATCGCTTCGGCCCCATCGATCTGGTAAGCCCGATATTTCCTTTCGATTTTACGACATATTATGAAAAGGAAATGGGCGCCGATCTGGTCCGGAGAATCTTTGTTTTCAAGAAATTGATTCCGCAGGAGGATCTCGCCGACATCAAAGTCTCGACCAATGAAATCGAACAGCATTTCACTGTGGATAAAAACCGGCAGATCAATATCGATCCCGGATATCTGTTGATGGAGCGGCTGGTGCTGGCCACCGGCAAGAACTATGTGCACAGAATCTATATCGGCAAAGGCATTTATGCGGATCTGACGCTTGTTTATCAAAAGGACGACTATCATCCCCTTCCCTGGACATATCCGGATTATGCCCATGATTCGATTCGAAATTTTCTGTCTCTGGTCCGTAAAAAATATCTGGAAGACTTGAAGGAAACACCAACATGATCCTCAGCATGACCGCCTTTGCCGGAACCAAACACGCGATTCCCCCCGTTTCCGTCACCTGTGAAATCCGCGGCTGCAACAGCAAATCCCTCGACATATCCTTGCGTATCACTTCGGGATATGTGGCCCTCGAAGAAAAAATCAACGCCCTGATCTCCGAGAAAATCAGCCGGGGACGGCTCGACATCCAGCTCCAGATATCGGAAACCGCCGATGCCCCGGCAGCCTTTGAACTGGACGAGCCCCGCGCGCAGGCCTATTATCAGGTGTTGACCCATATCAACGAACGATTTTCCCTCGATGCCCCCATCAGCCTCGATGTGATGGTCGCGGCCGGCATCATCAAACCTTCCGAAACGGAAAAAGACATGAGCGCCGTCTGGTCCGTGGTCGAACCCTGCGTAAGTGATGCGGTATGCCGACTGATCGACATGCGCAAACAGGAAGGCGCCTATCTGGCCGAAGATATCCGCACCCGGCTTGACCTGATCGAAACGCAGTTGACCCGTATCCAAACCGATTCCGAAGGGCTTCTGGAATATTATCGGGATCGGCTGGTCCGCCGCATTCAGAAACTCACCCATGGAATTGTCGATATCGATCCCGGAAGACTGGCCCAGGAAGCGGCTTTCCTGGCCGACCGCAGCGATATATCCGAAGAAATTGTCCGGGCAGGCAGTCATATCCACCAGTTTCGTGCGATCATGGAAGCACCGGAGCCGGCCGGCAGAAAACTGAATTTTCTGCTTCAGGAAATGAACCGGGAATTCAACACCATGGGATCGAAAACCGAAAGCGCGTCCGTGTCGTACCGCGTTGTAGAGGTCAAAACCGAACTTGAAAAAATCCGTGAACAGGTTCAAAATATTGAATGAGGAGGCGGCTTGGAATCCCAGATCATCAACACCATTCCCAAAATACATCACCCGATGCTCAACATCGGATTTGGAAATGTCGTAGCCGCCAACCGGGTTGTCGCCATCATCTCCCCCAATTCGGCCCCGGTCAAGCGCCTCAAAGACGAAGCCCGGGATGACAAGCGGCTGATCGATGTCACCCACGGCCGCAAAACCCGATCGGTGCTGATTACAGACAGCAACCATGTCATTCTGTCCGCCATTCAGGCCGAAACCATTTCACAGCGGCTGTCGTCGTTGAAAGACACGGAGTGAGCGCTCATGCATTCATCCCACGCGATTTCAGAAGATTCCTTTTCTCAGAGCCATGGCCGTCTGTTCATTGTCTCCGCGCCGTCCGGCGCCGGAAAAACCACCTTGTGCCAGGCGATTCTCCAGCATTTCCCAGACATGATCTACTCGGTATCCCATACCACCCGGCCGCCCCGAAATGGAGAAACCCCCGGCATCGACTATCACTACATCTCTCGGGATGAATTTTTAAAATTGATTGCCTCGGATCGATGGGCGGAATGGGCTGAGGTTCACGGGAATTATTACGGCACATCCGCCGATTTTCTGAATCGGAGTCTGGCAGCGGAAAAAGACATTCTGCTCGACATCGATGTGCAGGGAATGCAGAAAATCATTCAGCGCTATCCGGCCGGTGTCACCATTTTCATTCAGCCGCCGTCTCTTGAAACCCTCCGCATCCGGCTTGAATCCAGAGGCGCAGACCGGCCCGATATCATTGAAACCCGCATGAAAAATGCCATCCTGGAAATGGCCGCAGCCCGACGCTACCGCCACATCATCGTCAACGACAACCTGGAAACCGCCATCCAGGAACTGATACGGCTCATCACCGGTTACCGTCCGACAATGCTATGTCATTCATCATCGATCGTTCGCCCATGAAATCCGAAATTCTCTATGGCATCCATCCGGTAACGGAAGCCCTCAAGGCCCGCAGACGGACCTGTTTTGAACTATATATCACGCCCGACAGATCGCCCGGCCCGCTCACCCCAGTGATCGAAACAGCCAAAGTCCTCAAACTGCCGGTCAAAACCCTTTCGTCATCCCAGGTGACGCATCTTTGCAGTTCCGAAGCCCATCAAGGTGTTGGTGCCAAAGTTAGCCCGTATCCGCTGGTCGATATGGATGATCTGATCGGTCATTCCACTACGGACAGTTCCCCCGCTTTTCTGGTGCTTCTCGACGGCATCGTCGATCCGCAAAATATGGGAGCCCTGGTGCGAACCGCTCTGTGTGCCGGTGCCACCGGCATCATCTTTCCCAAAGACCGGTCGGCCGCTCCCCTTCCCTCGGTTTCCAAAGCATCCGCCGGGGCCATGGAACACCTTCAGATGGCCATGGTCACCAATTTATCGGCAGCCATCCAGAATTTGAAACATTCCGGACTCTGGATATCAGGTCTCGACAAATCTGCCGGTCAGACACTCTACGAGGTGGATTGGACCGGCCCCATGGCCATCGTAATCGGCGGAGAAGAAAAAGGCATTCGCCCGCTGGTCAAAAAGCAATGCGATTTTCTGATCTCGATTCCCCAAATAGCCGGCTTCAATTCGCTCAATGCGTCGGTGGCCGGCGCTGTGGTCATGTACGAAGCCGTCCGGCAGCGAAAATCACAGCAATCATGATCGATATCGATTGGTTCGAAACAGTATGCCATCCGAATCACCCGCTAACACCATCACGCGTTACGAAGAGGTAACAATGAATTCACCCAGCAGCATTATGGTTCTCAATGACGGCACCCTGGCCGTACCCGATTTTCCCATCATTCCTTTCATCGAAGGTGACGGAACCGGCCCGGATATCTGGCGGGCCACCCGAAAAGTCGTCGATGCGGCCGTCCAGAAAGCCTATTCCGGCAAAAAACAGATCGAGTGGCTGGAAATCCTGGCCGGTGAAAAAGCCTTTCACCAGACCGGGGAATGGCTTCCGCAACAGACCCTCGATGCCATCGAACGGCATGTCGTGGCCATCAAAGGGCCGCTGACAACACCGGTCGGCAAAGGGGTGCGAAGCATCAACGTCACCCTTCGCCAGAAACTCGACCTGTATGCCTGTATCCGGCCGGTTTGCTACATTCAGGGAGTTCCCAGCCCCATGAAACATCCCGAGAAAGTCGATATGGTCATTTTCCGGGAAAATACCGAAGATGTGTATGCCGGCATCGAATGGCCTGCCGACAGCGAAAATGCGGAAAAAGTGATCCGATTTCTCAAAGACACCATGGGGGTTGAGGTTCCCGACCATTCCGGTATCGGCATCAAGCCCATGAGCGCCAAAAACAGCAAGCGTCTGGTGGCCCGCGCCATTGACTATGCCATACGAAACCGGCTGCCGTCCGTTACCCTCATGCACAAGGGCAATATCATGAAATTCACCGAAGGCGCCTTCTGCCAGTGGGGATATGAGGTGGCCCAGGAACGGTTTGCCGATTGTATGATCACGGAAAAAGCGCTTTTCGAAACATACAACGGCGTTCGCCCCGAAGGAAAAGTCGTTATCAAAGACCGGATCGCGGATATGCTGTTTCAGCAGGTGCTGCTGCGGCCGGATGAATTTCAGGTGATCGCCACCCCCAACCTGAACGGCGATTACCTGTCCGATGCTCTGGCCGCCCAGACCGGCGGGCTCGGCATGGCTCCCGGTGCCAACATCGGCGACCGCTGTGCGGTGTTCGAAGCGACCCACGGCACGGCGCCGAAATATGCCGGACTCGATAAGGTCAATCCCGGTTCCTTGATCCTCTCTGCGGCCATGATGCTCGAACATCTGGCATGGAACGAAACGGCTGCGCGCATTCGGGCATCCCTTCAAGCGACCATCCAGGCTGGTATTGTCACCTACGATCTGGCCCGCCAGATTGCGGGGGCCACAGAAGTGTCATGTTCCGGATTTGCGGACGCCATGATCGGCAAGATGGAGGGATAGCGCCTGTTTCGGATCATCGAAGCCTTTGCCGAAGCCGTTTTTCCCTGCCGGTGCCTCAACTGCCGGGTATTTATCAAGCCGGAACTCCGAAAAACGCCTTACCGATTCGATGTCGGCATCGAAACAGGATTTCGGCTTGTGATGAACCGGTTTTTGTGCGCATCGTGTTCCGGAAATTTTCAGCCGGTTCACCCCCCGGTCTGTCGGCAGTGCGGTGCGGCGTTTCCCTTCTTCGATGAACGGGTTGATGTTTGTGACACCTGCATCCAGACACCCCGGCATTTTGATCAGGCCCGGGCTATCGGGATGTATGAAGGGTCATTGAAGCAATTGATCCTGGATTTCAAATTTCATGACAGAATTCATCTGGCAGAACCCTTCGCGCATCTGATGCTGCATATATTTTACGACATATATGATCGACAGAGCCAAACCAACGCCATTCCGGAAATTGTCGTTCCGGTTCCTCTATATGCCGGCAGACTCCGCATGCGCGGATTCAATCAGGCTTTTCTTCTGGCCGATCGATTCGTCTCTTTGATAAAACGGCAGGCTGTTTCCAAGCGGCCTCTGCCGAAAACGGACCGATCCCTTTTGTTGAGATCCCGACGGACCGCCCCGCAGAGCGGATTGGACAAAACACACCGAAAATCGAATATCGCCGGGGCATTTCGGATCGGCATACCGGAAAAAGCTCTCGGCAAACATATTTTACTTGTCGATGACGTGTTCACCACCGGGGCAACGGTCGATGAATGCGCCCGCGTCTTGACACATGCCGGTGCGGCACGGGTGGATGTTCTCACACTGGCCAGAGCGTAATCTCATGATACTTCAACACCATCACAACCTTTCTTATTTTCAGTTTCCTCACCTGGCCGAATTTCCGAATGTCCGGCACGCGATATTCACCCGCCGGGGAGGATTCAGCCAGGGATGCTTTCACAGCCTGAATGTCGGCAAGGGGATCGGCGACCCTAACGATCACGTTCTTCGGAACCGTCAGGCCATTGCCGATTGTATGGAACAGACCGAGCTGATATTTGCCCATCAGGTTCACGGTACGACCATTATGGATCCGGATGGATGCGGTACAGTTGACAACGACCACATTTCAAACACCGCTCCATCTGCGGATGCGCTGATTTCTGCCGCTCCCGGAAAAACCCTGGCCATTCAGACCGCAGACTGTCAGGCGGTATTGTTGTACGATCCGGTTCGAAAGGCCGTGGCCAATATCCATTCGGGATGGCGGGGCAGTATTCAGAATATTGTTGGACTCACGGTTCAAGCCATGATAAAGAGATTCGGCAGTGATCCAAAGGATATTGTGGCCGGTATCGGCCCGTCTCTAGGGCCGTGCTGTGCGGAATTCATCCATTACCGCACCGAAATTCCCAAGGAATTCTGGCCATATAAAAATGCATCGGATTACTTCGATTTCTGGAAACTGAGCCACGATCAACTGACGGATGCAGGCGTTCCCGGCGGCCATATTTTAACCAGCAATCTTTGCACCCGGTGCCGAACGGATCTTTTCTTCTCGTACCGAAAAGAAAAAACAACCGGCCGTTTCGCCGCGGTCATTGGAATCATATAAAATAGACGAACCATGCAAATCGACAAGGCAACCATACTATGGAATCACCCCCTGGGGGCATCCTGTTATCGGATCGGGATCACCGCGTCTGCCCATTATGCTTATGCCACCCCTGGCCAGTTTGTGATGCTTCGCCTGCCGAATCAGACAGACCCCCTGCTTCGCAGGCCTTTTTCCATTCACCGGCTGATCGAGTCTGAAACGGGCATCCTTCAGGGCATCGAAATTCTGGTCAAAGTCGTCGGCACCATCAGTCACAGACTCTCGTTCTGTCAACCCGGCGATATTGTTGATATCCTCGGCCCATTGGGACACGGGTTTTCAATCCCTTCCGACAGCCGCCGCATTTTTATAGCTGCCGGGGGCATCGGGGTCGCTCCCATGCTGTTTTTGGCGACGCATCTTCACAAAAAGCAGTTCGATCTGTCACAATCCATACTTTTTCTGGGAGGACGATCGAAATCCGACATTTTATGTCAGGCCGATTTTTCGGCGTTGAATCTTTCCATCATCGTCACGACAGATGACGGCAGTCTGGGCGATCAGTGCCTGTTGACACATCCATTGGAGACAGCCGCCCGACAGCAGCGGCCAGACATCATTCTGGCCTGCGGCCCCACGGGGATGCTGTCCTGTGTGGCAGGCATTGCTGAAACGTTGGACATTCCCTGTCAGATTTCCATGGAAAGCACCATGGCCTGCGGTATCGGGGCCTGCCTGGGATGTGCCCTCACCAGCAGAAATCCCGAAGACCGACGACTGCATGCCTGTATGGATGGTCCGGTACTGGACAGCCGTCAAATTGATTTTTTACATTGACTTGAAAAGCATCCTATGTTAGTTGCAGGAAACTTTAAACAGGACGCAAGACGCCCTTTCGAAACGGAAGGATGTTCTTTACCATGAAGCGGGAAACCAGACGAAGCATCCGGGAACTGGCCTATTACAGCAGCTTGGGGTTGTCGGTTGCACTCTCGATTTTTATTGGACTGGCAGCCGGTGTTTATCTCGATAAATATTTTCAATCTTCTCCCTGGTTCACCCTGATTTGTCTTTGTATGGGAATTGCGGCCGGTTACCGCAATATCGGTATCGCAATCCGCAAAAGCAGAAATTTTTAATGTTTCAATCAGCATTCAAACAATAATATTTTAATAAATCGTTATCCATGACGGAAAATTCAGAAACGACCACAATTCAAAAGCGCATCCTGACATTTGTCACCCGTGCCAACTGGGCGGTGTTTGCCGCTGTCAGCATAGGGGGCTTTCTTCTGGCCTCTTCCGAAATGCTCTGGGGTATTCTTTTCGGAGGGATGATCGTCACCGTCAATTTTCATCTACTGTCCCGAACCCTCAAAAAGTCGCTCACCCCATCCAATCTGACCTCCCACAATGTGATTCTGGCGAAATACTATGTGCGGTTCATCCTCAGCGGATTTATTATATTTATTCTGATTTCTGGGCATTATGTTCATCCATTAGGGCTATTTATCGGTCTTTCCGTGGTTGTGGCCAGCATCATGCTCGCCACGCTTCGTGAACTTAAAAACCTTTTTTTCAAGGAGGCAATGTAAGGTGGAACATCCCTATTTGTTTTTCGTCAAATTATTCGAAGCCGTCGGCTTGGGGCATTTTGCTCATGCCTACCCCCATGTCGTCTATACATGGGTTGTCATGGCGCTCCTTATCGTTTTTGCCATGCTCGGAACGAAGAGCATCAGTATGATTCCTTCGAAGGGACAGAATTTCTTTGAAGTCCTTATATCCGGTATTGAAGAATTTATGGTGGATGTCACCGGAGAAGAAGGCCGCTGGTTGTTGCCTTTGGCTGCCACGATTTTCATCTATATCTTCACCTGCAATTTGATCGGACTGTTGCCGGGCTTCTTTCCGCCGACGGCCAGCCTGAACACGACGGCTTCCTGTGCACTTACGGTTGTCATCTTCACCCACGTCATCGGCGTTAAATATCATGGCGTTAAATACATCAAACATTTCTGCGGCCCGGTCTGGTGGATGATTCCCATCATCCTGCCCATCGAGCTCATCGGCCATCTTGCCAGAATTCTCTCCCTCTCCTTCCGTCTTTTCGGAAACATGATGGGTCATGAACTGGTACTGGGCATTCTGTTCTTTCTGGCAGGTGCGTTCTTTGCTCCGCTGCCTATCATGGCGCTGGGTATTTTTGTGGCACTGGTTCAGGCATTCGTTTTCTTTCTGCTTTCGATCATGTATTTCACCGGCGCCATGGAACATGCGCACTGATTCAATCGGTTTTTATTCGCAGTCAACATGTTGAATATTTCAATGTGCCTTTTTTATTCACCCGGTTTGGGATAATGGAAGAAGCCCAAATGTATTCACTTTAATCAGAAGGAGAAGAAAAGTATGGAAGCACAAGCATTACAGTTTTTCATCGCATGCGTAACGGCAGCAGGTTTCGGAATCGCAGTGGCCGCTTTTGGTTGCGGTATTGCCCAGGGTCTTGGTTTGAAGGCCGCTGTTGAAGGCATTGCACGCAATCCCGAATCTTCCGGAAAAGTCACCGTTACCCTGCTGATCGGTCTGGCCATGATCGAGTCTCTGTGTATTTATGCACTCGTCATCGCGCTGATCCTTATTTATGCGCATCCGCAGGCTGCTGCCATCACCAAGCTGTTCAGCAAATAATTAATTTCTATAGTTTCATCTCTGCAGAAGAGGGGGGCGATGTTCCGAAAAGGACATCGCCCCTTTTTTTTATTATCCAACCATTTTCCCACCCCATTCTTCACCCAAAATCGCCATAACCATGTAAAACGCACATTATGTTTGTATAACATTATTTCAAATTGCCTATTGCCAAAAATATTTCTTCGATATAATATGAAATCGGGGTTGTTATCGCATCGATTCAATCCCCGTAAACATCTTTGCCAATTGTGAATAGATGTTTTCAACGGATTATCCATCTGATATTGTATTCGAATTTTAGCACTTTCATAAGTGCCGGCTGAAATTCTCTGAAGGAATAAGGCATCAGGATTACCGGAAAATAGAGTCCAACATTTGCCTGTTTACCGGGATGCATCGACAGGAGGTGTTTTATGATCAATCGACATGATTCCGTTTCATGTATCCGTATCGGTTTTATTCCTTTAACCATCCTGTTTGTGGTACTGACTATCTTTATGACAGTCGGGCCGGGAAATCATTCATGCATGGCTGCACAGGTCACCTTGGCATGGGACGCCAATACCGACCCGGCTGTGACCGGTTATAAACTCTATTATGGTTATGCATCCCGAACTTACGGTACGCCGGTGGATGTCGGCAATGTCACTCAATATTCCCTGACCAGCATTGAAGAAGGAAAAAAATCGTATTTCGCGGTTACCGCGTATGATGCCAACCGCAATGAAAGCGCTTTTTCAACCGAACTGGAATGCTTCACCGTCATTCCTGCCCTGCCTGCAAACGGCGCCATCACGCCGGCAAGCGCTGTGGTGGTCAGCCGCGGCATGAGTCAGACATTTACGATTGCACCGGCGGCCAATTATGTCATCTCCGATGTGTTGGTAGATAATGTATCTGTCGGTCCGGTAACAACCTATACATTTCCCAATATCGACAACAACCACAGTCTGTCTGCCGTTTTCTCACCCATAATTTCCAACTACACCATCACGGCATCCGCCGATGCCAATGGAACGATCAGCCCATCAGGGAGTATCTCCGTTGCCAAAGGAGCGGCGCAAGCATTCACCGTCACAGCCAACACCGGTTACAACATCAAGGATGTTCTGGTGAATGGATCATCTGTCGGAGCAGTCACTTCCTATACATTGTCCAATGTTACTGCCGATGGCACCATTTCCGCAGTTTTTGCTCCCAAAACCTATACCATTACTGCTTCGGTGGGAGCCAACGGAACGATCAGCCCATCCGGAACCCTCACGGTTTCCTACGGTGCCAGCCCGTCTTTTACCATCACACCCAGCACAGGCTACAAAGTTCAAGGTGTTACGGTAGATGGTGCATCGGCCGGTACGGTGACATCCTATACCTTTCCCAATGTTTCTGCGTCCCACAGTATCTCTGCAAGCTTTGTCAGCAGTACTTACACGATTGCGGCTTCTGCCGGAACCGGTGGCAGCATTTCCCCGTCGGGATCGGTCACCGTCGGCAGCGGCGCCAATCAGTTATTCATAATCAAACCAAAAGCAACTTACAAAGTCAGCAGTGTGGTAGTTGATGGAAAATCT
>CAZBUL010000102.1:0-10737 GCA_964495045.1 uncultured Desulfobacterales bacterium | reverse complement strand
CCTTTATTTTCAAGTGGTGCCGAAGGGGAGACTCGAACTCCCACCGGAGTGCTCCGACTAGACCCTGAACCTAGCGCGTCTACCAGTTCCGCCACTTCGGCATATCGAATATCAAATTGATTGATTTCAAATTCGATTTGGTCTATATATTTTTTTTTTAAAAGCAAGTCAAGCTTAATTGTTTTTCAGGATAACTTTTTTTCATGAAACTTATCAACACGCTGGATCATCAAGACCTTCCTTTTTATAATGGGGTCATCACCATCGGCAATTTCGATGGCGTCCATATCGGACATCAGGCTCTTTTTCATGAAGTCATCGAAAAAGCCGAAGAGATGGGCGGCACCTCCATTGCCATGACCTTCGATCCCCACCCGCTGCGGGTGGTGAATCACAACAAAACGCTATCGCTCATCACCCTGGTCGAGCACAAACTCGAATTGATTTCCGCATCGGGAATCGATGTCTTGATCTGTATTCCTTTCACCCTCGAATTCGCCGCCATGTCCGCCCGGTCTTTTGTGGAACTGCTCGTTCATCGGGTAGGCGTCAAGGCCATCTTCGCCGGAAATGATTATACATTCGGCAGAAATCGTGAAGGCAACGTCGATCTGCTGAAACAGCTCGGTCAGGAAATGGGGTTCAACGTCATGATTTCCGACTGGATTGAAGCATCGGTGTCCCGGCCTGGCATCCGGCCCGGCCGAATCAGCAGCACACGGATCCGTGAACTCATCACCAAGGGGAAAGTCGCCTCTGCCAAAAAACTGCTGGGCCGCTTCTATCAGGTGCGCGGCCCTGTTGTCTGCGGACGCAACCGCGGGGGGAAACTGCTGGGCTTTCCAACGGCCAATATCGTGCTTCAGGAAGAACTCTGCCCCAAGGCCGGTGTGTATGCCGTAACGGTCGATTGTCTCGGCAAGTTGTTCATGGGTGTGGCCAATATCGGCTACAGCCCCACGTTCAACGACAACATCTTTACCGTTGAAGTGCATCTCCTCGATTTTCATAACGACATCTATGGAAAGCACATCCGGGTGAATTTCGTCAAGCGCATCCGGGATGAAATCAAATTTTCCGGAATCACCGAACTGTCCGCCCAAATCCGCAAAGATATCGCTTACGCCCGTGAGGTGCTGTTGCAAGTGGTTTCATCGGCATGAAAAAAACCGCATCCCTGTCGATCTTCATCGGGCTGGCAGTTTCTCTCATCGCCATGTATCTGGCATTCAGACAGGTTCCTTTCAGTGAATTGACGGCCTATCTCAAATCCATCAATTATATCTGGGTCATTCCGACGATGCTGTTGGCCCTTGCCGGATTCATGCTGCGAATCTACCGCTGGCAACTGATTCTGTTCGCCTCTCGGCGGATCGGTTTCTGGCAGGCGTTTCATCCCCTGATGATCGGCTTCATGCTCAACTGCATCCTGCCGGGAAGAGTGGGGGAAGTGGCACGCCCGGTCATTCTCCAACAAAAAGAACAGGTGCCGTTTTCAACGGGCCTGGCCACCGTGGCTGCAGAACGGGCGTTCGATGCCGTCATTCTGCTGGTGCTGTTTGCCTGGATGCTGACGGTGGTCCAGATCGATCCGGCGATGGAAATTCGTTTCGGCGGCTATGCACTCAATAAAACGCTGCTGATCGGTGCAGCCACCGGTATGACCCGATTGTGTATTCTGCTGTTGATCGGCATTGTTCTGGTAACGTTCGAATCGACCCGAAGCCTGCTGAACCGTTTGTTTTTGCAGATTCCCAGATTTTTCTTTTTTACGAGCCGGACGTTTCAGGAGATGATCCACCGGCGTGTCAGTCTGGTACTGATCCGCTTGACGCTCAGTTTTTCCAAAGGATTTTTGCTGCTTCGGGAACCGGGAAAAATGGCGGCTTGTTTTGCCCTGTCCTTCTTGATCTGGGGACTGAATGTCTTATCTTATTACACGATGACCCTCGGAGCTCCGGGCATCGATCTGTCTTTTGCCGAGCTGACGGTGGTCATGGTAATTGTCTGCTTTTTCATATCCATCCCGTCCGTGCCGGGATTCTGGGGAATCTGGGAAGCGGGCGGGGTGTTCGCTCTGGCACTTTTCGGCATTTCCGCCAAGGATGCGGCCGGATTCACCCTGGCCAACCATGCCGTCCAGATGCTGCCGGTCATTGCTGTCGGCTTGGGATCGGCCGTGATCACCGGCGTGAACATCTGGCAGGTATCGCGTCAGGCCGGAGGGGAAACAGATATCAGACTGCCGTAACCGGCATCTTTTTCCCAGAACATGAATTCAATCGAGATTTGAGTTATGGCACTTCTCCACATATTGGAATATCCGGACGGTTTTCTCAGTAAACCCGTCCAGCCGGTCACAAATATCACCGGTGATCTCCAGCAAACCATCGAAAACATGGCCCAGACCATGTATCATGCACCGGGTGTCGGGCTGGCCGCATCCCAGGTGGGGCTGAATCAGTGCATTCTGGTGTACGATGTGTCTCCGCGGGACGAAAAACGGGAGCTGCATGTGCTCATCAACCCGCGGATCGTTTGTCAGGAAAGTGAAATTCTATCCGAAAACGAAGGCTGTCTGAGTGTGCCCGACTACCGCTCCGATGTCGTCCGTGCCGCTCGGGTTCGGGTGGAAGGTCTGGATCGGGAAGGCAGACCGCTGACCATCGATGCCGAAGACTACTTGGCCATTGTGTTGCAGCATGAAATCGATCATCTCCAGGGGCTTCTGTTCATCGACCGGATCAGCGCCCTCAAACGCAATCTCTATAAAAAGCGCGTCAAGAAGCAGCTGAAACAGTCATGACTCCCTCCTATCGCATCGTTTTTATGGGAACCCCGGAATTTGCCGTGCCGGTCCTCACCGGCCTTGTGCACGGCGGACATCGAGTGGTGCTGACCGTCACTCAGCCGGATCGGCCCAAAGGCCGCGGCAAAACAGTAGTCTTTCCACCGGTCAAAACCGCTGCCTTATCCCTCGGATGTCCTGTTCTCCAGCCGGAAACGGTTCGAACCGAGGCATTCTGCGATACAATTACCGATCTGGCACCCGATCTGCTTGTCGTTGTGGCCTATGGCCACGTGCTGCCCCAACGAATCCTCGACATCCCGAAACTGGGGGCCGTCAACATTCACGCATCTCTGCTGCCCCAATACCGGGGGCCGGCCCCCATACAGTGGGCCGTCATCCACCGGGAAAAAGAGACCGGCATTACCGTGATGCGCATGGATAAAGGGCTCGACACCGGCGATATGCTCTCCACCGGATCGCTGCCGATTCTGCCTGACGATACATCCGGCACCCTGCACGACCGGCTGGCCCGGATGGGTGCCGATCTGCTGATCGAAACCCTGAAATATTTCGAAACTCATTGCAAAAACGCCGTACCTCAGGATCATACCCTGGCCACTTATGCACCGCTCCTTAAAAAAGAAGATGGCCATCTCGACTGGCGGCAAACAGCCGAAGCCCTCGAAGCCCGTATCCGTGGAGTCACTCCCTGGCCCGGCGCTTTCTGTTTCTGTGATGGAAAACGGATCAAGATTTTTCGGGCGGTTCGAAAATCCTTTCCGACATCGGAGGCTCCCGGAACCGTGCTGAAAGGTTTTTCCGAAGAACTGACCGTGGCCACCGGCCAGGATGCCCTGGTCATCCTCGAACTCCAGGGAGAATCCGGAAAACGGCTGATGGTGCGGGATTTTCTGCGCGGCCATCCCATCGCACCCGGAACCGTTCTGGTATAGGTGTTTTGGCCATTTCATGACAGCCCCCCGAATCAAACGAAGTTCCACGCCGCCCCATTCCCGCCTGATCGCCCTGAATATCCTTGGTGAAGTGGAGCAGGACAGAAACACCCTGGATCACATTGTGGAGACGATGTTCCGGCGGATCGGAGACATCCCGCAACGAGAGAAAAATCTGGCTTTCACCCTCGTTTACGGCGTGCAGCGCCATCGTGGCCGCCTGGACTGGATTCTGGATCACTATTCCCGCACCCAAGTGGATAAACTGGACCCGGTTATCCGCAACATCTTGAGAATCGGGCTTTTTCAGTCGATCTATTTAACCCGGATTCCCACATCGGCGGCTGTCCACACATCGGTCGAACTGGCCAAATCCCTCAACAAACCGTGGCTGGCGAAATTTGTCAATGCCGTATTGCGCTCAGCGATCCGAAATCATGCCGCATTGCAACTGCCGGATCCCGAAACGGATCCGATTTCGGCGATCTCTGTCGAAACGTCCATGCCGCCCTGGCTCATCGAGCGGTGGATTTCCCGCTTCGGCCTGTCTCAAACCCGATCTCTCTGTAGCAGCCTGAACCATATTCCGCCCCTGACCCTTCGTATCAACACGTTGAAAACCACCCGAAGCGATTTTCTGGCCCATGCGGCGGATGCCGGTTCCCCGATGGAAACCACCGCCTTTGCCCCGGACGGGGTGCGGATGGACCAGCCTTCGGAACCAGTCTCAGCCATGGCCGGGTTTCAGGAAGGTCTGTTTCAGGTTCAGGATGAAGCCGCCCAACTGGTAACGCTGCTGCTGGATCCCCAGCCCGGTGAAACCATTCTGGACGCCTGCGCCGGTATGGGGGGAAAAACCGCTCACATCGCCCAGCGCATGAACGATACCGGGAATATCGCGGCAGCGGACATCGCCTCCGACAAACTGGATAAAATCCATCCGGAAATGCAGCGTCTTGGCATATCCATCATCGAGACACGGATGCTCGACCTCACCCGACCCTTTAACGCCGCGTGGCAGACATCTTTCGACCGGGTGTTGGTGGATGCCCCCTGCTCAGGACTTGGCGTGCTGCGCCGCAATCCGGACATCAAATGGCGCTCTTCACCCGATCGTATTCTCCACTGCCACACCCGGCAGATCGAATTTCTGGATCGGGTCTCATCTCTCGTCAAACCTTCGGGCGTTCTGGTGTATGCCGTGTGCAGCATGGAACCCGAAGAGAATGAATCCGTGGTGGCGGCGTTTTTAGAGACCCACCCGGATTTTTCCATCGAAAGCAGTCCGGTTGGACTCTCCCCTTCCATTCGTTCTCTGATGAGCCCCGAGGGTTATCTGAGAACCTTTCCGCATCTTCATGATATGGACGGATTTTTTGCCGTCCGGTTTCGAAAATGCGACAGCCATCAGGAGGCATCATGACCATATTGGTAACGGGCGGCGCCGGATACATCGGCAGTCACACCTGTGTGGAACTTCTGAGCGCCGGTTATCCGGTGGTCGTTGTGGACAATCTGTCCAACAGCAAGGCCGAATCCCTGAAACGGGTCGAGCGGATCACCGGAAAATCGCCGGTCTTTCACCCGGTGGACCTCAGGGACGAGGCCGCTCTGTCCGCGGTCTTCGAATCCGAAAATATACAGGCTGTCATTCATTTCGCCGGATTCAAAGCGGTGGGAGAATCCGTGGAAATCCCCTTGACATACTACCACAATAACATCACGGGAACCCTTGTGCTCTGTGAGGTCATGAAACGCCATCGGGTTAAAAACCTGGTGTTCAGCTCATCGGCCACGGTGTATGGTGATCCCAGCCATGTTCCGGTTACCGAGGATTTTCCCCTGCATGCCACCAACCCCTACGGCCGCACCAAATGGATGATCGAGGAAATCCTTAAAGACATCCACATATCGGACCCGGCATGGAATATTGTTCTGCTTCGCTATTTCAATCCGGTGGGCGCCCACGAGAGCGGACTGATCGGCGAAGACCCCAACGGCATTCCCAGCAACCTGCTGCCCTACATCACCCAGGTTGGCGTCGGCAAGCTCACGGAGCTTCAGGTGTTCGGCAACGACTATCCAACTCCGGACGGCACCGGCGTCCGGGATTTCATCCACGTGGTGGATCTATCCGTGGGCCACATTCATGCCTTGAACAAACTGACCGAAAACCCAGGAATCGTCACCTACAACCTTGGCACCGGAAGGGGTTACAGCGTCCTGGAAATGATCGCCGCCTTCGAAGCCGCCAGCGGGAATCATATCCCCTACCGGATCGTCGGCCGCAGATCCGGCGATGTGGCAAGCAGCTATGCCGATCCGTCCCTTGCACAAAAAGAAATGGGCTGGACAGCCCGGCGGTTTCTGAACGATATCTGCCGGGATGCCTGGAAATGGCAGTCTCTGAATCCGTACGGGTATGACTGACGGCTTCGTAAAAAGTCCGGAGGCTGCGTTGCGCTGCATTCTTCGTCGTTGCGGCGTACCTAAAAGTACGCCTCACTCCTCAGAATTTGCGCGCCTTGCCTGCGAACTTTTTACAAAGCCGTCATCTTTCGACTTGTTACGAGTTCATCATGATTGATTTCAAAAAAAATCACCGCAAAGACGCAAAGAGATATTTTCAATAAAATCCGGCTTTATCTTTGCGTCCTTTGCGCCTTTGCGGTAAGATATTCAGATGATGATAATACACGCAACCACATGATTCTTACTTTTTTCTTGTGTTTCGTGGTTGATATTCCCATGTAATGTCTTTCGGCCGGTCACCGATCCCCCGGCCGCAATGGAGAAAGGTTCGTTCATGACAGGTGAAAAAGATATCGTATTGATTTATTTCGAAGACAAACCCCTGGTCTTCGCCCGGATTGAAGAAATCACCGAAGACTACAAACCCGGCTGGTTTCACGTCAAGATGCTGCTGCTTCAGATTCCGTTGCAAACCGTCACCTGGATTCTCCGAGATGCCTATATCGACGGCGGCGATTTCACCATGGACGGGAAAAAAATGCAGTTGGAAAAAATCGTCTGCCCCGAAGACCCCGACAATAAAGAAGATGAACCTCAGCCGCCAGCAGAAACCCAATCCACCCCTGGCACCAAAGTCATCTCATTTTCCGATTTCAAGAAAAAATGATCACAGCAAGGGAGGCTCTCATGGAACTCAAATCCGTAGCGATCGAAAATCCCGATGGACTCAATCTCATTCTGGGTCAATCCCATTTTATCAAAACCGTGGAAGACATTCACGAAGCCATGGTTACGGCTGTTCCCATGGCCAAATTCGGACTGGCTTTCTGTGAAGCCTCGGATGTCTGCCTGGTCCGGTATTCTGGAACGGACGATGTCCTGATCGATCTGGCCCGGAAAAATGCCTTCAACCTGGCGGCCGGACACAGTTTCATCATATTCATGAAGGATATTTTTCCGGTCAATGTGTTGAATGCCATTAAAAATGTTCCGGAAGTCTGCCGGATTTTCTGCGCCACCGCCAATCCCGTCGAGGTGATCATCGCCCAGACTTCCCAGGGAAAAGGGATACTGGGTGTGATCGACGGATTTGCCGCCAAAGGCATCGAAACCGCCGATGACATCCACCACCGCAAGGAACTGCTGCGGCGATTCGGATATAAACTCGGATGACCGCCGAACTGTCTCCCGAGACGCTGCGGGATGTTTGCCGCGTTGAGCTGTTCGCGTTTGCCGACACCTCCGACCTACCACCGCTGGATGAAGTCATTGGACAGGAGCGGGCCGTTCAAGCCATCGATTTCGGACTGAACATGAAAAGCCCAGGGTACAACATCTTCGTCACCGGCATCACCGGCACGGGTAAATCGAGCATCGTCAAGGAGATCATCGGCAAATTCGCCGCAGAGTTGCCGGCGCCCGATGACTGGTGTATGGTCAACAATTTCAAGGATGAATACTGCCCCAAGGCGTTTCGGGTTCCTTCGGGAAAGGCCGTACCCTTCGGCAAGTCCATTCAGCGCCTCATTGACGATCTAAAAACCGAACTGCCCAAGGCATTCGAAAACAAGCTGGCCCAGGACCGTATCCTGGAAATCCAGAACACGTTTTCAGATCAACAGAAAGGGCTTCTCGAAAAAGTCGAGATATCCGCTGACAAAAAACAGATTCGGATCAGCCGCGACGATTCCGGATATCAGCCCGTGCCGTACCGGAACGGCAAACCGATATCCGCCGAAGAATTCGAGGCGTTCCCGATGGATATGCAGACCGAGATTGAAGAGAATCTCAGGAAGATTCAAATCGAACTCGAAGCCGCACTGCGGGAGATCAACAAATACAACCAGATCGTCAATGAGCGGGTGGAAGCCTATATGGAAGAGGTTACCCGTCGGCTGGTTCAGGAGCGATTGGCTCCCCTGCACGAAGCATACACCGGTAACGACAACATTTCGGACTACCTGCAAGCACTCGAAGACGATGTGGTTGAAAATCTGGATCGTTTCGTCACCCCGCCCAACGGAGACAAAAACACGCCCGATGACTCGGAATCCCTCCATGAAGAGGCCGCATTTTTTCTGCGGTACCGGGTCAACATTCTGGTGGAACAAAAATCCGAAATGGGGGCGCCGGTCATTTTCGAAACCAACCCCACCTATTCCAATGTTCTCGGCCGCATCGAAAAACGCACCTACATGGGGGCCGTCACCACGGATTTCATGCTCGTTCAGGCCGGCGCGCTTCTGAAAGCAAACGGCGGATATTTGATGATGGAGATCGAACCGCTGCTGGTGAATCCGAATGTCTGGGAGGCTCTGAAGCGCACGCTTCTGAACCGGTCACTATCCATCGAAGATGCGCCCTCGGATGCCGGTGCACAAACCGCAACCCTTCGCCCGGAATTGATTCCCCTCGATGTCAAGGTCATTCTCCTTGGCAATTACGAGATGTTTGAATCCCTTCAGAATTTCGACTTTAAATTCAACAAAATTTTCCGGGTGCGGGCGGATTTCGATGATGAGGTCGTTCTGAATGCCGATACGCTTCAGAAATACGCCCGGTTCATCGCCGGGGTTTGCCGGGCGGAAAAACTGCTGCCCTTCACGCCGGACGGGGTGGCGGCTGTCATCGACTATGGCAGGCAGTCCATTGCCGACAAAACCCGGCTGTCGCTGCGGTTCGGGCCCATTGTCGCGCTGATGAAAGAAGCTGAGTACTGGGCCCGAAAAGACAATGCCAGCCGCGTCACCCAGGGGTACGTCTCCCGTGCACTGAAAGAATACTGGTTCCGCTACAATCTCTACGAAGAAAAAATGCATGAATCCTATATGGACGGCACAGTGCTGCTGGATGTCACCGGCCGGGTGGAGGGTCAGGTCAATGCGCTGGCCGTATATCAGATCGGGGATATCACCTTTGGCCGGCCTTCGCGGATCACCGCAGAAACCTATATGGGAAAACCCGGTGTCATCAACATCGAGAGAGAAACCCATTTAAGCGGCAACACCCACGACAAGGGAGTGCTGATTCTGTCCGGATATCTCGGCAAGACTTTTGCTCAGCACTATCCGCTGAGCCTGACCATCAGTATCGCCTTCGAACAGAATTACGGCCTGATCGACGGAGACAGCGCCTCATCAGCCGAATTGTTGGCGGTCATATCGAGTCTTTCGGATGTTCCGGTGCAACAGGGACTGGCGGTGACCGGATCGGTGAATCAAAAGGGAGAAATTCAGGCGATCGGCGATGTGAACGAAAAAATCGAAGGTTTTTTTGATGTCTGCATCACCCGGGGACTGACCGGCCGCCAAGGTATTCTGATTCCCGAACCCAACGTCCGAAATTTGATGTTGAAATCTGAAGTCGTGGAGGCCGTCCGGCAGAAACAATTTCATGTATATCATGTCTCAACCATTCCTGAAGCCGTCGAAATTCTGACCGGCATGCCGGCAGGCATCCCTGATGCAGAGGGAATGTATCCCGAAACAACCGTCTATGGAAAGGTTCAGAACAAGCTGAAAACATTCTGGATGCGAACTCTGGAATACAGCCGCCCACAAGGAATGCCCCATGCGCCGCTTTTTCGTTCCGAGTGCTGATCTTTCCGGAAATACGCCGGCCATAACGGGCGACGACGCCGGTCATATCCGCAATGTGCTGCGGCTCAAACCGGGTGATGAGATCGAATTGATCGACGGCACGGGTCTGGAATGCGATGCCCGAATCATCCGCATGATCGCCGGACAAGTGGAAGTGTCGATTTTCCGGCGAAGGCTTGCCAATTTTCAGTCAACGCCTCGTCTGATCATTGCCCAGGCATTGCTGAAAGACAACAAGGCGGATGTGATCATTCGGCAGATCACCGAAATGGGCATCCATGCATGGGTGCCTTTTGCGGCACACCGTTCCGTTCCGGTTCTCGATGACAGGCGTATCCGATCCCGCAAGGAACGCTGGAAAAAAATCGCCATCGAAGCCCTCAAACAATGCCGGCGCAGCACGATTCTCGACATATCCGACATCTTGAGCTTCGATGGAATGCTGGCTTATGGCCGAAACTGTGATGTCAAACTGATTTTCTGGGAAGATGAATCCCCTTCCCTACCGTTCGAAATTCCCGATTTCAACAGCCCAGCCGTTCAGAGTGTTATGGCGGTTATCGGCCCCGAAGGCGGATTTACACCGGAAGAAGTCGCAGCCGCCAAAGCCTGCGGATACATCACCGTATCCCTCGGCCCCAGAATTTTGAAGGTCGATACCGCAACTCTGGCCGTCAGCACCCTGTTACAATACGGATACGGGGATATGAGGCCATCGCACCCGGCCATTTCAGAGGCAGCCGGCCAATCCATGACAAATCCGAAATGATTTCATGATATTCGGGAAATTATGGAATTTATTGTTGACAAACCATCTGCCTTTCACTATAAATGCCTCTGTTTGAAGGCCGAGGTAGCTCAGTCGGTAGAGCAGGGGACTGAAAATCCCCGTGTGGGCGGTTCGATTCCGTCCCTCGGCACT
>CAZBUL010000101.1:0-10770 GCA_964495045.1 uncultured Desulfobacterales bacterium | reverse complement strand
ATGGCCGTAGATGAGACGGGGCTGGTGCATGGCGGATATATATTTGGTCTGGCGGATTATGCCGCCATGATTGCGGTGAATCACCCGAATGTGGTGCTGGGTGCTGCGGATGTGAAATTTCTGAAACCTGTCCGGGCAGGGGAGACGGTGACGGCGTCGGCGACGGTGGATTCCCGTCAGGGCAAAAAGCAAGTGGTTAGTGTTATAGTATCTCGAGATGGTGAGACCGTGTTTTCTGGAAATTTCACGTGTTTTGTTCTGGATCGGCATGTCCTGTCATGATCCATTGCGTCATGTCCGTGAATTGAAATGGCAGGTATTCAAACCGATTGAAGATGGAATCTCCTTATTTTATCATCACGCCGAACAGTGTCGAAATTCCCGTGGCAGACATCACGGCCAGGGAAACACCACATCCGGAGCGGGTTCGACGGGCATTGCACTTGATGATGGAGGCAGCGGCAGGAAAGATTGAAAAACGAGAGCCGATCGATGTCGTTTCTATGGAAAACGGCAGATACCGGGTGGTGGATGGCAACTCGACGCTTCAGGCGCTCAAGGAACTTCAGGAAAGGACAGCCGTGGTCACCATTGTCGGATGACAGGTAATCCCGAAGCGGTAAAAACAGGTTGACGCGCTGAAGCATCTTGTGTATTTATAGAAAAAAAAGGCATGAAGCCTTAAGGTTGCAGGGTCGTTGTAAAATAAAAATCAATCGGTCACGAAGGCCAGGGTGGCACCACGGTGTGGGGCTTACTTGGCCTTTTTTTTGGCCAGGAAATGTAATCGAGCTTTCACAGCGGGATGTCGTTGTCATGAATTATCGATGATCGAGGAGATATATCCATGCACATGGCAGATGCACTGATTTCACCGGCTGTCGGGGGCGCAATGTGGGCGGCAACCGCGGGTCTGACGTATTACAGCGCCGGAAAACTCAAAGAAAGTCTGGATGACAGCCGAACACCGCTGATGGGGGTGTTGGGTGCGTTCATTTTTGCGGCCCAGATGATCAATTTCACGATTCCGGCCACCGGTTCCAGCGGGCATCTGGGCGGCGGGATGATTCTGGCTGTATTGCTGGGGCCTTATGCCGCTTTTATCACCATGGCATCGGTTCTTGCGGTTCAAGCATTGTTTTTTGCAGACGGCGGGCTGCTGGCCCTGGGATGCAATATTTTCAATCTTGGGTTTTTTCCCTGCTTTATCGCCTATCCTTTTATCTACAAACAAATTGTCGGCCGGCATCCCACCCGCGGCAAAATTCTGGTTGGTGCCATCACGGCATCCATCATCGGGCTCCAGATGGGATCGTGCGGTGTGGTTCTGGAAACGTTTTTTTCCGGGATTTCCGAACTGCCTTTCACGACTTTCCTGCTTGTCATGCAGCCCATTCATCTGGCCATCGGCGTCGTGGAAGGGCTCATTACGGCTGCGGTCGTCACGGCCGTTTGGAAAGCCCGGCCGGAGATGATGCCTATAGCGGGTGCAGCCCGGCCGGATAAAAGCCTGTCCATGAGACATGTTCTGGCTGGTTTTCTGGTGGTTGCCGCGCTGACCGGAGGGATACTGTCCTGGTTTGCCTCGGATCGTCCGGACGGTTTGGAATGGTCCATGTTTCATACAGCCGGAAAAGAGGAACTGGCGTCTCCCGAAGACGGATTCCATTCGCTTCTTGCAAGCCTCCAGAATAAAACGGCTTTTCTGCCCGAATACGATTTCATGAAATCCGAACCGGAAAAATCCGGTCCGCATGAAATGACGGGCGAATCGGACGCGCATCCATCCGGGCCGGCTGTCCAGGTCGGCACTTCCGTATCCGGCCTGGTCGGGGGAACAATGACCATGGGGCTGGCCGGGTTCATCGGTTTTGCCCTCAAAAAACGTTTCAGGCAAAGATAGGGAACGCTCGGGTATGAATGGGTAAAATTGCCTCATCCTTTCTGGATATCAGTTATCTCGACAGCCTTTCCATGCAGGAAAGCCCTGTTCAGCGGCTGGATCCCCGTGCCAAAGTGATCGTTACGGCGCTGTTTATCGTGTGCGTCGTGTCTTTCAACAAATATGAAATCACCGGGTTGATCCCCTTTTTTGTCTATCCCATCGCGATGGTCGCTCTCGGGGATCTACCGATGGGATATCTCTCGAAAAAAATCCTGCTGGCAGCACCCTTCGCTTTTTTTATCGGCGTGTTCAATCCCCTCATCGATCGAGCAGTCATCCTGGATATGGGAACTTTCGGCATTTCCGGCGGATGGGTGTCTTTTGCTTCCATTCTGCTGCGTTTTGTCCTGACAGTCGGTGCCGTGCTGACACTCATCGCCTGCACCGGTTTTGCGTCGATCTGCATGTCTCTGGAAAAATTGGGGGCACCCAATGTCTTTGCCGTGCAGCTTTTGTTCTTGTATCGCTATATCTTCGTGCTGATCGATGAGGCTTCCCGGATGGTGCGGGCCAGGAGCCTTCGGGTTTTCGAAGGACGGGGGATGGGGTTCAAGGTGTTTGCTTCCATGATCGGGCAGCTTCTGCTGCGGGCGCTGGATCGGGCACAGCGGATTCATCGGGCCATGTGCTGCCGCGGATTCGACGGTGAAATCCGGATGATCCAGCCCCTTACATTCTGCCGGAAAGACGGCATTTTTGTGCTGGGTTGCTCTGCCCTGTTCATTGGGATGCGGCTGTACAACATTCCCCATTGGGTGGGGGATCGGGTGACGGAGCTGATGCGATGAGCCATCATATCGTCGAGCTCAAAGACCTGCACTATCGATATCCCGATGGCAATGCCGCCCTCGATGGCATTTCGTTTCGCATCACCCACGGAGAAACCGTTGCCATCGTCGGCGCCAATGGGGCGGGAAAATCTACCTTACTGCTGCACTTGAACGGGTGCCTCATCCCCGAAACCGGAACCGTCCGGGTCGGAGATTTCCCGCTGACCCGAAAAACGCTGGATCATGTGCGGCGTACCGTCGGCATGGTCTTCCAGGATCCGGATGATCAGCTTTTCATGCCTTCAGTGTTTGAAGATGTTGCGTTCGGGCCCCTGAATCTGGGGCTGCCTCCGGAAGATGTGATGGAAAGGGTGAACGCGGCGCTGACAACGGTGGGGGCGCTGCATTTGAAAGACCGGCCGCCCTACCGGCTGTCTGGCGGCGAAAAGCGGTCGGTGGCCATTGCATCGGTGCTGTCTATGTCTCCAAGCATTCTTGTTATGGATGAACCGACATCCAATCTCGATCCCAAGTCTCGAAGACAGCTCATTCAACTGCTGAAGACCTTCGAGCACACGATTATCGTGGCCACCCACGATCTGGATATGGTGCTGGATTTGTGTGCCCGCACCATCGTTCTGAAGAAAGGCCGGGTTGCCGCCGACGGCCCGTCCATCGACATTCTGCAAAACGCTGAACTGCTCGACGCCTGCCGACTGGAAAAACCCTTCGCCCTCCAGGCCTGCCCCGTTTGCAGCGCCGGTGGAGCGAGTTTCAAACTCGCCCCTTGATGATGCTGTTTTTATTGTATAAACTTTCAGGAAATTCATTATGCTCCCTCCCCCAGCGGGGGAGGGTCGGGGTGGGGGTTCAAACGTTAAGATGATGACCGTTGGTCGTGCAGAATAGGGGAATGAACGGTGAGATTACAGGCGGCAATATCCCATTCTTTGAATTTGCATCGACAGCTTTTTGACCCGTTTGAGATCTTCCTGAAGGAGGATATCAACCACCTCGCGGTCTTTTCCCTCACAGATGGCTTCCTGCATGCTCAGGAAAAAAATGACTGAATCTTTTTCGAACTGCAGCGCGAGCTTTAAAACATCGGCGACATCCTGGAGCGAGTCGAGCTTGACGGTGAGTGCGCCGCAGGTTTTATACACGTGCTGATCCGCCGTTGCCTTCACATACACTTCCAGTTCGTTGTCCGGATCAGGTGTGGATGGGAGGCTTCCCCATACCGATTCGGCCTTTAGCTGTTTGATCTTGTCGATGTGTTCCTGCTCTTCCTGAGCCAGTGCGGCAAGCTCTTTCTTGATCTCCGGATCTTGAATCTTGTGCTTCGCCTGTTCGTAAAAAATCCGGCCGTTTTCCTTGATTTCGAGGGCGATCTGAAAGACTTCGGAGGCATTGAAACAATACATCATGCGGGTTCTCTCCTTTTTCGGTGGTTGAAGTGGGGTGGATGACAGCAAGATTGAATATGAATGAATTCATTACCGAAGGGAATCCGGCCGCTGTGCCCCACGGATTTACGCGTTGTTTTCATGACGGATATGACCTTATATATCGTACGGGATCATACTGTACGATGGCATGAAAATCAAGAAAACTGTTCCCTCAGATCCCATTGATATAACCGCAAAGACGCAAAGATCGCAAAGAAAAACGATAAAAGAAACAGGCTGTTGCTTTGCGTTCTTTGCATCTTTGCGGTGAAATTTCCCAAAGTCATTGACAAAAAAAATCGCTGATGCTATCAAACGATATAGATATCAAAAGATATAAGTCGAGGCAGATATGGAAAATCTTACCGAGCGTCAGCAACAGGTTCTGGATTTTATAATTCAGTGTATCGAAATGCATGGGGCGCCGCCGACGCTTCGGGAAATTTCCGCCCATATCGGCACACAGGGTACGGTCACGGCATTGCATCATGTCGAGGCCATCGAGAAAAAAGGCTATCTGCGCCGTAAAGAAGGCAGTTCCCGAGGGATTGTCCTCACCGGTAAAGCCGGTCGATCCGAGGCTTTCGTGTTACTTCCCATTGTCGGAACGGTCAGCGCCGGGCTTCCCCAGCCGGCGGTTGAAAATATCGATGGTTACTGCGCCGTTTCTTCAGACTGGGTTAAAGGCGGCGACTGTTTCCTTCTCACCGTTCGGGGAGACAGCATGATCGATGCCCATATTCTGGATGGCGATCTGGCGCTCATCCGCCCCCAGCCGACCGCCGAAAACGGGGAAATCGTCGTGGCGATGATCGATGGGGCGGCCACCCTCAAGCGTTTCTACCATGAAGGCGATCATATCCGCCTTCAGCCTGAAAACTGCTGCATGAAGCCCATTCTGATTCGGGAAAGCGATGCGGAAACCGTCATTGTCGGAAAACTTCTGAAAACCATCCGGAGCTATGGTTAAAAATGGTTTCCCACGGTGTTCCCGTCCGAATTGCCGTCATCTATGAGCCGGGAAAGCGGATTCGGCCGGTGTGGTTCGAGCTGAACCGCCGACAGTACCGGGTTCTCGAAACCACGTATCATTGGCGGAATAAAATCGGCGAAACCCATTTTCTCCACTATACGGTTACAGACGGCGAAGGCCTCTACGAGCTTGTTTTCAGCCCTCTCGATCAAACCTGGACCATAAACATTCAGCAGACGGAGTGACATCATGCCGGAACGGATCATTCTGCACATCGACATGAACGCATTCTTTGCCAGTGTCGAACAGCAGGTCAATCCCGCTCTGCGGGGAAAACCGATTGCCGTCATCGGGTCGAACGGCCGAACCGTCATTACCACCGCATCCTACGAAGCCCGGAAATTCGGCGTCAAAACCGGCATGGCCATTTGGGAGGCCAAACGCCAGTGCCCCCAGATCATTCTCGTGGTCGGAGACAACCGCAAATATACCTATACCGCTTCCCGGATTTTCAGGATGATGCTCGATTACACCCCGCTGGTGGAAGTGTTCAGTATCGACGAAGCCTTTCTGGATGTGTCGGGCTCTCTCACCATTTTCGGCACGCCCGAGCGTATCGCCTATCTGCTCAAAGCCCGGATCAAACAGAGTTTCGGCCTCACTTGTTCCATCGGCATCGCTCCCAACAAATTACTTGCCAAGCTGGCCAGTGAGATGAAAAAACCGGATGGTCTCACGGTCATTCGTCCGGAAGATGTATCGCGGATCATGGACGATCTGCCGATTCGGGAGCTGTGCGGCATTGGCTCCCGGATGGAACGCCGTTTGAATCTGCTGGGCATTCGAAATTGCGGAGAATTGGGGCGGTTTCCCGTGGATATTCTGAAAAGAAAATTCGGTGTGATCGGGCAGAAACTGCATGAAATGGGGCTGGGCCAGGACGACAGCCCGGTGGTTCCGGCCGCCGAGCAGGCGCGGATCAAATCGGTGGGGCATTCCATGACCTTACCGCGGGATGTTTCCCGCAGAGAAGATATCTGCAAGTATTTGCTTCAGTTGTCTGAAATGGTGGGCAGGCGGGCCCGGCGCTATCTTGTTTCCGGAAAGACCATCAGCCTCTATGTCCGTTATGCCGATTTTTATTCCAGTTTCGGCAAGCAGCAGACTCTGGCCGCACCCATCAACCAGAGCGATGAGATCTATCGGGCGGCGATCGATATTCTGGATACGGTCGTACTTCAGCAGCCGGTGCGGCTGATCGGGGTGCGGCTGTTCAACCTTCGGCATCAGGCTGAACAGTTGCCCCTCTTTCCTGAAGAACGCCGGAAGGCCCGCATGGTCTGCGCCATGGATGCCGTCAACAATCGCTATGGTGACTTCACCGTCACCTTCGCCAGTCTTCTGAACACCGAGGAAAAAGGCAGCCATGTGATCTCGCCGGCATGGCGGCCGAAGGGAATACGCTGCGTCGATGTGCAGTGATGCACCTGAAAATCATTGTCTCGCGGGGTGACGATGGATTTCTATTTGAATGCCACGCCTTCCTTGATGCCTAAAAATTTCAAAACCTTGACCATCGGGCAGAATCCGGTGAAGGATGCCTGAAGTAAATTGGCGCCCACAAAGGCCGTAGCCCACAGCCAGTAATGACTGTGAACCAGATACAGCAGCAGACTGATCAGGATGAAACTGCCGGCAATCGCCATCACCATTTTATCGAGTGTCATAATCACCATCTCCTTTTCTGGCATGAAATAAATTGAAGCCACGCAATGCTTGTAACCCTGTTGGACGGGATCGTCCATGACAATGGTTGATATATATCCGTGTTGAATTCCACAAACATTCTGATATGATGACCCGATGTCTGAAAAAATGTTACAATTCAGACGGCCATCCCCGCGTTATTTAAAATCGACAAGAGGAGAAATATTTTGAAGATCACATCCGTTCATACGCAGAATGCACCGGCAGCCATCGGGCCCTATTCGCAGTCTATCGTTTCCGAACCCTTCGTTTTTGTCAGCGGCCAACTCGGTATGATTCCGGCAACCGGAGAAATGGCGGGCCCGGATATCACAGCCCAGTCTGTGCAGGCCATTGAAAACCTCAAACAGATTCTTCTGGCAGCCGGGTCCGATCTCAACCATGTGGTGTCTGTCGATGTTTATCTGACAGATATGAAAAATTTTGCCACGTTTAACGGGATTTATGAGCAATTTTTTTCCGAGCACCGGCCTGCCCGAGCTGTTGTCGAGGTCAGCGGGCTGCCCAAAGGCGGTTGCGTGGAAATCAAATGCATGGCGGTTGTTCGGTAAAGGAATCGAACCCGGTAAATTTTCACCGCAAAGACGCAAAGATCGCAAAGAGAAGTCCATGACATTATCTGCGTTCTTTGCGGTGAAACGGCAACGGGCTATGTCGATAACACAGAAATCAACACACCGATGTAAAAACGGGCATGGCTGATGGGGGCGGCCATATTGGCCCGATGATTGGCCAGAATGCCGCTGTAGTCGCCGTCTGTGACAAACCAGGGCTCGATTTCCGTGGCTCTTTGACACGAGATGATCGCATGATGAAGAATTTCCACACCGTGGCGGGTTTCGAGAGTTGTTTGAAAATCTTCCATGACTGCTTCGAGAATGGTTCCCAGAGCGCCAGCGACACCTTTGGCATAATAGAAATAATCATCGATGCGGAACCAGCTAATTGGCTCACCGTTGGATTCCTTGGTTTTAACCAGGTTCTCGTCACAGCTTCCCAGAAGGTTTTCATACGTGGTCAGCAGCGGCAAAAGGGTGTCTGCCCGTGCATAAAAGACCGCGCTGCCGTTTTCGAGATTGTTTTTATAGGCGGCTATTTCAGTCAATGCGTCCGCATAACTGGATTCGGGTGAGGGAAACCAGTAGCGCTCGGGTTTGGTCATCAGCCAGTCCATGGCCCGTTCCAGATTTTTGTTCAATGATTCCACACTGCCGGTACGGGAGAGGCGTTCTGTCAGGATGACAGCGGTTCTGCGGGTGACCTCCAGCACACCTAACTGAAAATTGTTGACGTTATCTGTAAAATTCAAAAAATCATTGGGCCGCCATCCCCAAAACCGATCGTTCAACTCATAAGAAAGGGGGTGGATGGCCGCCGTAACGAATGCGACTCCCGCAATTTTCTTGCCTACGGCCGTGGATGAAACCGCACCATGAGAAGTGCCTGCCGGTGCATGCGTCGAAGCTTTTTCCGTGCCGGACCCATGGGCGGAAGATTTTGCGGGAGCAGGGGCGGCACCGTGGGATGATTTGGCGGAATCCGTATGGGCCGAAGTGTCTGTATGAGACGTCGATTCTTGTTCATGAGACGAACCGGGCGCAGGTTCCGTCGTTTTTGGCAGTTTACCGGAGGATTCGGCATCCGAAGCCGGTTGATGCGATGGGAGATGGGCTGACGGGGACTGCTTTGCAACAACGGTTACGGGGGTTTCTGATTTACTGAGCAGCCCCAGCACGGTTCCTGTCAGCCACAAAATGGCAACCGTCAGCAGCAGACCGACAACGACCCGCTGTGTGGCAAATTTTTTAAATTCTGTCATGGTTTCTCCTTTTATCCATTCCTGAGTTTGCGAATATCTCCAACACGAATGGTCACATTTCTGGCATCAAAATATTCGATGATCGGTATCACATATTTTCGGGAAGCACCGGTCATATCCTTGAACTGAGGGGTCGTGATCTCACCGTGGGTGTTCAGAAAGTCCACCAATTTTTTCCTGATGGTCAAAATGGCTTCCTGGTGAAAGTATAGGTCTTCCTTGATGCGAACGATCAGGCCTTCATCGACGAGCACATGAAGGATTTGTTTGGATTGGGTTTCATCGAGCCCCTGTGTTTTACAGAATTCCTTGAAATACGGAGGGGTCAGGGCGCTTTGCTGATAGACATCCAGGATTTTTTTGCGGATGTCCGTCTGATCCTGACCGAGAGAAACCCGATGGGTCGCCAGACGAACCACATTTTCTTCCTGAATCATCCGCCCGGTTTTGATCATCTGCTGAATCATCAGTGTAAACAGTTTGGGGCTGATCTGGGGCGGCAGCCTGGATTTCAATTCTTCTTTGGGCATACCGGGTTTCAGGGGATTGGACTTGTGGAAGACATTCAGGAGGTTGTCCGCGTCGGCAAGAAGCTGTTCGAAACAGGCCCGATGAATATAAACGCGCTGATCCCTGTCGATCACCAGAAGCACCTTGTCGGACAGCAGCCGCTGAATGACTCCCTCCAGTTTTTTATCTGATGTATTGGTCATGATGCGCAGATCGGAAAAGCTGATGCCTTGATAACCGGCCTGCTGCGCATGATGGGTGAGCACTTCTTCAGGAGACAGATCGACCAGTTTTTGTATTCCTTCAAAAACTTCCGGTTTGAACCGTTTGTGCTTCTGGGGAATCGGATTCAGGATGGCGCCGCCGCCGATGGTGCGGATGGGAGAATAGCTCCGGATGACGAATCGGTCATCTTTGACGACAGCTATGGGTTCGTCGAGCCGGAGCTGGGCTGCGGTGGTGGTGCCGGGGGACAGTTCTTCGCAGTCGAGAAGAATCAGGTTGCCCAGCACTTCACTGGTTCCGGTATGAAATCGGATGGGCGTGCGGTTTTTGACGGGTTTTTTATTGCTTTTCAAATAATGGAGGTCGATATCCACCATGAAACTGGGCGTCAGGGCTTGCGGGCTGGACAGCACATCTCCGCGGTTGATGGAGGCTTTTTCAAGCCCCTGAAAATTGATGGCGGTTCGCATTCCGGAGACTGCCTGTTCAACAGCGGCATTGTGCACCTGAATTCCCCGAACTTTGGAAGTGACTCCGGATGGATAAATCATCACCGCATCCCCCACATGAATGGTTCCGGAGATGAGGGTGCCCGTGATGACGGTGCCAAATCCCTTCATGGTGAAGACCCGGTCAACGGGAAGTCTGAACAAATTGGTGGTCGATCGTTCCGGTATGGCCGCGCTCAAGGATTCAAGCGCCTGGATCAGTTCCGGAATGCCTTGGCCGGTGAGGGAAGAAACCGGAAGAATCGGGGCGTTTTCCAGAAATGATCCCGCAGCAAAAGCGCGCACATCTTCGGTGACCAGTTCCAGCCATTCCTCATCCACCATGTCGCATTTGGTCAAAACGACCAGTCCATATTGAATATTGAGAAGTGTGCAGATTTCCATGTGTTCCCGGGTTTGGGGCATGATGCCTTCATCCGCGGCGATGACCATGACCACCATATCGATGCCGGTAGCGCCTGCCACCATGGTCTTGACGAATTTTTCATGGCCGGGAACATCGACAATTCCCAGGTGCTGTCCATTCGGCAGATCCATGGAAGCGAATCCCAGCTCTATTGTAATGCCCCGGAGCTGTTCTTCCTTCAACCGGTCGGTGTTGATTCCGGTCAATGCTTTGATAAGACTGGTTTTCCCGTGATCGATATGTCCTGCTGTTCCAAGAATGATCTGTTTCAACGATGCCTGACTCCTTGAACGTGATTGTCGGCGAATATGCTATAGACATTCAGAAAAATAATTTCGCGGCATTATCGGTCGGGAATGGCCGAAAAAGGCCTATTTCCTCCCGGCTGCCTTGCGAAA
>CAZBUL010000100.1:8324-11029 GCA_964495045.1 uncultured Desulfobacterales bacterium | reverse complement strand
GGTTATGTGTAAAGCGATATCAAAAAGAATGCCAAAAATGTTTTCAAAACAGTTAGTTACTGAGCATGGTTTTTTGCTTCTCGCATTCCTACACCTTCGGCAATGAAGGTAAGAACCAGGGTATTAAGGCTGACACCCTCCTGCTTGGCGAGAACAGAAAGTTTGGCATGAAGGCTTTTAGGCACGCGCTGTACAAATTTTCCGGACATAGACGGTTCATTTCCTGGTACGCGGTACGAGGGCCTTGGAATTTCTCTTTCCATATCCACTTGTGCGGAAATCCATGCAAGAAAAGCATCCCTGCCATTATGGATCGCCTCTTCGATCGTCTCTCCATCAGATATGCACCCGGGAAGATCGGGAAAGTAAATAAGGAAGCCGCCACCGTCTTCGGAGGAAAGAGGGCTGATAACATGGGTGTATGCCTCGAACGGATGTGGGGGCGTGATGCTCTTAACTTTCTTGATGGTCATTTTTCCAGCTCCTTCACGGCATCCACAAGTTCGCAATCTGCTTCTCGGCTCCGCTCATGAGATAGACGATACTAAATATAATATCATGCGTCAAACACAAACAGGAATTATCTGAACTTGAAAGACAGGAAATACCGATGAAACCGATCGTCTCCGGTCAGTTCGGGATGGAACGAGGTGGCCAGCAGGTTGTCTTGCCGGGCAGCGACGATCCGCCCATCCGGCAGCCGGGCCAGCACTTGTACCGCCGGTCCGACGGATTCGATAAGCGGCGCCCGAATAAATACCCCGTGAAATGGGCGGCTGTTTTCAGCGGTAGTGATTTCCGGCACATCCAGATCGGTCTCGAAGCTTTCCGCCTGTCGGCCGAAGGCGTTTCGCTGAACGCGGATATCCATCAGAGCCAGCAGCGGCTGGCCATGCCGGGGATCCCTGGCCAGAAAGATCGCACCGGCACAGGTTCCCCAGATCGGACGGGTGGATGCCAGTTGCCGGATCGGTTCCATCAGGCCGAAGCGAACGGCCAGCTTGCCGATGGTCGTCGATTCGCCGCCCGGAATGATCAACCCGTCGATGTCCGCCATCTCGTGCGGCAGGCGGACTTCAACAGCCGTGACACCGATTTTTTCAAGGATGTGAATGTGTTCAGCAAAAGCACCCTGCAATGCCAGAACACCTATCTTCATATCATGCATAACAGCCAATCACAGAATCACGATTTTTTCTTTGCGATCTTTACGCCTCTACCACCCTCTGACCGCCAGCAGCTCGTTTTCCGGCACGGAGCTGACGGATCGGCCGACCATGGGCTCGCCGAGATTGCGGCTGACTTCGGCAATGATCTTGGGATCACGAAAATGTGTCGTGGCCTCAACAATGGCTTTGGCCCGGCGTTCGGGGTTTCCGGATTTGAAGATGCCGGAACCCACAAACACCCCGTCCACTCCCAATTGCATCATGAGCGCCGCATCCGCCGGTGTGGCGATGCCGCCGGCCGCGAAATTGACAACCGGCATTCGGCCCAATGCCTTGGTTTCCTTGAGCAGTTCATAAGGAGCACCGATTTCCTTGGCAAAAGCCATCACCTCGTCATCTCCCATGGACACCAGACGCCGGATTTCACCAAACACGGTCCGGGCATGAAAGACGGCCTCGACCACATCGCCGGTTCCCGCCTCGCCTTTGGTGCGAATCATGGCAGCCCCTTCTCCGATCCGCCGCATCGCTTCGCCAAGATTTCGGCATCCGCAGACAAAAGGGATTTTAAAGGCATGTTTATCGACATGATGATGCTGGTCGGCGGGTGTCAAGACTTCGGATTCGTCGATATAATCCACGCCAAGGGCCTCCAGCACCTGAGCTTCGACAAAGTGCCCGATCCGGCATTTGGCCATGACGGGAATGGTTACCGCTTCCATGATTTTTTGAATGATATCCGGGTCACTCATGCGTGCCACGCCACCGTGGACACGAATATCCGCAGGAACCCTTTCCAGAGCCATGACCGCGCATGCCCCGGCCTGTTCGGCGATTTTGGCCTGATCGGCCGTTACCACATCCATAATCACGCCGCCCTTCAGCATCTGCGCCAGACCGCGTTTCAACCCTGTCGTTCCGACGGTTTGATCCATAACGCCTCCTTACTTCCTCTCATAGACTGTTGACATATACTTCATCGAAAATATGGCAGGAACTCCATCCGTTCACACCATAAAAATTTATGGGAGCGAAGGCGTGCCGCCGGCGCTCCCAGAAAAAAACTTAAATTTGAACCCGTCTTCAGACAACGAAAGTCAGAACCATACTGACTTTGCGTCCTTTGCGCCTTTGCGGTGAATATTTATAACGGCTTTTATTTTTTCATGTTGTGCCGGCCGGATAAAACCAGCATCACCACCGCCGTCACCGCCAGACAAATCCCGATCGCCTGAGAAATGGAAAAAATATCGAAAACCGTACTGCCCCGAAAATCCCCCCGAAAAATCTCGACAATGGGCCGGGTAAGGCCATAAAGCAAGACATACAGCCAGAAAATCTGACCGGGAAACCAGGCTTTTTTGCGAAACAACCACAATGCGACAAAAATCGAAAAATCGCTGAATACCGAATAGAGCTGGGTCGGATGCAGGGGAATTCCCAATGGAGCGAGACTGTCGGGATGATTGAACGTAATCGCCCAGGGCAGATCGCAGACTTTTCCGTAGCAGCACCCGGCAAACAGGCAGCCGATCC
>CAZBUL010000100.1:1506-8224 GCA_964495045.1 uncultured Desulfobacterales bacterium | reverse complement strand
TAAAACGACAGATCCAGAATTTTTTCCGAATCCTGACCAACGCGCTCCGCCTCTTTGCGGGCCAGGGTAATCCCCAAGATAAACGCGATGGCCATCATCAGGCCGTAGGTATAGATGGCAAAATTGCCGAACTTGATCAATATCGGATGCATGCGCTCCATCATTCCGGCATTTTATCGAAAAGCAGGTGATATACCAGAACCGTCATGCCCACGGTGATCCCGCTGTCGGCCACGTTAAATGCCGGCCAGTGATAACCGCCGATATAAAAATCCAGAAAATCCACCACTTCTCCAAAACGAACCCGGTCGATCATGTTGCCGACAGCCCCGCCGAAAATCAGAAGCAGTGCCGATGTCAGCCATACATAGTGTGCCGGTGTGCTGAAATAAAAATACAAAACGACAACCGCCGCCAGGGAAGACATGGCCAGAAACAACAAACTTCTTATCTCTGGCCCCTGGGACGCCATAAATCCGAACGCTCCTCCGGGATTGTGAATATGGGTGATATTGAAAAACCCAGGGATCACCGGCAGGATTTCGAACATGGGTATCCGCCGCAAAATGACCAGTTTACTGATCTGATCCAGCACAATGACACTGCCGGACACAATCAGCAGCTTGATGAGCTTGGCAAAGATCATGGCGCGGAACCCCCCGGATGGTAGATCGATCTTCATGCAGTGGACGCTGTCTGCCCAATGGCTGTCAGACATCGGGAACATAACGTGGAATGGTCGGGATGAGAACCGACCCCCGGATCATACACCCAACAGCGCTCGCATTTATTGCCATCCGCCGGTGCCACCTGAATACTGAGGCCGGCGATTTCCTGACTGACAAAGGCCGGTGAAAGCGGCTGGGAGTCTTGGAGCTCAACCTGAGACACGATGAACAAGGCGCGAAGATCCTCGATATATACGTTCAGCAGCACATACAAGGTGTCCGTTGCCGAAATGACCACACGGGCATCCAAAGGATGACCGATCTGCTTCTGCGCCCTGGCTTCTTCAAGAGCGCGGGTCACTTCGCTGCGCACAGCCAGCAGCCGCTGCCATTCCTCCGCCAGCGCCAGATCGATCCACTCGTGTTTGACCACCGGATAAAGGGTCTTATGGACACTGTCTTCTTTATCTGAAACCGCCGGCATATACCGCCAGATTTCCTCGGCCGTAAATGGCAGAATGGGCGCCATCAGGCGGACAAGGGCATCGAGCAGCGCATGCATGACCGTTTGGGCGCACCGGCGTTCCAAAGATGCAGCCGGTGAGGTGTAGAGGCGGTCTTTGAGGACATCCAGATAAAAAGCCGACAGTTCCACGGTGCAGAAGTTATAAATGGCATGGTGGACGATGTGGAAATCATAAGTGGTGTATGCCTTCTGGGTCTTTTCGATAAGCTTCTGGAGCCGATGCAGGATGTAGCGATCCATCCGCGGCATGGATGCAAACGTTACGGCGTCTTTGCTGGGATCGAAATCATGCAGATTTCCCAGCATGAACCGGCAGGTGTTGCGGATTCGGCGGTAAGCATCGCTCAACTGGTTCAAAATATTGTCTGAAATCCGGATATCATCGCGATAGTCGGAAGCCGATACCCAGAGCCGGAGAATTTCCGCCCCGTATTTATCCACGACTTTTTTGGGGGCAATGACATTACCGACGGATTTGGACATTTTCTTGCCCGCCGCATCCACCACAAATCCATGGGTCAGTACAGCCTGATACGGCGCCCGGCCGCGGGTACCGACTGCCGTCAAAAGGGCGCTGTGAAACCATCCGCGATGCTGATCGCTGCCTTCGAGATACAGATCCGCCGGCCATCTGAGATAGGGGCGATGCTCCAGAACCGCCGCATGGCTGACACCGGAGTCGAACCAGACATCCAGAATGTCTGTTTCCCTGGTAAAAGCGGTGCTCCCGCAGGCTTTGCAGACCGAACCTTTCGGCAGCAGTTCGTCAACGGTTTTTTCGAACCAGACATCGGCGCCGTGGGCCTGGAACAATTGGAAAACATGATCCATGATTTCCGGACTGATCAGGATCTGATCGCATTTTTCACAACAGAAAACAGCAATGGGAACCCCCCATGCCCGCTGGCGGGAAACGCACCAATCGGGGCGGTTTTCGATCATGCCGTAGATCCGGTCTCGCCCCCAGCTCGGAATCCATTGGACACGGTCGATTTCCTGAAGCGCCTGTTGGCGGAGGCCGGTTTTGTCCATGGAAATGAACCACTGGGGGGTGGCCCGAAAGATGACCGGCTTTTTACACCGCCAGCAATGGGGATAGGAATGCTTCAATGTTTCCTGCGCCACCAGGTGGCCGGTTTCCTTCAGTTTTTCGATGATCGGGGCATTGGCCTTGAACACGAACTGGCCCGAAAAAAAGTTCACATCCGTCGTGAAACATCCGTTGTCGTTGACCGGGGAATAGGTTTCGAGCCCGTAGTGCATACCGACTTCATAGTCTTCCCGGCCGTGTCCGGGGGCGGTGTGCACACATCCCGTACCGGCGTCGAGGGTAACGTGATTGCCCAGAATCACCAGGGAATCCCGTTCGTAGAACGGATGACGGCATCTGAGGTTTTCGAGTTTCCGGGCAGGTAATTCGGCCAGAATCGTATAATCGGATACCCCGAAAGTTTTCATGCACGATTCCACCATATCCCGCGCCAGAATATAAACATCCTTGTCTGACACCTTGACGGCCGCATACGTGAAATCGGGATGCAGGGCAATGGCCAGGTTGGCCGGCAGGGTCCAGGGGGTGGTCGTCCAGATGACGATGAAAAGGGCTTCCCCAGAAAGCCCCGGGATGTCGCTTCGGATGTCGGACAGCAAGGGAAATTTGACGAAAACCGACGGGGACGATTCATCGTGATATTCGATTTCCGCCTCTGCCAGGGCCGTTTGGCACTGACAGCACCAATGAATGGGTTTTTTGCTGCGGAAAAGATTGTCTGCCATCGCGAACTTGAGGCATTCGTTGGCGATGATGGCCTCATAGGTGTAGTTCATGGTCAGGTAAGGGTCATCCCACTCTCCCATAACACCCAGACGCTTGAATTCATCGCGCTGAATATCGATGTATTTTTCGGCATACGCCCGGCACAGCCGGCGGATATCGGCCTGGGACAGATCTTTTTTCTTGTCTCCGAGTTCCTTATCGACATTGTGCTCGATGGGAAGACCGTGACAATCCCACCCGGGAACATACACCGCATCGAAACCCGCCATCTGGCGGGAGCGGACGATGATGTCTTTGAGAATTTTATTCAGCGCGGTTCCGATATGGATATGGCCGTTGGCATACGGGGGGCCGTCATGAAGAATAAACAGTTCCCGACCTGTGGATGCCTGCCGGATGGCTTCATAAAGCCGGGATTGATCCCATTGTTTGATCTGCTCGGGTTCTCGTTGGGCCAGGTTTGCCTTCATCGGAAAGTCGGTGACCGGCAGATTCAGGGTTTTTTTGTAATCCATTCAGTCCTCCAGCATCAGATAATTGATATTTAACTGAAAAATTTTAGTCGCAAATCCCTGTTGTGTCAAGGAAATATCCTCCGGACAAATATTTTCGGCGATTTCCGGAACATCCCTTCTCTGGCCTGTCATCCCTAATTATTTTGACAAGGGGCTTTATGAAATGGTAGAAATCGGGTGTTTTTCTTATGTTGGTTTATTGTAACCGGTTGTTTTCAAAAATCCGATACCCGTCTCGCATGGAGATTGAAAGAATGGATTGCATAGCCCCGGAACCGCTCGGCAACGACCCGAACAGCCTTCGGGAATCTATTATCAAACACATCAAGTATTCTCTTGGCAAGGATATCCACAGCCAGACCACCCGGGATATCTATCTGGCCCTCACCCTGTCTCTGCGGGACCGGCTGCTCGAAAGATATCTCGAAACAGAAGCCCGGTATCAGGCCAAAGATGCCAAACGGCTGTATTACTTATCCATGGAGTTTCTGATCGGACGGTCCCTCGGCAGCAATCTGATCAACCTGGGCATTTTCGATATTTGCCGTGACGCATTGAAAGACATGGGCGTCGATCTGGAAGAGGTCCGAGAGCAGGAAACCGATGCCGCCCTGGGAAACGGCGGTCTGGGGCGGCTGGCCGCCTGTTTTCTCGACTCGCTGGCATCTCTTGATTATCCCGGATATGGATACGGCATCCATTACGAATACGGCTTGTTCCGACAAGAGATCGACAACGGCTATCAAAAGGAAAAGCCGGACCACTGGCTGTCCAAGGCCGGGCCTTTTCTGATCGAGCGATCCGACGAATCCTGCATTATCCCCTTGTATGGACGCATCGAGCACGGCCTTGATTTTTCAGGCAATTACAACCCCATGTGGATGGACTGGCGGGTGATCATCGGCATACCCCACGATATTCCCATCATCGGATATGGCGGCAAAACCGTCAATTATTTAAGACTCTATGCCGCCACCCCCTCTTCCGATTTCGATATCCAGATTTTCAATGCCGGGGATTATTTCAGAGCGGTCGAACAGAAAATCAAGTCTGAAAGCATTTCCAAAATTTTATATCCCAGCGATACCGTGGATACAGGCAAAGAATTGCGGCTGGTGCAGGAATATTTCCTGGTGGCGTGCTCACTGAAAGATATTGTCCGCAACTACCAGAAGACCCATCGGGATTTCGACAGTTTTGCAGATAAGGTCAACATTCAGATGAACGATACCCACCCGTCACTGGCCGTTGCCGAGCTGATGCGGATATTGGTGGATGAAAACGCCATGGAATGGGATGCCGCCTGGACGATCACCCAGAAAACGCTGGCCTATACCAACCACACATTACTTTCCGAAGCACTTGAAAAATGGCCTGTCAGTTTGCTCGAGCATGTATTGCCGAGACATCTCCAGATCATTTTCGAAATCAACCAACGGTTTTTGAGTGAAATCGCGGCCCTGTGGCCCGGCGATGTCGATCGGCTACGCCGCATGTCTTTGATCGAGGAAAGTGGTGAAAAACAGGTGCGCATGGCGCATCTGGCCATTGTCGGATCGCATTCCATCAACGGGGTGTCTGCCCTGCACACCGATCTCGTCAAAACATCGCTGGTTCCGGATTTTTTCGCCAGATGGCCAGATCGGTTCAACAACAAAACCAATGGCGTCACACAGCGCAGGTGGCTTCTGAAAGCCAATCCGCTTTTGGCGGATCTGCTCACCGAAACACTGGGCGATGGCTGGATCATGGATTTGTCCCGCCTCAAGGGGCTGGAACCGTTCGCCACCGATCCATCATTTCAGGAACGGTTTCGGAAAATCAAGCATGCCAACAAGGAAAGCCTCTGCAAGATCATTTATCAGACCACCCGCATGAAAATCAGTCCTGACTCCCTGTTCGACGTTCATGCCAAAAGAATTCATGAATACAAGCGGCAGTTGCTGAATGTCATGCACATCATTCACGAGTATTTCCGCATCATCGAAGACGGCATCGAACCGGCCGTTCCCAAGACTTATATTTTCGCAGGCAAGGCGGCTCCCGGATACTGGGCCGCCAAACAGATCATCAAACTGATTCACAATCTGGGCGATGTCATCCACAAGGATCGCCGGGTCAAGGGCCGGCTGAAAGTGGTTTTCATTCCGGATTACCGGGTGTCTCTGGCGGAAAGAATCATTCCGGCTGCCGAAATCAGTGAGCAGATTTCAACGGCCGGCACGGAAGCCTCTGGCACGGGAAACATGAAATTTGCGTTGAATGGCGCCCTCACCATCGGCACCCTCGATGGCGCCAATGTCGAGATGCTCGAAGAAGTGGGAGCGGACAACATCTATATATTCGGACTGAAAACCAGAGAAGTCCAGGTCATGAAAAAAACCGGCGCCTATCGTCCACTGAATTATTACAACGAGCATGAAGACATCCACCGCGTGATGGATGCCTTCTGGGACAATCGTTTCTGCCCGCACGAGCCCGGTCTGTTCCGCTGGTTTTATCACCACATCCTGGAAAAAGGGGATGATTATTTTCACATAGCCGATTTTTTATCGTATTGCCGGATTCACGAAACCGCTTTTGCCGATTATCTGCAACCCCCGTTGTGGAACCGAAAATCCATTCTCAACGTTGCCCGAATGGGAAAATTTTCCAGCGACAGAACCATCTCCGAATATGCACGCGAGATATGGGGCCTGACGCCGGTACCCTGAGGAAAACACGTAGTCGTCGTTCACCTCTCCTCCCCCCAGCGGGGGGAGGTCGGGAGGGGGGCTAAACGGTTACGAAAAAGCTATCAGTTTCTGGAGGAGTTATGAAGATCGAAGCCGAAAACAGTGGCGACATTCTGATGCTGACGCCGTGTGACCATATCATCGACGCATCCTCGGCACCTGATTTCAAAAGCCAGATGACGACATGGATACAGGAAGGGAACCACCGCATTCTCCTGGATTTGTCTTTTGTCGAATTTATCGACAGCAGTGGATTAGGCGCCATCATTTCCCTTCTGAAGCTGCTGTCGGGCAAAGGAGACATCTGCCTGAGCGGCATCCGCGATCAGGTCATGTCATTGTTCAAGCTGACGCGGATGGATCGCATCTTCCGCATCTACGCCTCGTCCGACGAGGCGTTGGAAGCCATGCAACAAGCCTGATGACCGCTCATTATCCTTCCTTTGTCTCCCTCCCCCAGCGGGGGAGGGTCGGGGTGGGGGTTTCTCCCTCTCCCA
>CAZBUL010000100.1:0-1406 GCA_964495045.1 uncultured Desulfobacterales bacterium | reverse complement strand
TGGGGGTCAAATAATCCATATCTTAACCGCCCGAAGTAAACCAAAACGGTTTTTGAAAGGATCATTATCACTATGGAATTTGAACCGGTTATCGGTCTTGAAGTGCATGCGCAACTGAAAACCCGATCCAAAATTTTCTGCGGCTGTTCGACGGAATTCGGTGCCGAACCCAACACCCATGTCTGCCCGGTCTGCCTGGGGCTGCCCGGCGTGCTGCCGGTACTCAATAAAAAAGTGGTTGAATACGCCCTGCGCATGGCCATTGCTACCCATTGCCGCATTTCACCGGAAAGCCGATTTGCCCGAAAAAACTATTTTTATCCCGATCTGCCCAAAGGCTATCAGATTTCCCAGTATGAGATGCCGATTGCGCTCGCCGGTCACATCGATATCGAGGTAAACGGTGCGCTCAAGCGGGTCGGCATCACCCGGATCCATATAGAGGAAGACGCCGGAAAGCTCCTGCACGATCCCGAAGAATCCTTCAGCCGGGTCGATTTGAACCGCACCGGTGTGCCGCTGATAGAAATCGTCAGTGAACCCGACATGCGCTCTGCGGAAGAAGCCGGTGCCTATCTGCGTAAACTTCGCTCCATCCTCCGGTACCTGGACATTTGTGATGGCAATATGGAAGAAGGCAGCTTCCGGTGTGATGCCAATGTCTCGATCCGGCCCGCCAGCACCGCGCCGTTCGGCACCCGAACCGAACTCAAGAACCTCAATTCCTTCAAACATGTCGAAAAAGCCATCGCCTACGAAATCAACCGGCAGAAAGACATTTTGATGGAAGGAGGCAAGATCGTTCAGGAAACCCTTCTCTGGAATCCGGACCGGGCGCAGACCACGTCCATGCGCAGCAAGGAAGAAGCTCATGATTACCGCTACTTTCCCGACCCCGATCTGCTGCCTTTGACGGTGGATGAAATTTGGATTCAGCAAATCACCGCTGCCCTGCCTGAGCTTCCCGACGCCAAACGAGACCGGTTCATGACCGCTTACGGGCTTTCCGCCTACGATGCCGATGTCTTGACCGTCAGCCGTGAGCTGGCCGGTTATTTCGAGACCTGCCTCGAGAATTATGCGAACCCCAAACAGGCCGCCAACTGGATCATGGGATCGCTGCTGGCCCTGTTGAACGCCGAGGGAAAAGACATTCACCAGTCTCCCATTTCTCCCCAGTCGCTGGCCGCCCTGCTGAAACTTATCGACAGCAACGTCATCAGCGGTAAAATCGCCAAAACCGTGTTTGACGAAATGGCCCGCACCGGCAAATCTCCCGAAACGATCGTCCAGGAAAAAGGACTGGTTCAGGTTTCCGATGCGGCCGAAATCGAACACGTCGTTCGCAACGTGATGGACGCCAATCCGAAGGAAGTTCAGGATTACCGCAACGGCAAGGAAAAGGT
>CAZBUL010000099.1:8932-11035 GCA_964495045.1 uncultured Desulfobacterales bacterium | reverse complement strand
AAGGCCTATTCCCTCCCTGCTGCCTTGCGAAATGAATTTTCTGAAAGTCTATAACAGGCGGCATGCGTCCTGAAACCGCCTGTCTGTGCATGAATATTTCAAAAACAAACAATGGAATATTTATTGACTATTTGATTGTTTAAAGGCAATGGTATCTTGAATGTTATTGTTCGAATAAACTCGTTGAAACTGAATCTTATCGTCGGTCGATGCCGGTTTTTCATGATCCCTGCGACATCGTGATCACCCTGTGTAATGTATGCGAAACATTTTTTTATAAACCATATTGACAGGTGATACTTCACCCATGCTATTCGCAAAAAAAAACCATCTGATCGGGCTGGATATCGGTTCCAAAACCATTAAGGTCTGTGAAGTTTTCACAACCCGTAACAGTGGATATTTACTAAATAAATTCGGAATGATCGATATACCGAACGGGTCCATTGAAGATGGGGTCATCAAAGATCCGGAAACCATATCACAGACCATTCGGGAGCTTTTCAAGGCTCAGAAAGTCAAAGAAAAGAATGTGGCTGTTTCCATCGGCGGGTATTCGGTCATTGTCAAAAAGATTATGGTTCAGACCATGACAGACGCCGAGCTTCAGGAAACCATACAGTTAGAAGCCGAACAATACATCCCTTTTGATATCAGCGATGTGAACCTGGATTTCCAAATCTTGGGAGAGAGTGCCATCAGCGCCAACAGGCTTGATGTGGTGCTGGTTGCCGCCAAAAAAGAACTTGTCGATGAATATGTCAATCTCATTGAATTGTCGGGCCTGCGCCCCTGTATCATCGATATCGATGCTTTTGCACTTCAGAATATCTATGAGGCCAATTATGATACCATGGATGATGTTGTCGCATTGATCGATATCGGTGCGGGCAAAACATCCCTGAATATCGTTCGGAACAGCATGTCTCTGTTCATGCGGGACGTTTCTCTCGGGTGCAATCAGATCAATCATATCATTTCAGATAAAGTGTCGTGCTCCCCAGAAGATGCCGAATCAATCAAAATCACGCGCAATTCCGAAAGGATAAGTTCTGACGAAATAACAGCGATCGTATCTTCGGTGATTGGAGATTGGTGCCTTGAAATTCGGCGGGCCATCGATTTTTTCTATTCAACGTATCCGGATGATCCAATCAGTAAAATCCTGTTGAGCGGCGGGGGGGCCAATATCACGGAGTTTCGCCATAAACTGGCTTCGGAGACCTCTGCCGTGGTGGAAATCATCAATCCTTTCATCAAATTTTCCATTGATAAACGGATCGATCCATCATTTCTTGAAAAATCGTCTCCGCAGGCAGCTATCTGCATGGGGCTGGCGATCCGGAGAATGGGTGATAAATGATACGGATCAATCTTCTGCCTTTTCGTAAGGCGCGGAAAAAGGAAAATGTCCGGCAGCAGATTTCTGTCTTTTTACTGGCGCTGATTTTTCTGACGCTGGGAATGTCTTACCTGGCCGTATCTCTCAACAGTAAAATTCAGGATATGGACAATCGGATCAAGACATCCACCAAACAGTTGGATGATTTGACGGTACTGACCAAGGAAATTGACGAGATCAAGAAAAAACTGGATGTACTGAGAAAAAAAACGGCGGTCATTAAAAATCTCGAGCAGAACAGAAGATCGTCTGTGATTCTGTTAGACACCATGTCCAATATGGTGATACCGGGACGGATGTGGTTTACCAGTCTGTCCGCAGTGGGCGAGACGGTGGAGATAAACGGACTGGCTCTCGACAACAAAACCGTCGCGGATTTCATGCTGCAACTGGAAAGTACCAAACAATTTTCGAGTGTCAATCTGAAAACGCTCAAACAGCAGCCCATCAAAGATGTGGTGTTGAAAAATTTCGAAATCTCATGTCGAAAGATTGTTGTTCTCGACAAAGAAACTTCTGAAAAGGCACCCGTTAAAAAATGAAATTTTCAGCTCCTTCTCTTGATTCTCTGGAACCGGCAATTGAAAAGATTGCTGCGCTGACACAGATTCAACGGATTTTGATCTGTGTGGTGACAGTTGGTATTCTGGCGGGTGGTTTCGGTTATTTTTTCTATTATCCGCAATATACCCAGTTGGATA
>CAZBUL010000099.1:6474-8832 GCA_964495045.1 uncultured Desulfobacterales bacterium | reverse complement strand
ATTTTTTTCGATAAGGTTTCGAATCTGCATCGAATCATCAATATCAAGGATATCAGGATGGCGCCGCCCGGCAAGGATGCCAAGGCAAACATCCCTGCCGGCGAAGTAACCCGATTGATTACATCCTGTACGGCTGTAACTTATAAATTTATCGAAACACCGGCGGCAACAGACAAAAAAGATGCCGCCAAAGGCGCCAAAAAACCGATCGTGAAGAAATAGTCCGGAATGAACATGCATATCATCCAGTTATTCAGAATCGTGATGCTTTTTTATCTGATCGGAGTCGTTTTCGGTGTTGCCGGATGCAGCCAGCCTGTACCGCCACAGATGAAACCGGAGGTCGTTCGTAAAAAAATCACTGAAAAGCCGGAAGCTGTCAAACCGATACCGATTCCTATTCAGACGCAGATCTCGACACCCGTACCCACCGCAGCGGTGTCTCAGCCACAGCCGGCACCGGCATCGATGAAACTGCCTTCTGCTCCAGCCGGAGGAACGGATGCCGATCAACAGAAAACCCCTGATACGGAGGCCCCCAAACCCGTTGCCGGAGAAACGCTTCCCATTTCCATCGCTTACAACCCAACCGGAAAAATCGATCCTTTTGTTCCGCTCCTCAAAGATGATCCGGTCAAGCCGGTGCAGCCTGAAAAGGTCAAACGGGAAAAGCGGGAACCCATGACACCCCTCGAACGGGTCGATTTGAGTCAGTTGAAGCTGACGGCCATCATTCGAACGCCTTCCGGGCTCAAAGCGATGGTGGAGGAAGCGACCGGCAAAGGCTACATCGTCGGTGTGGGCACTTACATGGGAATCCATTCCGGGAAAGTGGTGAATATCCTCAAAGATCGAGTGGTTGTGGAAGAAGAAGTTGAAGATGCCCTGGGCAATGTTGCCAACCGTAATTCAGAGCTTAAATTTCAGAAACCTTCCGGAGACTAGTCGTATGAAGCATGACCATGTAAAATTATTCCGATTCGTCAAAATATCGGTACTGCTGATATGTTGTATGGGAATGGCCATGGGTTGCGCCACAGACAAAGGCTCCCAGTCGTCGAATCCGGACAGTCTGCAGATGGATGTTCCCCGGCAGATCACGGGAATTCGTGTTGAGAAGGAATCCGGTGTGGATGTCGTCCACATTCAGGGAAACACGGTTCTGTCATATACCTCCATCAAGCAGCCCTCACCGTTAAAGATCATTCTGTTCTTTCCGGAGACGGAAATCGGAAATACGGTACAGACTGAGCCATCCGATCAAACCGGTATCATCGGAGATATTTCGGTGTCGCGGGTGGGCGGTGTTCAGACCGGTAAGGTTGAAATTGGATTGAAACAGGATGTTTCCTACCTGGTAGAACGAGAAGGCAACAGCCTGAAAGTATCTTTTGCTGGAAAAAGTACGGAAATCGCTGCAACCAAAGCCACCGATTCCATTGAAGAGACAACCCTTTCCGAATCCACGCTGCCTTCATCGACAGATGCGGGTATCGCAAACGATAAAACAATCAGCCGGACGTATCCCGTGAAGCCCACCAAGGGTGATGTGAAAAAATCGCCCAGTGGTGCATGGGTGAATCGGATTGATTTCTCCAGCGAGAAAAAAGGCAAATCGACGGTGATTATCGGTACCACCAAACCGGTGGAATATCGCATGGAGAAGTTATCCCCCACGGCTTTGCAGCTGAAACTCGTCCGAACCAACATTTCCGATTTCCGGAAACTGCCCCTGATCACCACCCGTTTCGAAAGCGCCCTCGACCGGATTCGCCCGTTGCAGACGAATGCCATGAAAAGCGATTCCGTCATTGCCATGGATCTTCGGGAATCGGTTCCCTATTTTGTCGAACAGGAAGGCAATGTCATCAAAATTCATTTCGAGGCATCGTCCATCCCTCCCCGGCCGGATGCGCCATTGGCAACGACATTTGTCGAAAAAGTTGAAGAAAAGCCCATAGCCCGAATCGAAGAGGCAACGCCAAGCAATCAAGAGCGGGCTTCTGCCATTCCGCCTGAGTCCAAGGCTGTTCCTGCTGAAAACCGTCGTTCGGGTGTTTATCGAAATGATGTTTCCAAGGTTTATTCCGGCGAAAAAATGGGCATCGATTTTTTCGATACAGACATCCGGAATGTTTTCCGGCTGCTGGCAGATTACAGTGGCGAGAATTTTGCTATCGACAAGGATGTTCAAGGTAAGGTGACCCTGGCTTTTGAAAAACCGGTACCCTGGGATCAGGTTCTGGATCTGGTGCTCAAAATGAATCAACTGGACAAAGTTCAGGACGGGGGAATTATCCGTATTGCCAGGCTGAAAACCCTGGAAGAAGAAGAAAAATCCAAGCAGCAACTGTTTGA
>CAZBUL010000099.1:0-6374 GCA_964495045.1 uncultured Desulfobacterales bacterium | reverse complement strand
TTGCCAGGCTGAAAACCCTGGAAGAAGAAGAAAAATCCAAGCAGCAACTGTTTGAGGCCGAAAAAAAGGCCAAGGAACAAAGCCTGGAACTGGAACCGGTTATGACCGAATACATTCCGGTCAATTATGCCAAAGCTCAGGATGAGATGAAACAGCATGTCGAAGGTCTCGTCACGAAGCGGCCGGACTGCTCCATCAGTGTCGATGAGCGAACCAACCAACTGATTATTACAGATACGGCCGCCAAGCTCCAACATATCAAATCGATTGTTCAGAAACTGGATCGGGTCACGCCTCAGGTGGTGATCGAAGCGAAAATTGTTGAAGCCACCACCGATTTTTCCAGAGAGCTGGGATTTAAATTGGATGCCCAATGGGGAATCCAGAATACCGATGCCAATGCCGGTGTCGGCCCCCAACCCGGATATGATACTCTGGGAGGAACACACGGTGGTACAACATCGTACAATTTCCCACCGTTGACACAAGTGAATTACGGTAAGTTCGGCTTCAATTTTATGAGACTCGCAGGCACCCCTATCATGATCGACGCTCAATTGATGGCGATGGAAGCCAATAAAAACGGAAAAATCATATCGGCTCCCAAAATTCTGACGCTCGACAACAAAGAGGCGAATATCGAACAAGGCCTTGAAGTCGGGTATATGGAAAAAGGCAAGACCGATGAAGCGCCGACAACAAAGTTCAAAAAAGTCGTTTTGCACCTGAAAGTGGTGCCGCATATCACTTTGGATAACAGAATATCTATGAAAATTGAAATACTCAAAGACGACGTGGTAAGTTACACCTCGACGGGTGTTCCCACCATAGCCACCAAGAAAGCGTTGACCGAGCTGCTGGTGGATGATGGAGACACCCTGGTGATTGGCGGCATTACCAAATCGTCAGAGGCAATTCAAGATGAGGGAATCCCTTATCTGGCTAAAATTCCTTTGCTGGGGTATCTCTTTGGAACAAAATCAAACACAAAAAAAATGGAAGAACTGCTGATATTCATGACACCAAGAATCGTTCAGCTCGAGCAGCGGGCGGAAAGCGGCACTTTCAACAAGAGTTGAAATTTAACAGTGAAAATTAATTCAATCGCGAAATTGAGGAGTTTTATGAATCGCACACAGTTACTGGTCAGGTATATTCCTTTTCTTTTAATTGCAATGATTTGTTTCGGTTGCGGCGGCGCTTCGACAGGTTTGAACGATAACAAGGGCGGATCGACGTTGTCGCTGACGGCAAATCCAACGTCCGTTAAAACAGATGGCACTTCATTTTCGACGATTACCGCCGTTTTGACCGATACTACCGGAAAGGCTGCTGCACAGGGAACTGAGATCGTTTTCGCTACAGATCTTGGATTTTTTGCAAATAATTACAATCAGTTCCGAACTGTTACCGACGAAAATGGAACGGCTGTCGCCATTCTGTATGCCGGAACCACAGCCGGTACCGCCCAGGTGCAATGCTCCGGAGGCGGGTTGGTGGCTTATGTATTGCTTAGTTTTGCCAGCCAGGGAGGCGCAACGCTCAAGCTCACTGCAGCCCCCACGTCTTTGGCTGCCGATGGTATATCGTTTTCGACCATTACCGCCGTACTGACCGACAGTACCGGCAACCCGCCGAAGGAGGCAACATCGGTTCAATTTACGACGAATCTGGGCTCCTTTGAGAATGGTTCCACGACATTCACCACCCAAACCGACGGAACCGGAAAGGCCGTTGCCATTCTGTATGCGGGGAAGACGGCGGGAGATGTAACTGTAAAGTGTACAGGCAATGGGCTCACTTCATATACTTACTTGAAGTTTACCAGCGCCACCCCGGGCCCGACGGCCAGTATCACGCTATCAGCATCGAGCACTTCGATTATTGCAGATGGGATCAGTTCATCCATAATTACCGCGACACTGAAAGATAAAGACGGGTTGCCTGTGGCGATTGGAACATCTGTCAATTTTTCGACCAATCTTGCCGTTTTTTCGAATAACAAAAACAGCTATGCCACCACTACCGTCGATGAAAAAGGAACTGCGACGGCTACACTGATTGCCGGGTTGACGCCGGGGACGGCTTCGGTGACGTGTACGTCGGGGAGTGCGACGGCGATTATTAAAATTGAGATCAGGTCGTTTTAAGGGCGTTGGAATTTTTTAAATTGCAATTTTGAACCTGCATGAGTGCCGGATACAGTGAATTGTGTGCCGAAGCGAGCAGACAATTTTTTCAGGAAAGGACTACGCGCTTTAGTCAAAAGGGTTTACCAATGCCGCAAATTACATTGAAGGAAACCATCACAAGAAAGATAGATATTCCTCTGGATATGCTGGTTGAGATTGTCAACAATCTCAGTACAGACGGCAAAAGGAATCTGTTATCGAGAATTTCATTGAGCGATGGGTCTTTTAAAAAATTCAAGAAGGATAAACTGTCCGCTTTTATTAAGCAATGCCAAGTATTCTCGAATGGCGTATATATTGTGGGGTGATCTATGAAAACAAAGTATGCATTCCTAATGATATTGGCTGTTTTTTCTGTTGTTTTCTGCCAATCCAACATTACTTATGCCCTTCCCACACAGTCAATAACTCTATCTGCATCCCCGTTATCGATACCTGCTGATGGAGTGAGCTCTATTACAATAAATGCTTTATTAATAGATAGTTATGGTGGAGTGCCCGATTCTGGGATGGTTCAATTTAAAACAAACCGCGGGCATTTTTCAAATGGAATTAAGGTATCAGAGTCTATTGATGTATCTGGTAGCACGATTGCCATCTCGTTGATGTCAGATAAAAATGACCCTGGTATTGCAGAAATATCATGTACGGCTGTTGATGCGAATGGACAAAATCCAGTTACCCAGTATATCACTGTTTCTTTCAATGCGGTTGGTTTTATTACATTAACCGCTTCTCCTACCTGGCTGCCGGCAGATGGAAAGAGCTCTTCAAATATCTCGGCACTAATCGCCAATGCTGGAGGTGTTCCAGTTGCTGTTGGTACTGAAGTCGAATTCAGTACAAGTAACGGACTTCTTTCAGATGGATTGCAAACTCCTGCTGCATCAATTAAAGTTCAAGTCGTTCAAGTTACTGGTGGCATAGGAAGTGTGAACGTTTCCTTGATTGCCAGCGACGATCCGGGTAATGCCGTGGTTACCTGTACGTCGAATGGGATGAGTCAGAGTGTTACAGTTGTGTTTGGAATCGGATCAATAACACTTACAGCAACACCTTCCACGCTGCCCGATGATGGAAAAAGCTCATCGGAAATCAAAGCAATCATCACAAATTCTGCTGGGGTTCCTGTTTCAGCAGGAACCAGCGTGATGTTTAAAACCAGTTTGGGCACTTTCAGTAATGGCCTTCAAACAATTACAGTAGGTACAATAGATAATTCGGGAATTGTTACTACATCATTAATTGCTCCGAAAGATTCATCGGGAGTAGCAAATATTGAATGTATTTCAGGTAATCTTATTCAATCGATATCGATTAGTATTGGATCACTTTCTGTTTCTGCAATAACAATGTCTGCTGATCCGACAACACTTCTTGCCGATGGTGCTAGTTCATCGACTATTACAGCAAAGTTATTAGATATTTCAGGGAACATTCTGAACCAAGCTGGTATTCCAGTAACATTTGAAACAAGTATGGGCCTTTTTTCGAATGGGCTAACTAAACAAACTGTATCAACAGTCTATGTGCCCCCACTAGCAGGTGAACCCGGTAAAGTAGTGGTATCGCTTATTGCGCCTAAAGTCGGTTCAGGACCGGCTCTTGTTAAATGTATTATCGGAGGGCTTTCTCAGGCTGTTATCGTGAATATTGAGGCTGGTACAACTCAAGTTGCAGATATTGTAATAAGTGCTGTGCCAACATTTTTATATGCATCGGATACGACATCTTTTTCGACCATTACTGCTACATTGTATACCGCTGAAGGGAAAACCGTATCGGGCGGACTGCAAGTTGACTTCAAAACTATCTTGGGCAAGTTTTCAACTGGTGAACCGACCATGACCGGATATACCAATTCATCGGGAGTTTCAGTCGCATATTTGTTCCCAAGCGGGTTGTCAGGAACCGCCGAAATATCGGTTACGTCGGGTAGTATCAAAAGATATGTGAAGGTGATTTTCAAGGAGGATCCGACAATCGACAAAATTGTGTTGTCCGCGTCACCGACATCAGTGCCAGCAGACAATATGACGGCATCAACGATAACAGCGATAACCTATGACCAGTATGGTGTACAAATTCAAAAACCGGGTATGCAATTAGTTTTTACCATTGCAACAGGGGGCGTTGGACATTTCTCAAACAATTCCTCGAAAATAACGGTTGCGACAGATGATACGGGTAAGGCAACCGCTCTTGTGTATTCTGAAAAAGTTGGTTCTGCAGGAATCAATGCCAGCACAACTGATGGTAATGTAAATAGTGATTCTGTTTTTGTGACTTTTACCGGATCAGGCCAACCCGCCAGTATCATTTTGACTGCCGAGCCGACATCATTGCCGGCGGATAGCATAACACCATCAAAGATAACCGCAACGGTATATGATGAAAATGGCAAGACTGTCAGCAGTGGATTGAAGATAAACTTTGAAACCAGTCTTGGGCTATTTGCCAACAACTCCCCAAAAGCCACTGTTACCACGAATACATCTGGTGTGGCAACAGCGGTGTTGTATTCATCAGGACTTGTAGGAACCGCAAAAATTAGTGCTACGGCGGATGATGTAATCAGCATCGTTTATGTAAATTTTACAGGAACTGAACCTACATCGAATATCGTATTGATAGCCGACCCTCCATCGATTCCTGCTGCTGACAAACTGGTGCCCTCAAAACTGAAAGCCACATTGTACGACAGCAATGGGCAGGTAATCACTGCTGGTGCAAAGGTAACTTTTCAGACGACACTGGGATATTTTTCAAACGGCCTGAAAGAAATGAGTGGATTTACGGATGCGACAGGGATTGTAACTTTGAATCTGTATTCCGAAGGCACCATCGGCACAGCTAAGGTCAGCGCCAGCTCCAACGGTATCACCGCTTTTGCCAATGTCAGTTTTACAGGGGCCGGGCCCACAACGGAAATCGTTCTGAGTGCGAATCCGACATCCATTCCATCGGATAAAATATCATATTCGGTCATTACGGCAACGCTGTATGACAAAGAAGGCAAGACGGTTACAAGCGGAGTTTCTGTAGAATTCACCACGACCCTTGGTTATTTTACGAACAATCTCAAAAAGACAACGGCCACAACCAATTCGAAAGGGGTTGCTACAATACACGTGTTCTCGGGTTCTTTCGTCGGCCTGAACGAGGTCAGCGCCAGTTCCAACGGGGTGACGGCTTATGTCTATATCAATTTTACGGGTCCCGGGCCTGTTACGGAAATCGTTCTGAGCGCGGATCCAACATCCATTCCATCGGACAAAACGTCGTATTCGGTCATTACGGCAACGTTATACGACAAAGACGGCAAGGCGGTCGTGAGCGGCATTTCTGTAGAATTCACCACTAAACTCGGAAATTTCACGAATAGTCTCAAAAAGATAACGGCCGTTACCAATTCGAAAGGCGTTGCTACCGTAAATGTTTTCTCTGCATCTACCGTTGGGTTGAATGAGGTCAGCGCCAGTTCCAACGGGGTAACAGGATATGTCTATATCAATTTTACGGGTCCCGGGCCTTCAATGGACATTGTATTGTCTGTGAGCTCAGATTCCATTTCTTCAGATAAATTGTCGTATTCGGCTATATCAGCAACTGTATATGATATAAATGGAAATAAAGTTAACAGCGGTGTCGCCGTGGATTTTGCCACTACGCTCGGGTATTTTTCAAATTCTTTGAAGGCAATTACCGCATATACCAATATCGATGGAGTTGCCACCGCTTATTTGTATTCAGGATCATTTGTCGGCATTGCCCAGATCAGCGTCAGTTCCAATGGCGTCACGCGTTATACTTATGTAAATTTTACCGGTCCGGGGCCTGCCGCCAACATTTCCATGGGGTCATCCTCATATTGGGTTCCTGCAGATGGATATAGCTATGTTACCATAGCTGCCAAAATAACCGACAGTATCGGCAATGGGGTGGCTGCCGGAACATCGATGATATTCATGACAACCTTGGGCACATTCTCGAACGGAAAAACTACATTGATTTCTGCAACACCGGATGCAACAGGCGTTGTAAGTGTTTCATTGATTTCGGGGAGCAAAACCGGCATTGCCGTAATCACCTGCAGCTCCGGCTCCATCACCGGAAGTGTTTCCCTTACCATGACCAAGCTGGAGTTTGAAACAGAGCCTAACAATGACATGGAACATGCCG
>CAZBUL010000098.1:0-11117 GCA_964495045.1 uncultured Desulfobacterales bacterium | reverse complement strand
TGTTCTATGTCACTTTTGAAGGCGGCAAGGGGTATCTCGATAGTGAAATATTCATCAGGGATGTCATCAATGCGTGAATCAAAATACATAATTGAAACCACGCTAAATCATAGGAAAGAATATGGACAGTTTTTTACACCAGCCTCTGTTGCCCGTCTGATGGCCAGGTGGATTCTCAAAGATAATCCAGAAACGATATTGGACCCTGCGTTCGGTTTAGGCGTTTTTTATGATGAAGTAATGAAAATTCCTTCACCCAATCATGTTCGCTTTATTGGGTATGAGATTGACAGGAATATATTCGCTTTTTTGAATCATAATCGAAACAATCCTTATCTCCACGTTATCAATGGTGACTATCTCGAAGCAGAAGCGGGGTATTTTGACGGCATCATTTGTAATCCACCGTATATGCGGTTTCAGAAATTTCTTAGACGTCATGATATCTTGCCGAAAATAGAAGAAAAAATAGGGAAGAAACTGATTGGTTATTCGAATGTTTCTTCCGTCTTCCTTGTGAAGTCCTTGAAAGAACTCAAAGCCAATGGGAATCTGGCGTTTATTATGCCTTTCGAATTTTTCAATACTGGCTATGGGAAAGAAATCAAGAAAAGTCTTCTTGAGAATCATCTATTGAAGCAGATAATCATCTTTTCCAATGAAAAAGAAATCTTTCCGGATGCAACGACGACAGTCTGTGTTCTTCTTTGTAAAAATGATGGAAAAGAGGAAGCCATCAAAATTTCACTGGTTAACAGCAAGGAAGAAATGGACGGACTATCCGATATCAACAATTTCTATCAGCGAAAAATTCAAGCGTCAGATTTGCCATACCATAAAAAATGGACGCCTGTCATTCTATCACTGTTCTCTGAACAAAAACCACCAACAGGTTTCTGTAAGTTATCATTATATGGCACTGTTACGAGGGGTATCGCCACAGGGGCAAATGATTTTTTCGCGCTGAAAAAATCAACAATCGAAAAATGGAAATTGGATGGCAATAATATTTGTAAGTGCATTACGAAAAGCTCCCACATACGAAAGGCCATATTTACCGATGATGATTTCGATAAACTGTACCATGCAGATAAGCCTGTTCATTGTTTAGACATAAAGGATCACAAAAACCCTGAAATACGAAAATACATCGACGAAGGGGAACGACTCGGTTATGCCGACAGGTACCTCACCAGGACAAGGAATATCTGGTATAAAATTGAAAACAGAAAACCCGCACCCATATTATTTGGCGTTTTCAACAGAGGACGATTGAAAGTTATAAGGAATTACACAACAGCGATAAATTTTACATGCTTCCATTCCTTTTATCCTGGCATGTTTGGACAACGCCTATTAGACAAGCTGTTCGTGTATTTCCTCAGTGACATTGGGCAAGAGATCGTCAAAACGAATAAAAGAAGCTATGGCGATGAATTGGATAAATTTGAGCCAGGTGATTTGAACGATTGCTTGTGCCCCAGCCAGGAACAATTTGAAATGATCCGTGATGAAGATGCCAAAAAAGTGATCGGCCTTGTAGAAATTGATGAAAATGAAGCCATTCAAACGAGTAATCATCTGATAAAAAAATTATGCCTGTCCACCGGACAACTGCCTCTGCGATAAACATAACCAGCGAGGAACAACATGGATTTTCAGCTCTCCCGTTCACAGGTCGAGATTCAGAAGGCGGTCAGACAATTTGCCAAAGGCGAATTCGACAAGGAGCAGGCTCTGGAATTCGACAAACGCCGTGAATTTCCGGTCACTATCTGGAAAAAAGCGGCCGCACTCGGTTTGATCGGCATTCATTTCGATGAAAAATATGCCGGACAAGGGCTCGGGGTTCTGGAAAATGTCATCATCGCCGAAGCCCTTTGTACACGGGATTCCACCATCGGTTCCGCCCTGATGCTGGCTGGCTATGCTTCGGAGTGCCTGCTGCGCTTTGCCGGAGAAGATATCAAGCAGCGATTGCTTCCCGAAGTGGCTGAAGGCCGGATGCTTTCCGCCGGCGCTTTTACCGAACTGGATCAGGGTTCGGACATGACAATCATGAACACCACCGCCGTTTGCGATGGAAACGAATGGATCGTCAACGGCACCAAGACATTTGTCATCAATGGTGGAGCTGCCGGTTTCTATATCGTTCTTTGTCAAACGGAGGCACCCGCCGGACGCGGGCTTTCCATGATTCTGGTGGAAGCCGACCGTTCGGGCGTCTCCTCCGTGGATATCGGCGATAAAATCGGCTTGCATCTTGTACCCATGGCAGATCTGTGTTTCAAGGATGTCCGGGTGCCGCAAACCCACATCATCGGAAATCCCGGAAAAGGATTCGGGCAAATGACGGCGTTTCTCGCTGAAAACCGGATCGTGATTGCCGCCATGGCAGTGGGAATGGCCCAGGGGGCTTTCGATCGGGCGCTGACGCATGTCAAACAACGGGAGCAGTTCGGTAGAAAAATTGCCGATTTTCAGATCATCCGTCACAAACTGGCGGATATGGCTACCCGGATCGAGCTCGCCCGTTTGATCACCTACCAGGCGGCGTGGTATTTCGACACCGGCGATATCGACCCAAAACGGTCCGCCATGGCCAAGATGGCTGCCACGCACGCGGCTGTCGAGGTGGCCAACGAGGCGATTCAACTGCTGGGTGGTTACGGCTATATGGTGGAATACGAAGTCGAACGCTTCTATCGGGATGCCAGGATGACCGGGATGCTGGCCGGTGCACGGACGGTACAGAAGGATGCGATTGCAGCCATCATTCTGGAAAAACATTGATTATTTATTGTATTCGAAAAATCTTTGAAGCGGTACAACCATGACAAGAAAGATGATGTATGACGATGCGGAGCTTGCGTTGCTCCTGGACGATACAGAGTCCGATCTGGCTGAAAGAAAAGAGAGCTGGACTGGGGATGCGCCCGATAAAAGCCGTCAGGCCGTATGTGCATTTGCCAATGACCTTCCGGATCATCGAAAACCCGGCGTGCTTTTTGTGGGAGCCAAAGACAATGGCTCTCCTTCAGGATTGCCAATCACCGATCAACTGTTGAAAACATTATCCGACATCAAAACCGATGGCAACAGTTTACCGCCGCCAACAATCGTCGTTCAAAAGCGTGTTTTGAAAGGCTCCGAAATGGCTGTGGTGATTGTTCAACCATCCGATGCCCCCCCCGTCAGATACAAAGGCCGGATCTGGATCAGAACCGGTCCACGTAGAGGCATCGCAACCGCTCAGGATGAGAGAATCCTCAATGAAAAGAGGCAATACAAGGATATCCCTTTTGACATTTACCCGGTACGGTCTGCGACATTACAGCATCTGAACCGTCTTCAGTTCGAACAGGAATATCTCACTGCCGCATTCGCTCCGGAGATACTCGATATGAATGACCGGAGTTATGAACAACGGTTGAGTGCATGCCGCATGATTCTCTCAGATGAGAATCCGGTACCGACCGTTCTTGGCATCCTTGTCCTGGCCTACCGGCCCAGAGATTTTATTCCGGGAGCCTATATTCAATTTCTCAGAATAGACGGCAACGAGTTTTCGGATCCGATCATCGATGAAGAGGAGGTTGACGGCACGGTTGCACAAATCGTAAGACGTTTGGACGAGAAACTTGCAGCCCACAACCGAACCAAAGTGGATATTACATCCGGAAATATCGAGAAGCGATTTGTGGATTACCCCATCCCTGCCCTTCAGCAGCTTACCCGGAATGCGGTCATGCACCGGACTTATGAAGGTACCCATACACCCGTCAGAATTTTCTGGTTCAACGATCGTATTGAAATCATCAGTCCCGGCGGACCTTTTGGCGAAGTCACGGCTCAGAACTTTGGACGGCCGGGAATTGCCGATTACCGGAACCGCAATATGGCCGATGCGATGAAGGTATATGGACTGATCCAGCGATTTGGAGTCGGTATCAGCATCGCTCAGAAGGAATTGGCGAAAAACGGCAATCCGCCAGCAGTATTTGAAATCCACCCCACGGTTGTTTTGTGTATCGTAAGGAAAAGATCATGACAAGACCGGTTATCACGTTTGTCAATAACAGAAGCGGAACAGGCAATACGTTTCTCGTTTACCATCTTTCGTGGATGCTGGCTGAATCAGACAAACGGGTAGTCGTCGTCGATTTGGATCCACAGGCCGGTTTGACAACGGCCTTCCTGGATGAAGAAAAACTCGAAACCATCTGGGAGGCTTCAGGGGGGCCGAATACGATTTTCAAAGCCATTGAACCGCTGATTGAAGGTATCAATCCGGCCGCCCCCGTATTGCAAAAAATTTCCTCCAATCTTTATCTGTTACCGGGGGATATATCGCTTTCCCGGATAGAAGAAATCCTGGCCGCAAACTGGCAGGCATTCTTAAACAGCAGTCATCCCGATCTTCCTTTGGGTATTTTAACGGCATTCTGGAAGATTATGCAGACCGCTGCGGAAATGGTAGATGCCGATATATTACTGGTTGATACCGGACCCGGACTGGGAGCTATCAACCATTCCGCCCTTATTGCTTCGGATTTTATCGTCATAGCGCTGAGCACGGATATTATTTCGTTGTCAGGATTGAAAAGTCTCGGTATCGCTTTGCATAGCTGGCGGTGTTTATGGAAAAGGAAGCTTGAGACCTTGCAGCAACCGGGAATTCTACTGCCTCGGGGAGATATGAAACCTGCCGGTTATGTCTGCCGGCAATCCAATATCCGATGGCAGCGGCCGGCGATTGTTCTGGATAAGTGGATCAACCGCGTACCGGCCATCTACCGGGAAAGTATTCTCTGTAAACCACCCGAGGATTTGCTCATTGCCAACGACCCCTGCTGTCTGGCAATCGTCAATCCATACCGCAGTCTAATTTCCATCGCCATAGACCACCGAAAACCGATTTTTAAACTGACATCGGCCGATGGTGCTATCGGCAGTCATGCAGGTGCAGTTCAGGAATCTTTAAGAAATTTCAAAGAATTGTCCGGCAAAATTTCCGCAATCGCCGAAACCGCCTCCGATCGGAAAAAAATCATTGAAGAACCGCCCGATGTCGGGTAAGAAAACACGAAAGTCATAACGATACCGTTCACCCAAACAAGGAGAAAACAACCATGGCCAATCCTGAAGACATGTGGCAGTGTCAGACCGTCAATTGCGGTTATATCTACAATCCCGACAAAGGAGACAAAAAAGGCAAAATCGCCAAAGGCACCCGTTTCGAAGATTTGCCGGAAGACTGGAAATGCCCGATCTGCGGCGCCAGCAAAAAGGCCTTCCGACCGCTGGCCGGACCAGGGTCCACCAAGGAAGCTTGATCAGCATGTAAGGGGAATCTTGCCATGGCTCAGAATATGAGTGTTCAGGTTCAGGATGGAAAGCTGCGGGCCGATCCGTCTTTTCTTGGAAAAGTCGTCGGATCGGTGGCCTACGGGGATCAGGTCACCATCGTCAAACAGCAGCCCCCCTGGTTTTATGTATCGGCCAAAGGGGGGCAGTTCAAGGGCTGGATTCACGAATCTGCTTTATCCGAAAAGGAAATCGTTCTGCGTGCCGGCAGCGCGGATGTCAGTAAAACGGCATCCCAAAAAGAGGTCGCTTTGGCCGGCAAAGGCTTCAATCCCGCTGTCGAAAAGGAATTCAAATCCCGCAACCCCAAACTGAGTTTCGAATGGGTGGACCGCATGGAAAAGTTCGTTGTTTCCGATGATGAAGTCCGCAATTTCATCAAGGAAGGCGCTCTTTCTCCCGAAGGAGGTGTCTCATGACATTCCCGGAAAGACGCCGGTTTCTCAAAACCGCCGCCCGATGGACGGCCGCCCTTGGTGCCGGTTCCCTTCTGCCTGCGGTGTTGAGCGGTTGTATCGAACAGGTGGCGAAAGTCGGCGGGGCCATCGGTTCCTCCACCGGGCTGATCACTTCACAACATGCCGACTCTCTGGTAAAAACGTCTCAGGCCATCAGCAAGACCTTCGAAGACATCACTCCGGAACAGGAATATTATATCGGCCGCAGCATCGGGGCGGTGATCATGGGCAAATACCCTGCCTACAGCAGCACGGCCGCCAACCAGTATGTAAACCGGCTGGGGCAGACATTGGCCCGGTTTTCCGATATGCCCGAAACCTTCGGCGGATATCATTTCCTGATTCAAGACACCCCGGAAATCAATGCCTTGGCCGCTCCCGGCGGATTGATCTTCGTCACCCGCGGCATTCTGGGATGCTGCCCGCATGAAACCGCCGTCGCCGCCGTTTTAGCCCATGAAATCGGCCATGTACAGGCTAAACACGGGCTCCGGGCTATCCAGAAATCCCGCATCACGGATGCCCTGGTCATCCTGGGCACCGAAAGCGCCAAAAGCCTGGGCGGCCAGAATCTGGCGAATCTGACCCAATTGTTCGAAGGTACCATCTCCGACATCACCCACACCCTGATTGATTCGGGGTACTCCCGATCTTACGAGTTCGAGGCGGATCAGTCGGCCGTCAAGATCATGCGGCGGGTCGGTTACAATCCCGAAGGACTGGTGGAAATGCTCCAATCCATGAAAACGAAGCTGGTGGCCAATCGGGCGGATTTTGCCAGCACCCATCCCAGCCCGGCCGACCGGATTGCGGAAATCGAAACCACGATCGGTGCGGCGTCTCCCGTCAAGGAAACCAAAGAACGCCAGGCCCGGTTTCAAACGGCGCTGAAAACCGTCTGACATGCCCTCCCCTTTTGCCCGAAAGCTCATCCAGGGGCTGGCGGCCGGCATCATCGGCACGGTGCTGACCGCCGGATTGTGGGCAGCGGGCATTCTGGATCGCTGGGAATCCTTCACGTGGGACTGGCGGGCCGGCGTCCTGGCATCACCCAGCCCGTCCGCCGATCACATCACCCTGATTCTTCTCGACCAGAACAGCCTCGATTGGGGACAGCAGGAAAACGGCCTCAGTTGGCCCTGGCCGCGGGAAGTCTATGCCGCTGTCATCGAATTCTGCAAACGGCAGGGCGCCCGTTCTCTGGCCATGGATGTCCTCTTTACCGAACCATCCGCCTATGGGGTATCTGACGATGCCGCCCTGGCAGAGGCCGCAGCGAAGTTCGGAAGTGTGGCCGGCGCTGTGGCGCTCAGTCCGGATGCCGGCAGTGCATCGGCATGGCCAATGAATATCCGGGAACCGGCTTTTCCCGTCATTACAGCGAACAACACCCATAACGGACTCCCGATTTTCTCCCGTGCCGCATTCCCGATTCCCGAACTCTCCAAAGCAATGGCCGTGCTGTGCAATACCCGGATGAATCCGGATGCGGATGGCATTTACCGTAAAGCGATGCTGGCCGCCATGTTCGATGGACGGCTGATGCCGTCTCTTGGCCTGGGTGCCTATCTGGCCGCTCATCCATCAACGGCCGTCCGCATCGGTGCCGACAGCCTGGCCGTTGGAGATCGGACAATCCCCATTTCTCCGTCTGGAGAGGCCATCCTCCGGTTCAGCGGTCCGGCGGGAACCTATCGCAGTTTCAGTGCGGCGGCGGTCATCCAGTCCGAATTGCGCCTGCGCGCCGGCGATCCCCCCACCATCGACGATCCGGGTGCATTTCGCGACAAATACGTTTTTTTCGGATTCAGCGCCCCCGGCCTGTTCGACCTGCGGCCCACGCCCGTGGACGGCATCACGCCGGGGGTGGAGATTCAAGCCGCCATCCTGGAAAATCTGCTGTCCGGAAATTTCATGCGGCGGTGTCCGACCGGTTTATGGCTCACGGTAACTTTCGTGCTGGCTGTGGCTGCCGGTATGGCCGGATCCATCTTCAGCAGCGCTGCCGGATTTGTGCTTATCAGCATCCTGTCCATGGCCATACCGGTATTATCCGCACTGGGCGGATACGTCGGCGGATGGGCCCTGCCCCTGGTTTCTCCGGAAGTGGCGGTCGTATCGGTGCTGTTTCTGGTCTATATGATCAATTACGCTACCGAGGGGCGCCAGAAACGATTCATTCAGGGGGCTTTCAAACAATATCTGTCTCCGGCGGTTATCGATGAACTCATTTTGCATCCCGAACGGCTGAGGCTCGGCGGTGAGCGGCGGGTTCTCTCCATTTTTTTTTCGGATCTGGAAGGATTCACGGCCCTGTCCGAAAAACTGGAGCCCGAAGAGTTGACGGCACTGCTGAACGAATATCTGTCCGCCATGACCGACATCATTCATGAAGAATCCGGAACCGTAGATAAATTCGAGGGGGATGCCATCATCGCTTTCTGGAATGCGCCGCTGGAAGTCAGCGATCATCCGCTGCGGGTGGTGCGAACCGCCCTTCGCTGTCAAGCGCGGCTGGCGGAATTGAATCCGCACTTTCAAAAACGCGTCGGCCGGGAGCTGCGCATGCGGATTGGCATCCACACCGGATCGGCCGTGGTGGGCAACATGGGATCGACCCGGCGTTTCGACTACACCATGCTCGGAGACGCTGTCAATCTGGCCTCCCGGCTGGAAGGCGCCAACAAGGCTTTCGGCACATATACCATGATTTCCGAAGGAACCCTGGATGGAATCGGCCCCGCTTTTCCCGTGCGGGAGATCGCCCGGCTGGCTGTGGTCGGGCGGAAAGAACCCATCACCGTCTTCGAGCCGATGCTGCATGAATTGTATGATCAGCGGCAGCCCATTCTCGACATTTTCGATCAAGGATTGCGTCTATTCTACGCCGGCCGATTTCTGGATGCCGAGCAAGCATTTGCCTCCATTGCCGATCAGGATGTTCCGGCACGGCAGTATATGGACAAGTGCCGGCATTACCAAGTGTCTCCACCCGAAACATGGGGCGGCGTATGGGTGATGACATCCAAATAGTCAATCACCGCAAAGGCGCAAAGACCGCAAAGCGAAGACTTCGGTTGTTCACCCGGTTTTTCTTTGCGGTCTTTGCGCCTTTGCGGTGAATAGTTTTATATTGAAAACTATGATTGATTCGACCCAATTCAAATGATATAGAGAGAACAGGCGTTTTTCATCACGTCTCTGTATTTATTCGTCATAGATTGGTCACTGTCTATATGTTGATTGGGTTTTCAGACCCAGAACCACCGGAGTGGCGGCACCTGATAAAAAAAAGGAGGCAGTATGGCAAAATCGAAGGATATTCAAAAAACCGAAAAGAAAAAGCCCCAGAAAACCCTAAAAGAAAAGAGACAGGAAAAACAGGAAAAGAACAAGAACAAAGGCTGATCTAAAAAAAACCGGGCAGCATCATCCATGCTGCCCGGATATCCAACAACTTCTATTCAGACAGAACGAAGCGGATCATCCGATCGAGATCTTCGATGCGATACGGTTTTCCCAGGAAAGCATTGGGCTGTTCGGGATGGTCGCCCGCCATGACATGCCCCTCATCATAGCCGCTCGACAGAATCACCGGGATACCCGGTGCCATTTTTCGCAGTGCTGTCAGCGTTTCCCATCCGTCCATATTCGGCATGGTCAAGTCCGAAAGCACACAACGGATATCGCCCCCATGCAGTTTGAACAAATCCACAGCCTCGGCACCGTCTTTGGCTTCGATGACCGCATATCCGAGACGGTGGAGCATGTTTTTGAAAATCTGACGCATCATTTCCCCATCTTCCACCAGCAGTACCGTGCCGCCTTCTTCAGGCTGCGAAGGCTCTTCCGTTTTCTGCGGCGCTGTGGGCATCGTTTCCGCCGATAGGGGCAGATACACCCGAAAAACACTTCCTTTGCCCGGTTCACTTTCCACCGTGATGACGCCGTTGTGGGATTTCACGATTCCCAGAATGACCGCCAGCCCCAAGCCTCTCCCGATAAATTTGGTGGTGAAAAAAGGATCGAACAGCTTGTCGATATCCTCATCCAAAATCCCGCAGCCCGTATCACGAACTTCAAGGCAGGCATAAGGCGTATTCTGCGGATCCCAGTTGACAGGAAAGCGATGCATTTCAGCAATTTCCGTCGGCAGAACATTTCTGATCGCTAACCCGATGACACCCTGGGGCTGCGTGATGGATTCGCATGCATTGTTGACCAGATTGGTGAGCAATTGCAGAATCTGGTTCATATTTGCCCGAACCGTCGGGCCTGGAACGGGAACATCATGTTCGATAACCAGATTGTCTGGAACCATAACGCGTATCATGGACAGGCTGTGAAGACAGGTATCGGACAAATCCACCAGCTCTTTCTTACCTTGATTCTGCCCAAGATAGGTGAGCATCAGCATGCTCACTTCCGCCGCCCGGTTACAGGCCTTCATGGCCTCGTTGATGGAGTCTTCCGCGGCCGAATCCGCGGATAAATCCATCAATGCCAGATCGAGATTCCCGATGGCCGCCCCAAGCATATTATTGAAAAGATGGGCAATGGCTCCGGCCATACGGCCCAGACTTTCGGCTTTCTGGAGTTGGCGGTTGGTGTCTTCCAATATCGCTTTTTCCTTTTCGATCCGCTTGGTTTCGCTGAGATCGATATCGATATTGAACAATTCGGGAAGCCGCCCGGGGCTTTTCAGAATGGTGTAACTCGAAAAAACCGGCACCAGCGTTCCATCCTTTCGCATCAGATTCCGTTGCGATGCCGGAAGCGCCTCACCGGTGGCAGCCATCCGTTGAATGCACTGCCGGACGTGCATTTGCATCTCGGGTGGAACGACGAGTTCGACAAAATTTCGGCCGATGGTCTCACGATCGGTATATCCGTAAATCTGTTCGGCCGCCCGGTTCCAGTATCGGATAGCGCCGTCGGCCCCATAACCGACCACCGCAACAGAGACTGCATGTTGGAACAGATTCCGGAAACGATCTTCACTTTCCCGAAGACACCGGTCGAGCAGATATCTGTTCAGCGCCATTTCGATGGTGATGGCAAGGTCTCGATCCAGCACGGGTTTGATGAGATAGCCGTACGGCAGTGCCGTTTTGGCCTCCTGAACGAATTTCTCATCGGAATGGCTGGTCAGAAATATGATGGGCGCATTCGATATCCCGCTGATATGACGGGATGCCTCGATGCCGTTCATTTGACCCGATAATGTGATATCCATCAGAATCAGATCGGGATGGTGGGTGGATACCGATTCAATAGCTTCTTCGCCGGTGC
>CAZBUL010000097.1:0-11528 GCA_964495045.1 uncultured Desulfobacterales bacterium | reverse complement strand
CACTCGTCGAACTCCCGGTAGGCAAAGTTAGAGACGCCGCTTTGTTCATTCCGCCCCAGATTGGCCAGCACATTGACATTGACGCCGATATGGGAGTTGAACTCATAGCTCAACCCCGTTGAAAATGCATACAGCCAGTCGTTCCGCAGAGAGGTGCCCGATCCGGTGGTAAGATTGCCGACCGTGTAATCCGCATTCTTGATCTGGCAGCCCAGATTCCAGATCAGCGGCATGTCGAATTTGTGACGATACCCCAGATCCAGATTCGTGTCGAACGTCGGCACCTGCCCGGTGCTCGACATCCAGCGGTTCCCCTTGTATCTGAAGGTGACGGCGTCCTGTTTCGACAGTTGTGCAGTCAGGGCCGTTTCACCATAGAAATTGACCTGACTGTGATCGTTGACCGGTGCGGTGTCGTCGTAACTGCGAAAATCCGGGCCGCCGTAAACCGAAAGGGTCAGCCAGCCGAAAAATTTTCCTTCGAGGCCGATGAAGGTGCGGTGATAATCGTTGGTGGAACTGTATTTCGAGTTGATCACAAAATCCTGATACTGACGCCCATACCGATACCCCAGCAGCAGAGCGATTTGTGAACTTATCTTGCGCCCCACATCCAGCCCGCCATTGGCTTCATACCGATCCACCCAATTTTGATACCCGCTGACATTCCGCTGCACCGTCAGCATATCCCAATATTGAAAAAACCCGGCCGGACGGATGAAAAAAGGATCGAAATCCATCTGAAAATCGAGTTTGGCCCGGTCCTGATACTGATTGCGGCGTTCGCGGGGCAATGCATGAGCATAGGAGCTCCGGCCGCTGTCGGGCCCGGAATAGATCGGTGCGATGCTGCTGCCGTCGATATAGGTGAACGTATTGTCGATGTTGAAGGAAAAATTGTCGGATTTGGCTTTGAGTTTGCCCACTATCCGGTGGGCATTGTTGTTTTCCGCCGATGCATCCGTAAACATGGAAAATCCGGGTTCATAAGCAAAAGATAACGCCTGCAATACGTTCTTGTCTGTAAAGAGCGGGGCCAGATCGATCCCGATTTTAGGCGTCAGAGTGGTCACCCAGGAAAAACTTCGGGGCATGTTTTTGCCGGATACACCGAGGATGTTGTCGTCGTAACTTTCCCGGACCGTCAGAGACAGATCGGTCAACCAGTTCGGTTTACTCACCAGCGGTGAAGCGGATGATCCGGAGGAAGAAGGGGTGTCTGCCGCATAGGCCGAGATCGTGATCAGCACCATCAGGCAAATGATCAATAAAAAGTGGCAGCGGCCGTTTTTTTTCATGACAAGTTGGTCGAATGGCATACTTTCTCCTTTCATGGGGTGGGATGACGAGAACGCTGTCGGTTGGAAACGAATCCTGCGTTTCATAACGCATCCCATTGAAAAACAAAAGAGAAAGATTGCCCGCAGGATTACCGATTGCATCCACCGGAAACATTGGTTATAAATTTTCAAAAATAACAACAGGGAGGAGTCCAATGAAAAGGAAAATGCTGGTGTTGGTTGGAATGATAACTGCTGTGCTGGCCGGTTTATTCGTGTCGGAGTCGCCTGCTCAACCGGCTCATCCATTGAAAGCAGCCCTGATCTTCGACATTGGCGGTATCGGAGACGGCGGTTTCAACGATTCCGCATACCGCGGGATGGAAAAAGCGGTGTCGGAACTGGGGGTTACGGCCCACTATACGGAACCGTCAGGCAGTCTGGACAGGGAAATCGCCCTGCAAACGGCGGCGTCCTCCGATGCCGAAATAATCATCGGCATCGGCTTCGTATTTTCAGAAAGGATGGCGGCGCTGGCCGAGCGGTTCCCCACCAAAAAATTTGTCTGCGTCGATTACAACGTCCGGTACGACAATCAGGGCAGGATTCAGCCGCTGCCGAACAATCTGGCCGGTCTGGTGTTCCGGGAGGAAGAAGGATCATTCCTGGTTGGTGCGATTGCCTCCCTGAAAAGCCAGAGCGGGATAATCGGTTTTCTGGGCGGTATGAACAGCCCGATCATCCGTCGATTTCAAGCCGGTTATGTGGCCGGCGCGCAGGCTGTCCGTCCGGATATCCGCGTGCTGTCCGAATATGCCGGCCTTACCGGCAAGGCGTTCGTCAATCCACAGAAAGGATATGCGCTGGCGGATCGGATGTACGGGCAAGGCGCCGATATCGTTTATCATGCCGCCGGCCTGACCGGTTCCGGCCTGTTTCAGGCAGCCAGGAAACGCCACCAACTGGCCATCGGCGTGGATATCGACCAGAGTGATCAGGCACCGGGATTGGTGCTGACGAGCATGACCAAACATGTGGATGTGGCTGTTTTCGAGAGTGTGAAGGGATGGGCCGCGGGTAATTTTACCGGCGGTGTCCGCAGTTTCGGCCTCAAGGAAAACGGTGTGGGATTTGTTTATGACGATCGGAATCGGGATTTGATTACGGAAACCTTTTATGATCGGGTGCAAAGGCTTCGAGAGAAAATCATTTCCGGTGAGCGGACGGTTCCGTCAGCGGATCGAAGCCCCATCACCATCTCCAAAAACGATCTGCGTGAAGCCCTGAATCAGTTGAAGGAAGATGCCGCCGACGTTCTGGAAAAGCTCGACAGCGACCTCAAAGTCAATGCCAAAATGCTGTCCGGCATACCCTTGAACAGCGAGCGCGCCCGCACCGTTCTGAAGCGGATCTATGGGCTGAATCCATATATCATCGACTGCTCCACCGTCAGCGCCCGGGGAAAACTCATGGCCGTCGAACCCGAACCATTCCGGAAATTCGAAGGCAGCGATATTTCCGCCCAGTCCCATTGGCGCAAACTGGCTGCCGGCGCCAAACCGGTGTTGAGCAACTATTTCCGCTCCGTTCAGGGAATTGGGGCTGTTGCCATGCACTATCCCGTCCTGTCTCCCAAAGGCCGGTTCGCCGGGTCGGTATCGGCGATGGTAGAACCCGAAAAACTGCTTACCAGCATTGTCGAACCGGTGTCAGCGAACCTGAACGTCGATATCTTCCTGATGCAGACCGACGGCCTGATGATCTACGATGTGGATGCCAACCAGATCGGCCGCCATGTATTTCAAGACCCCCTGTATCAGCCATTCCCCGAGCTGCTGAATCTGGCCCGGAAAGTGGCGGCCGACCGGAAAGGCATGGGAACGTACCGGTTCCACCGGGAGGGATTGGCCGAACCGGTCGAAAAACTGGCCTACTGGAAAACGATTCACAAACACGGCACCGAATGGCGCATCGTGATTACCTGTGCCGTAGATCGCATCGGAAAATAGCTGCGCCGCGATCCGGTTATCCAATTGACATTACATCGCCGTAATTTCATAATAACCGCCGATCGTGCCCAAGACAAAATGATATGCCATAGAGTTCATAGAGTCCATGCAGTCCGTGCCAGTCCGTGCCAGTCCGTGTAAGTCCGTGTAAGTCCATAATAACGATCCGCATCATGCGGCTCATCGCCCCACCCCCAACTGGAGATGGGTTAAAAAAACATTTTTCAAAGGATTCTCTCTCATGCAAACCCACCCCCGCATCGCTTTCATCGGCCTCGGCATCATGGGCCTGCCCATGGCCGGGCACCTGCAAAACGCCGGTTTCCCCCTCACGGTTTACAATCGCACAGCCTCCCGGGCAGCACAACTGGTCGAAGCCGGTGCCCGTCCGGCAGATTCCCCGGCCGAAGCCGCGAAAGAAGCCGATGTTGTCATCAGCATGGTCACCGACAGCCCCGATGTCGAAGCCGTGCTGCTCGGTGCCGACGGTGCGGTTCAAACCGCCCGGCCCGGCGCGGTGTTTATCGACATGTCCACCATCAACCCCGAAACCGCACGGCATATATCCGACAAGCTGACTTTGCAGCAGATCGAGTTTCTGGACGCGCCGGTCAGCGGCGGCGATGTCGGCGCCCGCAACGCCACATTGACTATCATGGTCGGCGGCAAGCCGGAAGTGTTCGAACAGGCAATGCCCATCTTCTCCGTTCTGGGCAAACGCATCACCCATGTCGGCCCGACCGGTTCCGGTCAGGTGGTCAAGGCGTGCAACCAGGTGGTCACCGCGGTCAACTTGCTGGCCGTCTGTGAGGCACTGACCCTGGCCGAAAAAAATGGCATCGATCCGCAGGTCATGATCCACGTGTTGTCCGGCGGGGCCTCCCAGTCGTGGTCTCTCGAGAATCTCGGGCCCCGGATTGTCAAGGGCGATTTTTCTCCGGGATTCATGGTGAAACTGCTGCAAAAAGATCTCCGCATCGTTTTGTCCCAGGCCGATCAGTTCGGCATTTCCCTGCCCGGAACGTCGCTGGTGCAACGGTTTCTGGATGACAATGCCGCTCATGGTGAGGCTTCGGAAGGAACTCAGGCGCTGTATAAGGCACTGAAACGTATGACGGGGTAACCTGCATACCGTCGTTCTGTTGCTGTTGAGCCCCCCTCCCGACCTCCCCCCGCTGGGGGGAGGAGATAATGATTACGCAGTTCTCGTATTTGAAAAGGTTATGCAGTCCGGTGCACCAGCGGCAATGATAAGCAATCAGATAAATTCCCCCCCGGATATCGTATTCCAGGTGCGGGACCTCACCAAAACCTACCAGATGGGCGACGTGGCGGTTCATGCCCTGCGGGGGGCGAATCTCGAAATCTTCGCCGGAGAGCTGGTCGTGCTGCTGGGCCCGTCGGGCAGCGGCAAATCCACACTCCTCAACATTCTCGGCGGGTTAGACACAGCCACCAGCGGTTTCGTCTCTTACCGCGGCAAAGAGCTGACCCATGCCGACGATAAAGAACTGACGGCATACCGCCGCTACCATGTGGGCTTTGTCTTTCAGTTCTACAACCTGATTCCCAGCCTGACCGCCCGGGAAAACGTGGCCGTGGTCACAGAAATCGCCCGGCATCCCATGCTGCCCGAAGACGCGCTGTCTCTGGTCGGCCTCACCGAACGCATGGATCATTTTCCCGCCCAGCTTTCGGGCGGCGAACAACAGCGGGTGGCCATCGCCCGCGCCATTTCCAAAAACCCGGCGGTGCTGCTCTGCGATGAACCGACAGGTGCCCTCGATTCCAAAACCGGCATCGTCGTGCTTGAAGCCCTCGAGCGGATCAACCGCGAACTTGGCACGGCCACGGCCATCATTACCCATAATGCGGATATCGCCGGCATGGCAGACCGGGTCATTTACCTGAGCAACGGCCGGATTTCCGAAGTCCGCATTCCGCCGGTCAAGAAATCTCCCCGCGAGCTGGAATGGTGACACCATGAAGGCCCTCGACCGGAAACTGTGGCGGGATATCCGGCGGATGAAAGGCCAGGTCTTTGCCATCACGCTGGTGATCATGAGCGGGGTGGCTACCTTCATCATGTTCATCATCACCATGGATTCCCTGAATCTCACCCGAAACCGCTTTTATCAGGACTACCTTTTCGCCGATGTCTTCGTCAGTATGAAGCGGGCTCCGGAAAGCGTCAAAGAAAAGATTCAGGAGATTGCCGGTGTCAATCAGGTGGAAACCCGGGTGTCTGTCCGCGTTCAGTTGGAAATCACCGGATTTACCGAGCCGGTCAGTGCCAAAGTGGTTTCCATCCCCGATGCCGGACCGCCCGTTTTCAACCGGCTGCATCTGCGTCAGGGCAGGCTTCCCGATTCCGCCAGAAGAAATGAAGTCGTCATCAACGAAAACTTCGCACTGGCCCATGGTTTTGTTCCCGGCGATCAGTTTGCGGCCATTTTGAACGGCAAGTGGACGAAACTGACCATCACCGGCATCGCCTTGTCTCCGGAATTCGTTTTTCTGATGAGACCCGATGCCATCAGCCCCGATTTCAAGCGTTACGGGGTGATCTGGATGGCCCGAAAAGCCCTTGGTACGGCCTACGACATGGACGGCGCCTTCAATGATGTGGTCTTGTCGTTGTATCCAAACGCGGTGTTGACGGACGTGGTCGAGGCATTGGACCGGATCGTGGCTCCTTATGGCGGCTTCGGCGCCCACGGCCGCAAGGATCAGTTCTCTCACCGTATGCTGAACGAGGAGTTCCGGCAGCTCCAGCGCAGCTCGGAAATTTTCCCGACGATTTTCATCGGGGTGGCGGCGTTTCTGCTCAATATCGTCATGAGTCGGACCATCCACACCCAACGGGAACAGATCGCGGCCCTCAAGGCATTCGGTTACGACAACACGGCCATCGGGCTGCATTACACCCAACTGGTTCTGTCGATCGTTTCCATCGGCCTGGCCATCGGCATTGCCGGCGGAATATGGTTCGCCCGGCTGCTGGGCGATGTTTATATGGAAATTTACCGTTTTCCGGAACTGATTTTCGACCTGCATATCCGCGTGATCCTGACCGCCGTACTGATTACGGTTTTGTCTGCCCTGGCTGGCACCCTGCATTCCCTGTGGCGGGCGGCCAAACTGCCGCCGGCCGAGGCCATGCGGCCCGAACCACCGGCCCGGTATCGGGTGTCGCTCATCGAAAAAACGGGATTTTTCCGCCGGATGACCCAGCCAACCCGGATCATCGTCCGGAACATCGAACGCAAGCCGTTTCGCACCGTCCTGTCGATTCTGGGGATTGCCGTTGCTGGCGCCACCATGGTGTCGAGCGGATTTTTCAAGGATTCCGTCGCCTTCATGGTGAATCTCCAGTTCGTGATGTCCCGGAAAGAAGACGTTTCCATCGTGTTTACGGAACCGACATCCCGCCGGGCCGTCTTTGAACTGAAAGGGCTTCAGGGCATCATTCTGGCCGAACCTTTCCGGAAGGTTCCCGCCAGATTCCGCCATGGCCACCGCAGTTACCAGACGGTGATCACCGGCATCGAACCCGACAGCCGGCTGCATCAGCTCATCGATACGGACATGCATCGTGTCATCCTGCCGGCTGCCGGCATCGTGCTGACGGATTATCTGGGGAAGATTCTCGACGTCCAGACCGGCGACATCCTGACCATCGAAGTGCTGGAGGGGTCCAAGGCCGTCCGCGAGGTACCGGTGGCCGCCCTGGTGAAACAATATCTTGGCGTGACGGGATACATGGACATCACCGCCCTCAACCGCCTGATGCGGGAAGGCAGCGCCATCACCGGGGCGTATCTGACGATGGATTCCCTGTTTCAGGAGCGACTGTTCAAGCAATTCATCCAGATGCCGCGGGTGGCCGGAACGGTCGTCCGCATCAACGACATCCACAATTTTCATGAAATTCAGGCCAAAGCCCTGCTGTTTTTCACCTATATCGCCACGCTCATGGCCTGTTTCATTTCTTTCGGCGTGGTTTACAACAGCGCCCGGGTGGCGCTGTCCGAACGCAGCCGGGAATTATCGAGCCTGCGGGTGCTGGGATACTCCCGGGGGGAAATATCCTATATTCTCCTGGGCGAACTGGGCCTGCTGACGTTGATCGCCATTCCCATCGGATTTGTCTTTGGGTACTGGCTCTGCGCCTACATCGCCCATTCTTTGGCATCCGATCTGTTTCGGGTGCCGATTGTGATCGAAATCAAGACATTTGCCATGGCTGCCGCTGTTGTTCTGGCATCGGCAGCCGTTTCGGGATTGATCGTCCGCCGCAAGCTCGATCATCTCGATCTGGTGGAAGTTCTGAAAACGAGGGAATAAATGGATATCGCCCAACGCCGAAGCCTATCGGTGGCTGCCCTGATCCTTGTCGTCATTCTGGCAACCATTTACGGCTTGTTACCCCAGGCCAGGGATGTCGATCTTGTCACGGTCCGCCGCGGGTCGTTTCAGGTGACCATCGAAGAAGAAGCCCGCACCCGCCTGAAAGAGCGGTATATCATCTCGGCGCCGACATCCGGGATCATGCAGCGGATCCATGCCAAAGTGGGCAGCCCTGTTCAGACAGGGCAAACGGTCGCCGTTCTGGAACCGGTGTGGTCGCAGGCACTGGATCCCCGCCGGCGGGCTGAAGCCGGGGCCGCTGTTTCGGCTGCCGAAGCAGCCCTCAAATCTGCATTGGAAAAAGAGCGGGCCGCCGCTGCTGATGCGGACTATCTCGAAAAAAAACTCGAGCGGATCACCCGGCTCCATGCTGACGGCTACGTGGCCAAAGATCAATATGATCAGGCCGAATCTGAGGTCAAGAAGGCGCGTGCCGTCCGCCAGTCGGCCGCAGCGGCCGCGGCTGTTTCCCGATCCGATCTGGAGCGGGCAAGAACAGCCCTGCAGAATTTCACATTCAGAAAACCGGCCGATGTCGGGCATACGGTGTATGTGCCCTCTCCTGTCACCGGCGCCATTTTTAAATTATACCGGGAAAGCGAGGGGCCTGTGGCCGCCGGCGAGCCCATCATGGATGTGGGCAGCGTGGCGGATATCGAGATTCTGGCCGAAGTTCTCTCTCCGGAAGCCGTCAAAATCAAAAAAGGAACGCCGGTTCTATTCAAGCGATGGGGCGGAGAACCGCCGCTTTCGGGAGTCGTTCGTCTGGTGGAGCCGGCCGGCTTCACCAAAATCTCGAGCCTCGGTGTGGAAGAACAGCGAACGCTCGTGCTCTCCGACATCCTGTCTCCGCCGGATATCTGGAAAGCCCTGGGCGACGGCTACCGGTTGGAAGCCCATTTTATCATTCTGGAAGTGACGGATGTGCTTCAAATTCCCAACAGCGCCCTGTTTCGGTCGGGAAACGACTGGGCCGTCTTTGTGAACGATAACGGCAACGCCCGCAAACGCCGGGTTGAAGTCGGCCATCGCAATGGGTTCACCGCAGAGATCCGCTCCGGAATCACCGAAAACGAAACCGTCATCGCCCATCCCGATGAAGCCGTCAGAGACGGCACCCGCATCCGATCCCGGAAATGACCGCCCTGTCACGACTCTTTTGTCGCAGACCCTGTCATTTCCGTCAATCAGTCCATTTCATCAATCATTTCATTGGTGTTTATTCACATTCTCCGACGTGCCGGATGGATGCAACCCAAACCGGCGACATCCATGACGCTGTTCATCCCCACCGATTTTAGGTCTTGATCATTGTTTCGGCAGCCCCCCCTCCCAACCTCCCCCCGCTGGGGGGAGGAGCAGAAAACTCCCTCCCCCAGCGGGGGAGGGCTGGGGTGGGGGCAGTTCAATATGGCCAATGAGCGATGACGTTTTTTTACGCCAGTGCGGTGAATTTATTTTTCGAATCACCATGGCACAAAGCCTGCATTATCCTCCGGCCGCAGTACCCCGTATTTCCCACACTGAATCGGAGGCTTTGGTTGATAACATTTATTCATTTACAGCGCATTCTGGTGATCGATGAAGATGTCGAGATGATGTTTGCCATTATCCGGCATTTACGCAGAAATGGCTTTATGATGGATTCGGCATTCGGCAACGAAGAGGCCAAACAGAAAATCAACGACGCAGAAATATCCGGAAAACCCATCGGCCTGGTCATTCGAATCGTCAATTCCCATCGCACCGAATGCATTGAATTCGTCAATTGGATTCACGGTCAGCACGGCGCCACATCGATCATCATCATTTCCGGTCTGGGAAATATGGACTGGATCACCCCCCTCATGATTCCCGGAAAAGATGCGGCGGCTCAAAATCCCCTGACTCCGGAGAAACTATTGGACATCATCGGTGAACTGGAGCACGGGAAGCAACTGAGGGGCGGCACTTTCCCCGCATGCAAATGGAATGAACAGACTATTACAACTTGAAGTATTCCAAATAATGAGATATTGGCTTTTGTAAGACATTATTTCGATTTCACAAGGAGAGACCTGAATGAAAAACATGAAATTGAGCACCAAATTAATCGGCGGGTTTCTGGTGGTGGCCATGATTTCGGCGCTTATTGGCGGGATGGGATATTGGTCCATCAATATGGCGGCATCGGCCCAGAATGAAGCAGCGGGTGTTTTCCTGCCGAGTATTTATGGACTGGGTCTGATCAATGAAGGACAGACCGCTGTTTCCCTGGCAGAAAGGACTCTTTGTTTCGGACAGGATCCCGACATTGTCAAACGACAATACACCAATCTGGAAACGGCATGGAAACGCATCCATGAAGGCTGGAAGATTTACGAGCAGTTGCCCCAGTCTCCCAATGAAGCGGCTGCCTGGAAAAAACTGGTTCAGGAATGGGATACCTGGAAAAAATCCCATGAAGAAGTCCTTGCCCTCGTCAAAAAAGGAGATTACGAGACCGCCCGGGCATCCAATTTCGGCAAAACCCGGGATCTTTTTCAGAGAAATGCCAAGCTTGTCGATGAAATCATTGAGATCAACATCAAAAATTCGAAGGAATCCGATACTGCTTTCGACGAAAAGGCCGGAAAAGCAAAAATGGCTTTCCTGGGGCTGATCGTCATCGGCGTGGTGGTCTCTCTTTTTCTGGGAATCTTTCTGTCCCTTTCCATCACCCGTTCGCTGAATCGGGTCATCGGCGGGCTGTCGGAAGCATCCGAGCAGGTGTCGTCGGCGGCTTCCCAGGTCTCATCGGCCTCTCAGTCTCTGGCCGCAGGGGCTTCCCAACAGGCGGCATCGGTTGAGGAGACATCCGCTTCCCTGGAAGAAATGTCCTCCATGACCCGCCAGAACGCCACCCATGCCGGAGAAGCCGACGCTCTCATGAAACAGGCCAATCAGGTGGTCGGCAAAGCCAATGCGGCCATGGATCATCTGACGACTTCCATGCAGGATATTTCCAGGGCCAGCATCGAAACATCCAAAATCATCAAGACCATCGATGAGATCGCTTTCCAGACCAACCTGCTGGCTCTGAACGCTGCCGTGGAAGCCGCCCGTGCCGGTGAAGCCGGTGCCGGATTTGCGGTGGTGGCCGACGAGGTGCGGAATCTGGCCATGCGCGCCGCCGATGCCGCCAAAAATACGGCCATCCTGATCGAAGGAACGGTCACAAAAATTGCGGACGGTACCGCTCTGGTAGAGACATCCAATGACGCATTCAGAGACGTCGCCAACAACGCCGGCAAGGTCGGTGAACTGATTGGAGAAATCGCCGCGGCTTCCCATGAGCAGGCCCAGGGAATCGAGCAGGTCAATCTGGCGGTTACCGAAATGGATAAGGTCACCCAGCAAAACGCCGCCACAGCCGAGGAATCGGCTGCTTCATCCGAAGAACTGAACGCCCAGGCTGAAGAGATGAAAAGCTTTGTGGCCGAATTGGCGGCCATGGTCAGCGGAAAAGAGGCGGTATCGGCCGGTATGCTGCGCACTCCCCGCCGTATGAAACCAGCCGGACCCATGCGGCCTGCCCCCCGAAAAGCACTGACTGCTGCCGGGAAAACCGGCAGAGGAAAAGCCCTGACCGCCCATCGGTCCAAAGTGGTGAATCCCAACGACATCATCCCCATGGATGACGATGATTTCAAAGAGTTTTGACATGTACAGCCTATAGACTTTCAGAAAATTCATTTCGCAAGGCAGCAGGGAGGGAATAGGCCTTTTCGGCCATTCCCGACCGATAACGCAGCGAAATTATTTTTCTGAAAGTCTATATAACGGACAACGATGGAACAGGCATCGACCA
>CAZBUL010000096.1:0-11734 GCA_964495045.1 uncultured Desulfobacterales bacterium | reverse complement strand
GTGAAGGAAACGATCCGAAAACTGCTGAAAGAAAGACGGGCCATTTTACTGGCTCATAATTATCAGCCTCCGGAGATTCAGGATGTGGCCGATCTGTGCGGGGATTCTCTGGAGTTGAGTATCAAGGCCTCCCAAACCGATGCGGAAATCATCGTGTTCTGCGGTGTTCATTTCATGGCAGAGACGGCTTCCATTTTGTCTCCCGAAAAAATCGTTCTGCTTCCCAGACTGGATGCCGGATGCCCCATGGCGGATATGATCACCCCGGAATCCCTTTTGAAAAAGCTGAAAACATTAGGCCCCTTGCCGGTTGTCACCTATGTGAATTCACCGGCATCGGTAAAAGCCCTTTCCACTGTGTGCTGCACCTCCGCCAATGTGCTGGCTGTTGCCGAAAGTCTGAGTGAATCCGAGATACTGATGACACCGGATCGAAATCTGGCCCGGTATGCCGCATCCCAGACGTCGAAGACCATTCATCTATGGGATGGATATTGCCCGATTCACGACCGGTTGACACCTGAAACCGTGACAGCAGCCAAAACAGCTCATCCCGATGCGGTGTTCATGGTTCATCCCGAATGCCGAAAAAACGTGTTGGATATGGCCGATGTCATTCTGAGCACATCGGGCATGATCCGCTATGCACAGACATCTCCGTACTGCGCGTTTATCGTGGGAACCGAAACCGGGCTGATGCATGCCCTGCGGAAAACCTGCCCGGATAAAACCTTTTATCCCGTGTCTGCGGATATGGTCTGCCCGGATATGAAGAAAATTCAGTTGAAAGATGTCATCCGAAGTCTCGAAACTCTCGAAGGGCAGGTCAAGGTACCGGAATCGGAGCGACTGCCGGCCCTGGAAGCGGTCCGGCGAATGATTGCGATAACGGGAAAATAAGCGGTTGCGAAGCACTGAACGGAAAAAGGGGGCAGGGCATGCCCCCTTTTTTATTAGAGACGGCTCATGACTTCATCCGAAATATCGGCATTGGTGTAAACTTTCTGAACATCGTCGCAGTCTTCGAGGGTGTCCATCAACCGGATCATCTGTTCGGCTTCCTTGCCTTCCAGTGTCTGGGTGTTCTGCGGCAGCATGGTAACTTCGGCATCACTGAACGGAATGGCGGCCTGCTCCAATGCCTGGCGGACGGTTTCGAAATCCGCAGGGGCGGTGATCACCTCGAAGACATCTTTGTCCTGCCGGACATCTTCGGCACCGGCTTCCAGAGCGATTTCCATCAACCGGTCTTCGGTGACGGCCTTCATATCCACACCCATATAGCCTTTCTTGGAGAACATCCACGCCACACACCCGTTTTCTCCCAGATTTCCCCCGCATTTGCTGAAGATATGGCGGATCTCGGCAACGGCCCGGTTCTTGTTGTCTGTAAGGGATTCCACGATAACGGCCGCTCCGCCCGGACCATAGCCTTCATACGTGCTTTCTTCGTAACTGACGCCTTCGAGCTCACCCGTGCCCTTCTTGATGGCTCGCTCGATATTTTCCTTGGGCATGTTTTCGCTTTTTGCTTCCAGAACGGCTGACCGCAAGCGGGGGTTCGATCCGATATCTCCGCCGCCCATCCGGGCGGCAATGGTGATTTCCTTGATAAGCTTGGTGAATATCTTTCCCCTTTTGGCGTCGGCAGCCCCTTTTTTGTGTTTGATGGTGGACCACTTGTTATGACCAGACATGAAAAAACCTCCTTGGGTCAGGGGGCAGGAATCAGTGACCAGAAACCGGAGACTGGAAATAACAATGATTTCCTGCCGATCGGTTTCAGGCCCCTGATAACGGATCCCTGAAATTATCGTTTGTTGAGTCCGATGATGTAAATTTCCCGGCTGGCCTTGCGGCAGCTCTGGGGTTTGAAAATCCGATATTGGGTGAACGAGGATTTGATTTTCTGGATGAAGGTCTCGAAATCCTCACCTTGAAATATTTTACAGACAAAATGGCCGCCGGGCAAGAGTCTGTTTTGCGCCGTGGTCAACGCTACCTCGCACAGCTCATAGGATCTGGCCGCATTGACGGATTTGCTGCCCGTTGTCGAAGGTGCCATATCGCTCAGCACCAGATGAAAATCCCGGCCGATGGCATCGGATATGTCTTCGGGCAGATCCAGCATATCCGCCGTAAACACCCGAACGTGGAAAGGCAGTGTCACCGGAACGGGCAGGATGTCGATGCCGACCACCATTCCGGACAGACCGGTGAGGGAGGCGACCAGCATCAGCCATGAGCCGGGGGCGCAGCCCAAATCGAGCACGCGGTTTCCTTTCTTGATCAGACGGAATTTCTGCTGAATTTCCTCAAGTTTGAAGACTGATCGGGCTGGGAAATGCTCTTTTCGGGCTTTTTGGGTGTAATGATCTTCCCACGGATTGGCTTTGGATCGGGGAGCGGGCATTAAAAAAGAATCTCCATGGCCTCTTTCAGAGACTGAATGCCGATAAGCTCGATGCCGGCAATGGCGGATGACCGTTTCAGGTTGCTGGATGGAATCAGACACCGGGTAAATCCCAGCTTGGCGGATTCCGATATCCGTGAATCGACTTGCCCCACGGCCCGTACTTCGCCGGTCAAACCAACCTCACCCACAACGACTGTGCTGTCATCAATGGGTTTGTCGAGAAAACTCGATGCCACGGCCGAGACGATGCCCAGATCCACGGCCGGCTCATCGGTGCGCACCCCGCCGGCCACGTTCATGAACAGGTCGTGTCCCATGAGATGAATCCCGACTTTTCGTTCGATGACAGCCATCAACAAGGCAACGCGGTTGGCGTCCAGACCGAGGATGGTCCGCCGGGGGTTTCCCCAGCTTGTACTGCTGGCAAGAGCTTGAATTTCGACTAGAATCGGCCGGGTGCCTTCCATGCTTGCGGTGACCACGGAGCCTGGCGCATTATCGGGCCGTTCGGCCAGGAAAATGGCCGATGGATTGGTCACTTCCTCGAGTCCTTTATCCCGCATTTCAAACACGCCGATTTCATTGGTTGAGCCGAACCGGTTCTTGACGGCTCTGAGAATCCGGAACAGATGATTGCGGTCGCCTTCGAAATACAGCACGGTATCGACCATGTGCTCCAGCAGCCGGGGGCCGGCGATGGCGCCTTCTTTGGTGACATGGCCGACCAGAAACATGGGAATTCCGGTTTTTTTGGCCGCCAGCATCAGCCGGAATGTGGCCTCCCGAACCTGCCCGACACTGCCGGGAGCCGCGGAAATGTCGCTGTTATACATGGTCTGGATGGAATCGATCACCAGAACATCGGGGTGGACGGATTCCAGCATGGAAAGAATGATATCGATGTCGATCTCGGAGACGACAAAAAAAGAGGACGACAGGGTAGCCAGCCGCTTGCTGCGCATGCTGATCTGCCGGACCGACTCTTCGCCGGATACGTACAGCACACGATGCCCCTGAACTGCAAAACGATGCAGGGCCTGGAGCATGAGGGTGGATTTCCCGATGCCGGGATCCCCGCCGATCAATACCATCGAGCCTTTGACCAGCCCACCGCCCAGCACCCGGTCGAATTCCCCAATCCCGCTTTGGATGCGTTCTTCCGTATCACAGATGATCTGATCGATGGGAATGGGCTTGGAACGGGATGAAGAAAATCGGGATTCCGCCGGGGAGGCGATGTCACTTTCTTCGACAAGACTTTCCCAGGCACCGCACTCGGGGCATTTCCCCAGCCATTTCGGAGTTTGATATCCACAGGACTGGCAGGTGAAAATGGTTTTGGGATTTTTTTTCACAGAAGCCATGACCGGTCCGAGTCAGGAAATCCAGGGTGAAGCGGGATGACCCCCGGCAGCAGTCCTTCAATCATGCCGGATGACGAACAAAATAATCTTTGATGGCATCGACAACGGTTTGAATATCGGAGGCCGCAATATCCAGATGGGTAACCAGGCGAAAATTGCCGCGGCCGCTGACAAGAATGCCGCGTTCCTTTAAAAAAGCGGTGAGCGGGGCGCCGGCGGATGCCGCTGTTTCCATGAAAACCATATTGGTCTGAACCGCATCGAGATCGATACGGACGGGGGCGATGTCGGAAAGTTTTTGAGCCAGCAGGCGGGCATTTTCATGATCTTCGGCCAGCCGTTCGACATGGGTGGTGAGCGCGACAATCCCCGCAGCCGCAAGAATACCGGCCTGACGCATACCGCCCCCGAGCATCTTTCTCCAGCGAATCGCCTTTTTGATGAGATCGGACGAGCCGCACAGCACGGAGCCGACGGGTGCTCCGAGCCCTTTGGACAGACAGACCGAAACCGTATCGGCATGGCGGGATATTTCATGAACCGGGAGGTTGAGTCGGACGGCGGCATTGAAAATCCGGGCGCCATCTATGTGCAGCCCCAATCGGTGGGAAGCGGCAAAAGCAGAGGCTTCGGCCAGGTAACTCATGGGGAGCACTTTACCGGCCTGGGTATTTTCGAGGCAAAGAAGCCGGGTTTTTGCAAAATGAAAATCGTCGGGTTTGATGAGGGATCGCACCTGATTCAAATTTAGCGTGCCATCGGGTGAAAAATCAAGGGGCTGGGGCTGGATACTGCCTAGAACGGCGGCACCGCCGGCTTCATACCGGTAGGTATGGGCATGTTGACCGACGATGTATTCATCACCGCGTTCACAGTGACTCATCAGCGATAGCAGATTGCTCTGGGTGCCGCTGGAGACAAACAGCGCCGCTTCCTTGTGGAGCATTTCGGCAGCCATGGCCTGAAGCCGATTGACGGTCGGGTCTTCTCCATACACATCATCACCGACTTTCGCCGCTGCCATGGCTTCCCGCATGGCAGCGGTCGGTTGGGTGACCGTGTCGCTGCGCAAATCGATAATCTTCAAGTGCATCCTTTCATTTGATGTTTCGGGGTTTGCAGATGATTTCACAGAGGGTTTGATCCGCGTTGGCAGGGCCGGGCTTTTCAAAAAGCATCGCTGTGCCTCCTGGCCGGGATATTGAATTTCAAAAAAGGCAGACAGATACACTGGACTGCCTGCCTTCCTTCCGGAAACAATATCTGTTGAAGTCTGTTATGCGATGGCGTCTTTGAGTTTCTTGCCGGCTTTGAACCGGATGACATCGGTGGCTTCGATCTGAATTTTGGCACCGGTTGCCGGATTGACACCCTGGCGGGCTTGCCGGTGAACTTTTTGAAATGTACCGAAACCAATCAGGGTGATTTTGCCGTCTTCTCCCTTGAGCGCATCGGAAATGCCCTCGATGACAGCGTTCAATGCTTTGGCCGCCTGAACTTTGGTGATGCTGGCCTCCTCAGCCATCTGTTGAATCAAATCATCTTTTTTCATCTTTTTTTCCTTTTTGAGTGTATGGTGGTTCAAACAAACTGATTACAGGTTCATATATCAATGGCATGATGAAATCAATTTATCTTTTTTGATTTTCACATCAAATTATTGTATGAAAATTGCCGACAGCAGCCGGAACCATCTATCCGGAAATCAGAGAAGTACAGGAGTTTGAATATCATGACGATTTCGAAACGTAATAAATGGATTGCAGCAATTGTGGCCGTTCTTTTTCTGGCAGGGCTTGGCGGTTTTTTGATCGAGCGAAACATCCGCCTTACTTCAGCGATAACCGGCCAGATTGCCGCAGAACTGCCGGAGAGTTTCACGTTTTTCGATCTGGGGGCCAACACCCGGTTCAACAATGCCGTTCGCAGCGCATTGAGTGATCATCTCGGTTCCGATGCCATTGCCTATCGCAGTCAGATCGATTTGTCCGTCAATGATCCGGACTTTCTGAAGATTTATTTTCCCGAGCTCGACACCGTGAATATGCAATTGAATTATCCCCCGCGGGAACGTGTCGAACATGACACTATCAAGCTGATGTATCGATACGCCCGGAAAACGGGGGTGCCTTTCATCTATGTCGAAATGCTTTTTTCAGGATACTCTCATCGCCCCTTGTATTTCAGTATGAATGTCTCTCATGAAGGTGGCAACATCATCGAGACCCTGTATCAGAAACACGGTGCTCCGGAAGAGATTCCGGGGCTGACCCCGCCGCTCAAAGCCGCTTTCTGGAAAAAGAACAACGATGTGCTGCTGATTACCACCAAAAGCGACCGCTATGGGAATCCTGAATATCACATCATGATCTACTATGTAAACAGTCTCGAAGCGCTTTTGAATATCGAAAAAGAAGAAGCCCGTCACCGCGAGGACCGGGTTAAAAAAGCTTCTGAAAAAGCGTTTTAGGGGATCGATGCTTCCGCTGTTTGTCCGTGTGCCTGTCAATTCCCGGAATCGACAGATAAATCAGCCGTTTGATTTCCTGTCTGCCGCGGCTGACCGTATCCAGAATCATCCCGCAGGTCAGGCTGAGAAAGGCCAGGATCATAATGCCCGTTGACAAGATCGCCGTTGGAAACCGGGGCACCAGGCCGGTTTGCAAATAGGTGATCACAATCGGATAGGCCAGAATAAGCGCTGTCAGTGTCAGCAGCCCGAACACCAGCGAAAAAAATGTCAAGGGCCGCTCTTCCTTGAACATCACGACAATGGTCAGAAGGATGCGCATGCCGTCCCGGTAGGTTCTCAGTTTGCTGGCCGAATCCTCCGGCCGGTTTCGATACGGGGTGGCCAACTCGCCGATGGGCATTCTAAGTTCGAGGGCATGAACCGTCAGTTCCGATTCGATCTCGAACCCTGTTGAGACAGCCGGAAAAGATTTGACGAATCTTCTTGAAAAAACACGATATCCAGACAGAATGTCTGTAAACGTTCTGCCGAACAGCAATCCCAGAAAACCCGTCAGCAGATCATTGCCGAACCGGTGCCCCATCCGGAAGGCATTTTCCGAATATTCACTCAACCTGGTGCCGACCACCATATCCAGGTGTTCATCGATGAGCTTGTGGATCATGACCGGTGCACTGGGGGCGTGATAGGTGTTGTCTCCGTCCACCAGAACGTAAATGTCGGCCTCGATATCGGCGAACATGCGCCGGACGACATTCCCTTTGCCGGGATGAACTTCATCCCGGACGTGGGCGCCGGCTGCGGTGGCGATTTCGACTGTCCGATCGGTGGATCGGTTGTTATAGACGTAAATGTCCGCATCGGGAAGCTCGCTGCGAAATCCATCGACCACATGATGAATGGTCTTTTCTTCATTGTAACAGGGGATCAGTACCGCCGTTCGATAGTCGGTCGATGTACTTCGGGATTCATTCATGAACGCGCCTTTGGGGTCACTGCACAGAAATTCAGCGGATAATCTTCGTTGGCTTCGATCCGCGGCGTGAGAGTCCGGCATGAATCGGTTTTCAGATCGAGTCCGTAAGCATCGAGTGCTGAAATCGCGCCAGGCTTTTCGTAAGAACGGAAAAGAATATTCATGGGGCCCGTATGTTTGGAGATGACATCCGCCATCAGACGATCATATCCGTTCGGCTGACTGGACGGCCCCGTGAAATAACTCTGAATGCGGATAAATCGAATTTCTTTTGGAAACAGGGGAACCAGATAGGACATCGGGGCGGCACCGGTCATGAGGATGAGGGTTTTCCCGGGTTGTTCGATGGCGGGAATGTCGGCGCCGAAATAATCCTCTCCCCAGGAAACCCGTCCCCAGTCGGCGGGCTTCAGGGTGATCAAAAGGATCAGCATGGCGGCGCCGGCTACGGCTTTTCTGGCAATGCGGTTGGGAATCAACCGGCCAAGAAGCAGGATAATTCCCAGGGGGGCCAGCAGCTCCAGCACCAGCGCATACCGGAAAATGGCGAACATTTTCAGCCAGGTAAGATAAGAGATCACACCGAATGCCGCCAGATAGTAAATGGCAGATTCGTCAATGGGGGATTTTCTATATGAAGACCGATGATCCGTTGGGACGGAGACCCATTCGATAATCTTTACCACCAGAAGTGTCAGCAGCAGCACATAGATCAGGGGAATGCGCAGATCCCGATATGGCACTTCGGAAAACTGATAGGGGGCAAATCCGAAAAAAAACGGGGAGATCAGTGCTTCACCGAGATTGTCGGGAAGATAGGACGTGTCCCGATAGTCTCCAATGGTTGCCATCGGTGAACGGAAAAACAGGTTGAAATACGGAAACAACGGGTTTTTGAACCGAACCCACATTTCATATAGCCAATAGCCGCCGGTGACAGCGATCCCGAACAAAACGCCGATGCCATAAAAAAATGACAGAAAAAAACGGTGGATGAAAGTCGATTTGAACGCGAAGCATGCCGCACAGAGCCCGATGGCATAAATGGCGGTCGGCTGCTTGAACCCGATGGCCATGCCTGCCGGAAAACCGGCTCCGATGACGATGCCGATCCGAATTTTCCATCCGGATTGCAACAGGTGATGGGTGGACGACAATATGATCAACAGGGAAGACAGTATCAGCAGGCTGAGAATATTGTCGCTGAACATGGTTCCCAGTTCGGAGATGTTGGCGGCCCCCAGCATGCCGATCAGGGCGATGCCGAAACAGACGGCGGACTGTTTCCATGGGGGCTCGTTATTTCCCATTGCGGGGAGAATCATCCGACGAACGATGGCCAGCAGCAGCGGAAAATTGAACCCCTGCATCCAGCCCAGCACGAATCCTACGCCTTTGGGCGGCAACAGGGTGATGATATGATAATACGGCACATAAAACAGGGGATTGTAGAAATTGGCCACCTGGCTGGGCAGGATATCGAAGTCCATCCTGTTGTAAATAAATGAATAGGGATTGTAAAAATGGTAATTTCGAAGATCCCAGTTGGCATCCTGACCCAGCAGAATGGCAAGCACGCCGAAAAGCGGAGGAATGATCCACCATGCCGTCAAATTCAACCATTTTGCAGGATTGTTTCGCATAGACGGGGTCTGTCTGATAATGCCGTCTCCTATTGGAACTGTTGGGCGCGTTCAAGATTGTGGATGTTATCCATTGATAATTGCAACGAATGATAAAAGAAAATGATCGACTCTGTCAAATTGCTTTTTTCAGGCGGCGGAAGATTTTGTGATGCTCTGAACAGTCGTAATGCTATGAGTGAATATTGGAGATTATGGTGATGTTTATGTTGCATGAATATTGCTATTGACACAGTATGTCTATTTTCTTAGAAGTTCAAATGTTCACAGATGTGTTCCAATAGACAGCAGAGGATGGTTATGAAGTCAGGGCTTGTTTATCTCGATGTATGTGCCTTGTGTCGGCCTTTTGACGACCAACGGTATTTACGCATACGTCTTGAGAGCGAAGCCGTTCAACTGATTTTGGAGAACATCCGATATCATCGGATAAGACTTGTCGTATCTCCGGTTCACTATAAGGAAATCCAGGATATTGCCAATGCGATCGATCGAAATAACATTTTGACATTGCTGGATAAACATGGCGAATCATGCAACGTGAACATGACTGAAGCTCGGCAGAAAGCGGAAAGTCTGTGTGCTGCCGGTTTCGGCATCGCTGATGGGGCGCATGTGGCATTTGCTGAATCTGTCGGAGCGGATTTTGTTAGTTGTGATGACCGGTTGTTGAAGAAATGCGGAAAAACACGGTTGAATGTCTGGTGTGGAGACCCTCTGCAATACTGCGCCAAGGAGTGTTTAAAATGAAAGCTATCCGGTATATGGATGAAGAATTGGTTATCCGCAAGGGAATCGATTTATTGATGAATGGATTGGGGCCTCTCGAAACGATTCGTTTTATCAATATTTCGAGAGAGGCGAAACTTGACAGTGTCAAACGACATAGATCGTGGCAGCGTCAACTGGACAAAAAGTCGTTTTTCGATGCTGTGTTCTCCGAAAACGAATAAATGCGGAAATGGCGGTTTCCATCAAATTGCTTTTTGAAACAGCCTGCGGAAGGTGTCGGTGATTTCCCGAATCTTGCAAAGACGGCCGGCAATAAAGAGCAGGATCAAAAAAATCAGGCCGGTGGTGCAGCAGATCAGGAGATTGCCGATCCATACCTTATGCGGAAACCATTGTAAGAGAAACCGTCTGAGAATTTCCAGAATCAGGCCGATCGGAACACTCACCAGGATCATGATGACATATCCCTTGAACACCTCCCGCCCGTTGCTGTTCCGGGTTCTGCGGTTCCAGAGCATATAGAGCAGCATCACCTGCAATACGGCCGAAATGGATATGGCCAGGGCCACCCCGCCGGCGCCCATGAGCTTCATGCCCAGTATGTAGAACGGAATGCTCAACGCAACGCCGATGGTGCTGTAAATAGCCGGAAATATCGTGTTGCGGACGGCGTAGTATCCTCTCACCACAACGGTCTGCGCGGCAAAGGCAAAGGCACCGATCATCAGATACAACAGGATGCCGGCGGTCTGCCGGGTGGCCAGGGCATCGAATCTTCCCCTTTCGAACAGCACCGCGACGACCTCGTGGCGCAGGATCATCAGCAGGATCGAAAATGGTATGATCAAAGACAGGTATTTCAGCGTTCTATCCAGCAACTGGTTCATTTCCGGAATCTTGTCCTCGGCGGCCAGTCGGGCCATATACGGGAAGGATGCCGTTCCAATAGCCTGCCCCAAGAGCCCGACCAGAATGAACATGATACGCAGACCGTAATTCAGGCAGGCAATACTTCCCTCCGGCAGGTAAGACCCGAAAAATTTCAGAAAAAACTCCGTTGAAAACGACATGGTCAACCCCACCATGAGGGGAAGGGTCAGGCGTATATATGTGAAAAAATCCGGATGGGTGAAGTCGATGACCGCAGAATAACGCATGCCGACATTCCGGGCGCCGCGATATTGAATGGCAAAATTGCCCATAAACGATCCCGCTAAAACCCCCCAGGAAAAACCTTCCATTTTCAAGACAGGACCGAGCGCTATTCCACCGGCGATAATACAGATGTTGTAAACCAGCGGCGCCAGGGCCGGCAGGGTGAAAGACTCTTTGGCAAACTGGGCCGCGGTGAACATGCCGCCGGTAAAAAAGAAAAACTGTGCCGGTAAAATGATGCGGGTCATCCGAACCGCCTTGCCGAGGATGACAGGATCCTGAATTCCCGGAGCGGTCAGGGCGATCAGTTCCGGCGCAAACACCATGGCAACGGCGATAAAGGCGATCAACAACAGACCGAAGCTGTTCATGATGATGGAAAAGACTTTCCAGCCTTCCGCCTCGCGGTCCGCCGCCAGATATCCGGAGAAAATCGGGATGAAGGTTACGGACAGAAATCCGCTGGCAACGATGTGGTTGAGGATTTCCGGGATGACGAATGCGATCTGGTACGCATCCACATCCGCTCTGGCGCCGCCGGTGTATGCAATGGCCATTTCCCGGAACAGGCCGATGACACGGCTCAAGAACACCGAGGCCATGAGAATCAGAGAGGCGATGCCGACTTTTTGATAAAGTGTTTTTGTCATAGTGTGCCAATTGTTTAAAGACTTATGTGGATCAAGTAACACTTCCCGGAGGTCATGCTATCAAAGACCTGCCGATTACTCAAAGAAAAATGGACGGGAATCTTGGGGGATATCTTTCGATTGACAATGACGGCGGATCATTTCAAGATACGACTGCTCAAATGGAGTACAGCATAACATCTGCAACATGAAGGACTCGGCATGACAACCGCATCTGTGCGTGACCGTTCGGAAAAACTGGGGCTTCCTCCCGGATCACTGGTTTTTGTGGGTGAACGGAAGACCGATGCCGTCACGTTGACGGTCTGCAATTATGACAAAGACC
>CAZBUL010000095.1:0-11769 GCA_964495045.1 uncultured Desulfobacterales bacterium | reverse complement strand
GCTTCCGTTCCCGAAAGCATCTGAATCCACCCGGTGTTCAATGCTTGAGCGGCTATCCGTGTCTGCTGAAGCAGTTCATTGCGCATCACCCGATCGGCCTGATGCGCTGCCCACCAGACAGCGATAGCGCCGGCGGCCAGCAGCAACGGCAGCACCACGATCCACAGGCGCCGGCGCCATATCGTTTCATAGAAAGGCAATCGGCCGGTCATTCAGAAAAATCTCCCTACCGGCGCAATGAAAAACAAAAAGAATTCATTGGAATATGGTTTTCAGACATCACTGTCATTGTGGAAGCAGACGCGATTTCGGCCTTCACTTTTGGCTTTGTAAAGTGCGGTGTCCGCCGCTGATATCACGGTATCCATGGATTCGTTTTCCCGGACGGTTTTGACGCCGATACTGATGGTGATGGATATGTTTCCCGCCCGTGTGATGATCGTGTTTTCTTCGACAGTTCGGCGCAGACGTTCGAAGAGGTTGATGCCATCACCGGTGACGCCGGGGGCGATCAGCAGAAATTCTTCACCGCCGAACCGGCCGAGCTGGTCGTAGTCCCGTAGATGTTTTTGCAGCAGGTGAACAAATCCGCACAGCACATCATCGCCGACCAGGTGGCCAAATGTGTCGTTGACCTTTTTGAAATGATCGATATCACAGATGCCGATGGCCAGTCCGTCATGGGATCGATGCAGCCTGGAGAGGGCCTGGGAAAGAGCGTTTTCGATGGCCCGGCGGTTGAATGTTCCGGTCAGCAGATCATGGGTGGCCTCATGGGCCAGGGCATTTCTGATATTTTTGAGTTCGGCCTGCATCTCGATCAGGCGGCGGCCGACGCCGACCCGCGCCCGAAGCTCTCCGGGATGAAAAGGTTTGGTCAGATAGTCGTCGGCGCCGGCATCGAGTCCGGTGATGATATCGGATTTTTCATCCTTACTGGTCAGCATGAGAATATATGGCGGGGAATCGGTTTCCATGTTCCGGATGCGACGGAGCACTTCGAGCCCATCCATGACCGGCATCATCCAGTCGAGAATGATGATTTTCGGCGGGTCGGGCGATTGAAGTATGTGCCACGCTGCGGCACCATCCACGGTTTCGATTACCTCATGACCGTTTTTCTTCAGCACCGCGGCAAGCAGCATCCGGGAGGTCAGGTCGTCTTCGGCAATCAAAATGCGCATCGGGGAAATCTCCATCGGGTGACCTTGTTATCGACGATCATCATGCTCATCGTTTATCCTTTCTGAACTATTTTTACTTCACTTCGGTCCATTTGGCGTGCCCGTCACCGGTAATCGGGGGATTGCATCCTCTCCCGCAACAGACCAAACTGGTTTTCCAGTTCCTGGATCATGCCACCGGCCGCCGTCATATCATGGGCTTTGGCCGCTTTTTCCATTTCGAATGCGACTTTCCGCAGCCGTTCACCGCCAATATTGGCACTGGCCCCCTTGATAGTATGGGCCTGACGTTCGACTGCCGACACATCGCCGGCGGCCAGAAAGGTTATCAGTGCCTGAATTTGTTGCGGGATGTCTTCGATAAATCCTTCCTGAACGATTTGAGCCAGTTCCTCATCCTGCATCAGACGATCGAGCATTTGGGGCCTGTCCCAAATCGGTGTTTCCGGATCAAACATTTCCGGGAACGCTGCCTGTTTCGGTGCGGCTGGAATACAGGGAGGCTCCCGATCCGCTTCGTTGAAAGATGTCGGCAGCCATTTATCGAGCCGTTCCGCCAGCACTTGCGGGGAGATCGGTTTGGTAATATAGTCGTTCATGCCGGCTGCCAGACACTTTTCCCGATCACCCTGCATGGCATGGGCGGTCATGGCGATGATGGGGATAGCGTGAACGGCTGGCGATCCGTCCGGCCGCTCCGCAGACTGTTCCGCCCGGGCCTTTTCCATTTCACGAATCCGCCGGGTCGCTTCCAATCCGTCCATGACCGGCATCTGAACATCCATCAAAATGAGATCGTAAGAAATGGTTTTCAGGGCATTGATCACCTCGGCGCCGTCGGCGACGGCATCGGCCCGCAATCCCAGCTTTTTCAAGATGCCGATGGCCACCTGCTGGTTCGTGATATTGTCTTCCGCCAGTAAAATGCGGGTTTTGCCGCCGGCAAAGATGTTTTGAATATTTTGGGGGGAACGGCCGGTTTCGGTGGGCTGCGGGCGTCTTTGATCCGCTGGGATTTGGCCGATCACCTCGGACAGGATGTTTTTCAGTTCCCGGTGGCGGATCGGTTTGTTCAGAAAACCCGCAAAACCGATTTCTGAAAAATGACGGGCATCTCCGCGTGATCCGATGGATGTCAGCATCACCAGGGGGATTGCGGACAGATACCTGTTGGCCTTGATCTTTCGTCCGAGTGCTTCACCGTCCATGCCCGGCATTTGCATGTCGATGAGAGCTATCTGGAAAGGATCCCCGCCATCCAGTGCTTTTCGCAGCGTATCGAATGCGGCCGAACCGTTCGATACATCGGTGGTCCGCATGCCCCAGGAGTTCAGTCGGGCAATCAGAATTTGACGGTTGGTGGTATTGTCATCCACGATCAGGGCGTTGACACCGTTCAGATCCGCTGGTGTAAGCGTTTCTTTCGGAACGGCATCATCCGGCTGTTTGGTGAGCTTTGCGGTGAACCAGAATTCCGAGCCCTTGCCGACGTCGCTGTTCACGCCGATTTCACCGCCCATCAATTCGGCCAGTTGTTTCGATATGGCCAGCCCCAGCCCAGTGCCGCCGAATTCCCGTGTCGTGGAGGTATCGGCCTGGGTAAAATGGGAGAAAATCAGGTCGAGTTTTTCGTTGGGAATGCCAATACCGGTGTCTCTAACCGAAAATCGCAGCATGACCGGTACCGAACCAGCGGCGCCATCTTCCCCTTCAGCCGGTGATTCTGCGCCCCCTTCTCGGGTAACGGGGAGGCGGGATACCTGGATCGCCACCTCCCCTGCGAGGGTAAATTTGATGGCATTGCCGGTCAGGTTGGTCAGAATCTGACGCAGACGTCCCGGATCACCGTTCAGCCGGGCCGGCACATCCGGATCGGTGCTGCATGTCAGTTCCAGGCCCTTGTCATGGGCACGCAGGGCCAGGGCGGCCACAAATTCATCGAGGGTGTTCTGCAGATCGAAGTCGAGATTTTCCAGCTCCATTTTTCCGGCTTCGATCTTGGAAAAATCGAGAATATCGTTGATAATCACCAATAACGATTCACCGCAGGCCCGGACGGTTTCGGCATACTGCCGTTGTTCATCTGTCAGATCAGTGTCGAGCAGAAGCCCGGTCATGCCGATGACCCCGTTCATGGGCGTGCGGATTTCATGGCTCATGTTGGCCAGAAATTCGCTCTTGGCCGCATTGGCCGTTTCCGCTTCAACAGCCATCCGGTTGGCCAGCCGGGTCTGCTGTTCGAGATTGTCGTTCAGTTTCTCGGTTTCTTTCATGGCCAGCAGCAGGCTTTCTTCTCTCTTGCGGAGGATTTGTTCATACTGTTTGCGCTCAGTGATATCCAAAAAAGTTTCGAGCAGCAACGGTTCCCCGTTCATTTCAATTTCGATAACGCTTTTAAGAATCGGAATATGGGTGCCGTCCAGACGACGAAGGATGCGTTCGGAATTGTCAATAGCCTGGTTCAAATCCAGAATAGGGCATTCATTATCGGATGCCGGACAGAGATACTCCCCGCAGTATTTCCCGGTCAGCGCGGAGTCTTTCGCCAAACCGATCAAGTTATCAACATAATGGTTGGCCCATCTGATGATCCGATCCTTACCGATGACGACCACACCGAAGGGACTTCTGTCAAATATCGTTTTCAGGTTGTCATTGGCCCGGATCAGCTCGTGTTCGACCTGTTTGAGATCGCTGATATCCTGAAAGCAGATCACCGCTCCGCGAATCGTATCTCCGTCCATGATTGGCCGGCTTGAATAAGATACAGGAAAAGCATGTCCGTCTTTGTGATAAAAATATTCATCATTTCCCTGATGAACGCTGCCGTCCTGGCATGCCATATAAATAGGGCATGCCTGAACCGGATAGGGGGTGCCGTCCGGTTTTGTATGATGGGTGAGGGCGTGGAGATTATTTCCGATCAGTTCATCAGCGGCATATCCCAACATAAGACCGGCAGCCGGGTTCATGAATGTCGTGGCGCCATCGATGTCGATGCCGCAGATGCCTTCACCCGCCGAAGCCAGCAGCAGTTGGTTCTGACTGCTGATCCGATTCAACGACAAATTCCGGTTGCGAAGCATGATCAACGATCCCGACAACACGCCGATCAATATGGCGATCACGCCAAACCACGGCCAGTGTTCGCGCCAGATATCCGCCAGGCTCATCTGGCCATAGCGTTCGTAAGGGGGCAGCCGCAGCTCCCGCAGGCAATCGTGAACGCTGGTGTAGTCGAGGCATACGCTCCAACCGCCGATTTGGGCGGCCTGCGCGGCCGGAGAATCAACGGGCAGACTCAGCAGCGCGATGGTGACATCGCGGGAGATATCCTCGGAGGTGCCAGCCAGTTTGGCAAACGGCCATTCGGGATACAACCGCGTTGTATGGAGATAGGGAAAAGTGGATCGCTTTTCAAACCGGGTGTCGGGGGGGAAGACATGGATATCGTCGAGACGGATTTCACCGTCTGCCGCCATTCGCTCGATCGTATCGGTGCGAACTGTTCCCATATCCGCTTCACCAGCCAAAACCGCACGCACAACAGCGGGGTGGGAATCCAGAAATATCAGTTGGGAACAGTCTTTTTCCGGATCGATGCCGGCGGCCCTGAATTCCCGCAGCCCCATGTGCCAGCCTCCGAATGACGTCTGACCGGTGGCGGCCAGTCTCCGGCCGCGGACATCCCGCAAATTGTGCAGATCCCCTCGGTCGGCATGGCGGAATATGGCGCCGCCGAATTGCGATACGATTTTTTTACCCACCAGATTGCGCAGGGTCATGGTTCGGGTGATGCCATACTGGACTTCGAGATCGACATAAATGGCGGGATTACAGATCAAAAAATCGATGATATGGTTCTGGACGGCCGGTTCGATTTCTTCGAACAGCAGCGATACGAGTTCGAACCGATATTCCAGCAGATTTTGGTTCAGGTAGTCCATGGTCGGCTGCCACATTTTTTGGCACGTATCGATGCCCTTGTGGGCCAGAACACCGATGCGGATGGTCGGTGGATTTGGAGCAGCCGTTTGTGCAGGGATTGGATGCGCCAGTGCTGATCGTATGCCGAGACATCCGATGTGTTCGCCGGCAACGGTTGTCATTCCCCATAAAACGATCAGGATATGGAAAAATACCGATAACATCACTGCGGTATGTCCCCGTTTGTTCAGACAACGACATCTCATTATCAATCGGTCATACATAGGGGGCATCTCTGGCGTTTTGTCTGTCGGTTGGGTACAATGGATCATCTGTCTTGATGACCGGACATATCGGGATTACATTGACCGGAATTTGCCTTTCCAGCGATCGATTTTCTTGAAAGCAATTTCGGCCGCTTCCAGTAAGTCTTTCATGCTAACCGGTTTGGAGAAATAGTCTTCGAAACCGACTTCCCGGCATTCATTCAAATGAAACAGCGATGTGTATCCGGTAACGGCATAGGCAATGACCATGGGATAAGCCTGGCGGATATTCCGGCACAGATCGATGCCGTTCATTCCCGGCAGATTGAGATCCAGAAACATGACCCAGTATTTTTCTTTTTTCAGAATTTCAAGCGCTTCTTCCGCACTGTTGGCGGTTCTTACCGTATAACCGGCCCGTGAAAACGTCGCTGTGTACAGATCACAAATCATCTGCTCATCATCGACAACGAGTAATTTTTTTTCTTCCATTCAGTCTCCTTTATTCATCTCGAATCCGCCATCGATATTCGCCGATTTCGCGATATCGATGATCATACTCTTTCCGTCGAGATATTCCTTGGTTTTGTATTTCGATATCTGCATGATCTTCCGGGTCAGTTGACCGATGCGATCAATGCCCGATTTGATTTGGCGCAAGGTGCGATAGTTGGGATCGTTCTCATCCATCTCCATTAACAGCAGTTCCGAAAAACCCGAAACGATCTGCAATGGCTGATTCAGTTCATGACAGACCGCACCCGACATCTCCAGCACGCCTTGCAGTTTATCCCGCTGCCGGAGCTCGTTTTGCAATCTCAGCATGCGGCTGCCCACATTGATTCTGGCATGCAGTTCCTGATGGTCGTAAGGTTTGGCAATATAATCATCGGCTCCGGCCTCGAGGCCGGCGATGATATCGGACTTGTCTCCTTTGGCGGTCAGCATGATGATATACGGCTGCTGTTCGAGATCGCGGGCACGGATTCGGCCGACCACTTCCGGGCCATCCATTTTCGGCATCATCCAATCGAGAATGGCCAGATTGGGCGCATCGGGTTTGCAGAGTGTTTCCCATGCATCCGCCCCATTATCAACATCGATCACTTCATGCCCGTCCTTTTTCAGAATGGCTTTCAGCATGATACGGGACGTGTAATCATCTTCTGCAATCAGAATGCGCAAAATGTCGAGTCTCCTTGAAAATTTTTACAGCATATCAAAATACATCTTTTTTTTGATAAAATACAGCCCTCAAATACCGTTTCGGTTCGAACTCCGGACACAGCCCGGCGATGGATTCCGTTGCACCGATGATCAGCGCACCGTCTTTGGCCAGAACCTGGCCGAGATTGCGGATCAGCCGGATTTTGTCCGGCTCGGTGAAATAGATCGCGACGTTGCGGCAAAAAATGATGTCAAAAGGTGCAGGCGAAATCACGGGTTTCAACAGATTGGCACATCGGAATGAGGCCAGCGCCCGCAGTTCGTCACGAACCTTCCATTTTTCTCCGACTGGTTCGAAGTAGCGGGACAGCTTGTCCTGCGGTAATCCGCGATCCAATTCCAACCGGCTGAAATGGGCATAGCTGGCCTGTTTTACGGCGGCATCGGAAATGTCGATGCCCAGAATGCGGATATCGTAGCCCCGAAAATCTCTCAGGAGTTCTTTCAGCACGATGGCGGTGCTGTACGCTTCCTGGCCGGTGGAGCAGGCAGCGCTCAGAATGCGGATGGGCACCGGACGAACGCCGGATTTGTTTCGTCGATCGATAAGCTCCGGGAATAACTTGTGCTGAAGCAGATCGAAAGGGGATGTGTCCCGGAAAAACGAAGTCTCGTTGGTCGTGATGGCGTTGATCACTTTGAGGTTCAGGGAACGGCTTACATCGGTTTTGACTTGGTGAAGCAGTTCGGACCAGCTTCCCGATCCGTTTTCACGCAACAGTCCTGCCAGTCGTGTTTCGATCAGATATCCTTTGGATTCATCCAGATTGACACCGCAGATTTCGTGAATATGGCGGCTCCAGACTGTCAGTTCATCACGGGTGAGCCGGGCAGGGGTCATGCACCGGCTCCCCGGACGGTCGTAACGATTCGCCCGGCAATGGCATCGAGCGGCAGCACAACATCCACGACACCGGCATCCACTGCGGCTTTGGGCATGCCATACACCACACAACTGGTTTCATCCTGGGCGATGATAAAACACCCGTGCCGCTTGAGCAGCCGCAGACCGATGGTGCCGTCGCTGCCCATGCCTGTGAGGATCACCCCCATGGCCTGACCAGGGAAATGCACGGACACGGAACGAAAAAGATAATCCACCGCCGGCCGACAATTGTTTTCAGGCGGATCGTCTGTGATCTGAATGACTTTTCGCCCTTGAATGCCGACCGCCAGCCGCATTTGACGGCCTCCGGGAGCGATATAGACGGTGTTTGCTTCCGCGATCTCTTCATGAACCGCTTCCCGTACGCGCAGGGCGCATTTGCTGTCGAGATTTTCGGCCAGGGTCTGGGTGAATACCGGCGGCATGTGCTGGACGATGAACACCGGAACCCCAAGGTGTTCCGGCAATGCCGGCAGCAGACTGGCCAGTGCATAGGGGCCGCCGGTGGAGACGCCGATCAGCACCATGGACGGTTTGTGCGTTCCGGCCAGTCGGGTCATGCGCTGACTGACATCGCTCATGGTTGACGCCGGTGACCGGATGGTGCGCTCCCGTGGCGGCAAGGCTTTTGGCGTGGTAGCCGGGGTTCCCCGAAGAATACGCCGGATGCCAAGTCGCAGCGACAATGCTTTGATACGGGGCGCCAGTTCGGTGCGCAATGCTTCCCGGCTCTGTTCGGCGCCAGTCGAAACGGGCTTGGTGATGAAATCGAAGGCTCCTTTCTGCAGGGCCTGCATGGTCAGGCGCCCGCCCTGCCGTGTCAAAGCGCTGACCACAATGACCGCTGGCATCGTTCCCGACTGTCTGAGGGCATCGAGCACCGCCAGACCGTCCATTTCCGGCATTTCCATATCCAGCGTCAGCAGGTCGGGGCGCAGCTCGCTTACCTTCTGAATAGCCAGCTTCCCATTTTGGGCCTGACCGACCACTTCGACATCCGGCAGAGACGTCAGCACTTCGGTCATCACCCGGCGAAAGAGAATGGAATCATCCGCGACAAGTACTTTCACACTGTCGTTCCTTTCATATTTTAGTCAGTTCATCCCAATGGAACAGGGCCTCATTATCCAGGATGGCTGTCAGACGATCCGCTTCCCGCCAGACCCCGCGCAGAATGCTTCTGAGGTTCGGGTCGAGGCTGGTCGGCGGGGGCTCGATGCGGTCGTTTTCCAGGGAGATGGCATCCGTGACGGTATCTACCATGAATCCATAGGAATCTCCGTGGTGTTCCATGATCAGCAAACGGGTTTCCGGGGTGATTTCCACATGGCCCATGTTGAGATGCACAGCCATATCGATGACCGTAACGATCCGGCCGCGAAGATTCCGGATACCGACTACCCCGGTCGGTGCGTCATGAACGCGGGTAAGATCGCCGACTTTGACCACTTCCAGCACCATGCGCGCTTCCACGCCGAAAGCGGTATCCCCCAGAGAGAACCGGGTCATGAGCAGACCATCGGTTGTTTCTTCGTTGATTTCCATGTTGCTCCTCTATCATGCAATCCGTCATATTCTGTTCTGAACCGGCCGGCCGCCCCCCCTCCCGGCCTCCCCCCGCTGGGGGGAGGAGGCGAATGATTGTGTCAGGACAAATACGGGCCGTATTCTTTATCCATTATTTTGATATGTTTAACAAGCCATTCCTGAAGCAGCCGCATCAGCTCCGTGGGAACCGTTTTGTCGCCGGACAGCCAGCGTTTTTCGAGCGCCGCAACGGTGGATAGAAAATGACGGTGAGCGGCTTTCTGGGCGTCCAGTTGGGGATACTTCGCCTGGGTCATCAGTTCTTCCTCGGCATGGAAGTGGTATGCAACATATTGACTCGTTTTTTTCAGCAGATCGCGGCAGACGTCGAGCCCCTGTCTTTTCCGCAGGGCATTGTGCAGATCGTTGATCATCTGGATGAGCCGTTTATGATGGGCATCCATGGCAGCGACGCCGACCGATAGCTGATCGGTCCAGGGAATCAGCTCGGTGGATGAGCCCGTTTCCATCGCAGTCTCCGATTTATCCAATCGTTTTTCCAGGCCGTCATCCACTTTGAATTGTCCTACCAGGGTGTTGAGGCGATCCGCCAGATTGGAGAGCTCGATCGCACTGGCCTGAACCTGTTCTCCGCCCGAACGGATATTGACGGCTGCGGTGTCCACATCGGCAATGTCTTCGGCCATGGCCCTGGAAGCCGATGCCATCTGGGCCACGCGCTCGTTGGCATCCTGCACACCCATGGAAGCCTGGGCGATATTGCCCGCCACATCCCGGGCCACAACGGATTGCTCTTCAATGGCAGAAGCGATGCTGGTTACCAGTTGCCCCACTTCAAAGATAACGGCGGTGATTTTTTCGATGACCGTTATGGCGTTTCCGGTCGATTGCTGTACTCCACCGATCCGGCTTTTGATGTTTCCAGTGGCGTCGGCTGTCTGCCTGGCCAGTTCCTTGATTTCGTTGGCGACCACGGCAAATCCTTTGCCGGCTGCACCGGCTCGGGCCGCTTCGATAGTGGCGTTCAGTGCCAAAAGATTGGTCTGGGAGGAAATATTCGTGATGGTTTCGGTGACCATGCCGATTTCCTGGGCGGCCTGGCCGAGTTGTTTCATGAGTGCCGTCACCGATGAGGATTGCTGCCCGGCGTCGGTACTGATGGCCCGCGCCCGTTCGGAATTGGCGGCGATTTCGCCGATGGTGGCGCTCATCTCTTCGGTGGCGCTGGCCACCGAAGAAAGATTGATCGACGCCTGTTCCATGCTGGCTGCCACCGATGTGGTGTTGACGCTGGACGCTTCGGCGGCGGCCGCCACCATCGAGGTCTTGCCCGTCATTGTCTGGACGTTTTGGGCGGTTTCGGAGCTGACGGACGACAGTTCCGCCGAGGAAGCGGCGACCGAAGCAGCCGTGCCGGTGATCCGAAAGATGATGCCTCCCAACTTTTCGATAAATTGGTTGAAATAGGCGGCCATTTCCCCGATTTCATCGTTACTGACCACTTCGATCCGATGGCTGAGGTCACCTTCTCCTTCGGAAATGTCTTTCAAGGTATCTGCCACCCGGCGGATCGATCGGGTGATCCGGTTGGCCATGATGAGCGAGACGGTCAGGGTGATGCCGAAGATCACCACAAAACCGATGGCGATCCACAAGATTTCCGAATTGGTATTGGATTCGATTTTTTTCGTTTTTGCCAGCATGGTGGCGGTTTCATCTGTTACCAGTACGCCGAGATCGTCGATCATCCGGGTGATGTTTCCCCAGAAAACGGTCGGATCCACGCCGAATGCGCCGGTTTGGGATTTGGCGATGACCAGCCCGGTTACCCGGTTCACTTCCTGCCAGTCCGGCCGTTTGGCGGATTCATTGAGCAGTTCCGTATTCTTGGGGGAAACGGCCAGTGCTTTGGATGACAAATTGATATCGATGTTGCCCTTCAAATTGAGCACCGTGATCAGCCGTTCCTGAGAAATCGGTTTGTCGGCGCTCAGAATGGCCATGAGGGTTGCCCGGAGAATCCCGGCGTTTTCCTTGGCTGTTTCGATGACGAGAAGCGATACGAACACCTTGCCGATGCCGCTGGTGGTGGGCTTATTGGCAATGACGTTCATCAGGGATGTCAGCCGATCGATCTTTTCGCTGTATAATTTGATAACCTCGACCGGTTCTTTGACCGTGGCGCCGATTTGCCGCCTCAGATCGTCGATATGAAGATTTTCCGGCGAAAATTTCTGGATATTCTCCGCTCCGACGGCACTGAATTCCAATGCAGCTCGGAAGGATTTGGTGCGTTCATCCGTTTGCTGCCGCTGTTTTTCCAGTTCGGCTTCCGTCAATTTCCCGCTGAGAAAAAGCGATGACTTGCCTCTTTCCCGCTGCAGTTCAGTGATCAGGTCGCTGTCCGCCTGAAAACAGACGGCGTTTCTGTTCATATTGCGGACAATGGATCGGGTTTGGAAATTGTTGTAAATCACCACGATGCCGCCGATGAAAATGAGAATCAGCGGCAAAGAAACCGCCATGAGGATACGGGTACGGATCGATATGCTTTTTAAATTTATCATCGTCAATTTTCTCCAAAAATATTACTGAATCACAGTCGGACATGCCTCAATCACACCTTGAACTGAGCTACCAGATGTTTGAGATTTTCGGCCAATTGAGACAATTCTGCCGCACTGGCCTGAACCTGTTCACCCCCGTTTCGGATTTCTGCGGCTGCGGTATC
>CAZBUL010000094.1:8983-11801 GCA_964495045.1 uncultured Desulfobacterales bacterium | reverse complement strand
CGATGATCATCTTGAGAATGCAGCTCTTGCCGATCCGCCGCATTCCCGTAATGACCTTGATGACAGGTCTGTCGATAAACGGAAGAATTTTTTCCCAGTACAAGTTTCTTTCGTACATGATACTTTCCCTCTTTGAACGAAAACATTCCTATATATCGAAACGTTTTCAACAATCCAATAAAAAGTCAAGATAAACCCTCTTGATTCATGACGGAGTTCGCTTCCAGAAGGGGAGAATGGTTCACAATCAACTTGTTTGCCGAACGGTGATTGTGATAAGTTGCCTTTCAAGTTGTCCAAATTGATCCAATGCAGAGAAGGAATATTCATGAAAGTCATCCCAACAGCATTAAAGGAAGTGCTCATTGTCGAACCCGCTGTGTTTGCGGACAAACGCGGTTTTTTCATGGAAACCTATCACCAGGAACGATACCGGAACGCCGGGATTCATCAGGCCTTTGTTCAGGACAATCTTTCCTATTCCGTGAAAGGCACCTTGCGCGGGCTTCATTATCAGATCAACCGCCCCCAGGCCAAACTGGTTCAGGTCGTCTCCGGAGAGATTTTCGATGTGGCCGTGGATATTCGGAAAAACTCTTCGACATTCGGCAAATGGGCAGGGGTGCATCTGTCGAGCGAAACCAAACGGCAGCTATTTATTCCCGAAGGATTCGCTCACGGCTTTTGTGTGCTCAGCGAAACCGCCCTGTTTCTGTATAAATGTTCCGATTTGTATGCGCCGGGAGACGAAGGTGGCATTTTGTGGTCCGATCCAGCGATTGGCATCGAATGGCCGGTCACAAATCCCATTGTATCCGAAAAGGACAGCCTGCTGCCTTGCCTTTCGGAGATTCAGCCGCATCAACTGCCCCGCGGGGAGGTCGTTCCATGAATATTTTGATTACCGGTGCCAATGGTCAGCTCGGTACGGAGCTGACGCGCCAGAGCCCCAACAGCGGGTTTTCCGCCATCCCGGTGGATTTGCCGGAAGTCGATATCACCCGTGCCGATCCGGTGCGCGCCGCCATACAGGACGGCGGAGCGGCGCTGGTGATCAATTGTGCGGCATATACGCAGGTGGATAAGGCCGAATCCCAGGAAATGCCGGCGTATCACGTCAACTGCGTGGGGCCGGCTGTTCTGGCCCATGTGTGTGCAGATGCCGGGATTCCGCTGATTCATGTTTCAACCGATTTCGTGTTCGACGGCGCCAGGCAGTCACCGTATCTGGAGACGGATCCGATTTCGCCGATGAGTGTCTATGGCAAAAGCAAGGCCGTCGGCGATGCCGTTGTGGAGCGGATTCTGCCGCAGCATATCATCATCCGAACCGCCTGGCTGTATGCCCTTCACGGCCAGAATTTCGTCAAGACCATCCTTCGGCTGGGAACCGAAAGGGATGTCGTGCGGGTGGTTTCAGATCAGATGGGATGCCCGACCTGTGCCGCGGATTTGGCCGAGGCCATTCTGATCATGGCCGATGCGATCCGGACAAAAGAGAACATCGCCTGGGGAACCTATCATTACTGCGGCAAAGGGATCACTTCCTGGCACGGATTCGCCCAGGCGATTCTCGACATCGCTCAATCTCATGTACCGCTCAAAACCAGTCTGGTAGAGCCCATCACCACCGACCAATATCCGACACCGGCCAAACGGCCGGCCTATTCCGCCCTGAACTGCGATAAAATCGAAAAGGAATTCGGAATTCAAACCAGGCCATGGCGGGAAAGTCTTGAAAAAACGCTGATGCAACTGCTGAGACAATAAATAATTTATCACCGCAAAGGCGCAAAGAACGCAAAGGAACACCTTCTTTTTCTACAATTGTTCTTTGCGCCCTTTGCGTCTTTGCGGTGAATATTCTTTTTTAGGTAATCATGACGAAACCCGACCCACCAGATAAAATTGAGCTGCTGGCACCGGCAGGCAATTTCGAAAAGCTTAAAATCGCCTTGCATTACGGGGCCGATGCTGTGTATCTGGCCGGCAAGGATTTCAGCCTGCGCAATTTTTCCGGGAATTTCACTCTTCCGGAACTGGCATCGGCCATTGGCTTTGTCCATGATTGCGGAAAAAAAGTCTATGTGGCCTGCAACGTTTATCCCCGCAATCATGAAATGACGGCCATTGCCGACTATCTTGGCGATATCTGGCGGATGGGGCCGGATGCCGTCATCGTGGCCGATCCGGGAATCTTCAGGATGGCCCGGCGCTTGATTCCCGACATACCCATTCATGTCAGCACCCAGGCCAATGTCACCCACACGGCCGGTGCCGCTTTCTGGAAAGACATGGGGGCTGTCCGGATCAATACGGCCAGAGAACTTTCTCTGGCCGAGATTTCCGAAATTATTCGGGAAACCGGTATGGAAGTGGAGTGCTTCGTTCACGGGGCTATGTGCATTTCCTATTCGGGCCGATGTCTGCTGAGCAGTTTCATGGCTTTGCGGGACAGCAACCGCGGGATGTGCAGTCATCCCTGCCGGTGGCAGTATGCGGTTGTCGAGGCAATGCGTCCCGGCCAGTTCATGCCGGTTCTCGAAGACGAGCGGGGAACGTATATCTTCAATTCCCGGGATCTCTGCATGATCGAGCATCTTCCGGAGCTGATCCGCGCCGGGATTCATTCGCTGAAAATCGAAGGGCGGATGAAAGGCATCCATTATCTGGCGACCGTCGTCAAGGTCTATCGGAATGCCATCGACGCCTGGTATGCCAACCCGGATGCCTACCGGATCGATCCCGACTGGATCAAAGAGCTGATGCGATTGAGCCATCGGGGATACTGTACGGGTTTCTATTTCGGTGATCCGAA
>CAZBUL010000094.1:3775-8883 GCA_964495045.1 uncultured Desulfobacterales bacterium | reverse complement strand
CCGGAAACCCGGCTGCCCGTGGTGTCTCTCAAAACCGATGCCTCGGATGGCCACACCTGCCCCTTTGTTTCGCCGGAAGGATGCCGGGTCTATGAAAACCGGCCGTCTTCGTGCCGGACTTATCCGCTGGCCAGAATGCTTTCCCGATCCCGTGAAACCGGAAAAACCTCGGTTCACTACGCACTACTGACCGAACCGCACTGTCAGGGGCATTGTCAGACGGGAAAGCAGACGGTTCGAGAATGGATTGCCTCCCAGGGCATTGCCCCTTACGATGAGATGAACGATCGGATGATGGATATCATCAGTCTCAAAAACCGGCTGCTGCCGGGGCCGCTGGATACCCAGTCCCGTCAATTATTTTCCATGGCCTGTTATGATCTGGATACTTTCCGGAAATATGTGACAGACAATCATTCCATGGAAAGTCTCGGTTTGGATGCGCAGTTTTGGCAGCAGATTCTGGAAGACGATGAAGCCCTGCTGAAATTCAGCATGACCTGGCTGCACCGGACCTTGCTGGGGTCGGTGAAGCATTGAACCACACGGCTGCATTACGGGAAACACACCATGGGTATTGCAACGGATATCATTCTGCTGGTGATGGGGGCCTTTTTCTGTGGTCTGTTGATGCAGAAACTCGGACAGCCCTTAATCCTCGGATACATCTTGACAGGTGTCATTTTGGGCCCGCACACCGGCGGGCTGACGGTTTCCAATTCGCATGAGATCGAATTGCTGTCGGAAATCGGGGTGGCGCTGCTGCTGTTTGCCCTCGGCCTGGAGTTTTCGTTCAGAGACCTGAAACCGGTCCGAAAAATCGCCTTGATCGGAACACCGATCCAGATGTTCCTGACGATCGGTTTGGGATTCGCGATCGGATATTTCCTGGGATGGGACTGGAAACCGTCTCTTTGGCTCGGCGCGCTGGCGTCACTGTCGAGCACCATGGTGATCCTGAAAACGCTCATGAGTCAGGGCTGGCTGGGCACCCTGTCGAGCAAGGTGATGATCGGCATGCTCATCGTTCAGGATCTGGCGGTGGTGCCCCTTATGATTATCCTGCCGCAGCTCAACAACCCGTCGATCGGCATGGCCACCCTCGGCGTGGCTGCGGTGAAGGCCTCGGTGTTTGTGGCCGGAATGATTCTGCTGGGCACCCGGCTGCTTCCCCCGCTGCTGAAGCACATCGCCGAAATCGGTTCTCGAGAGCTGTTTCTGATTGCCATCACGGCCATTGGGCTGGGCATCGGTTATATTACTTATCTTGTGGGGCTGTCCTTTGCCTTCGGCGCGTTTGTCGCCGGCATGGTGTTGAGCGAATCCGACTACGGCCATCAGGCCCTCAGCGATATCATTCCGGTTCGGGATCTTTTCGGGCTGCTGTTTTTTGCATCCGTTGGCATGCTGCTGAATCCTGTTTTTCTGGTGGATCATTTCGGGCAGGTGCTTGTGCTCGTTGCGGCCATCAGTATCGGGAAAGGATGCATTTTTGCGTTGCTGGCCCGGATGTTCAGCTATGGCAATGTCATTCCGCTGGCGGTCGGGCTCGGACTCTTTCAGATCGGCGAGTTTTCGTTTGTTGTGGCTCGCATCGGGGTTTCGACCCATTCGATCGACAGCGATTTTTATTCCCTCGTGCTGTCATCGGCCGTTTTGACCATGATCCTGACGCCGCTCGTTTCCGGTCAGACCGCCCGGCTCTATGCGTTGAAGAAGCGCTGGTTTCGGCATGAACCCCTGCAAACCATCAATATCCCCACAACCGGTCTCCACCACCACGTGGTTATTGCCGGCGGCGGGCGGATCGGGTTTCAGATCGCCGAGGTCTTGAAATGCCAGGGGCTTCAATTCGTGATTGTCGAATTGAATCAGGACCGGATCGAACTGGCCAAAACAGCCAATATGCCGGTCATTTATGGGGATGCCGCCCATGAGATCGTACTGGAGGCCGCCGGCATCGAATCGGCGGCCATGCTGCTGATTACCACACCGGGCATTGTCGTGGCTCGTGCCATCGCCGTTCATGCCCAGTCCATGAACCCGCGGATCGATATTGTCGCCCGTGCATCAGGTCGGGAGTTCATCGATGTTTTTAGAGAATTGAAAGTGCTGGAAGTGGTTCTGCCGGAATTCGAGGCAGGCTTGGAAATGACAAGAAAAGCGCTGGAGAAACTTGGCCTTCCGCACCTGAATATTCAGGAATGTACGAACAGGCTGCGGGGGGAACTTTTTGGGCCGGCCGGTGATGAATCATGAAGAGTGATGGGTCAAGGAGGGAACGATGAGAGGGTATAAGAAAACGTTGGTCGCGGTGATCGTGTTGTGCTTTCTTGCGGTTGGGATGATACCATTATTGTCGGATACGGCACGATGCGAAGTCCGGATGGTGAAAGGCCAGACGATTTATGTACCGGCCTATTCTCATATTTATCATGGCGACAAAGAGCGACCTTTCGATCTGGCGGTTACCTTGAGTATCCGGAATACCGATCCGGTGCATGCCATCGACCTGGTCACCGTCGATTATTTCGATACCGAAGGGAAAAAGGTTCGGAGTTATCTGGAAAGCGAGCTGAAGCTCGGTCCCATGGTTTCCACCCGTTATGTCGTTCCGGAATCGGATTCAAGCGGCGGGTCCGGCGCCAATTTCATTGTCCGCTGGAAATCCAGTGAAAAGGTCAGCGAACCTATTGCCGAAACCGTCATGATCAGCACGCGGACCCAGCAGGGGATATCATTTACCTCCCGCGGCCAGGTTGTCCGTGAGGACAGTCCATGATGAATCCGTGGATGTTGACAATGATGCAGACAGGTCGCAGCGAGTGGCGCGTATGGCGTTGATCGGATTGAAAGATGTTAGTGTGGGGTTCGGCGGTCATCCGCTGCTGGACCAGGTCAGCTTCCAGATCGAGCGGGGAGAACGTCTCTGCCTGCTGGGAAGGAATGGCGCGGGCAAATCGACTCTGCTGCGGCTGATCCGGGGGGATATCGTTCCGGATGATGGGGATATCATGCGGCAGCAGGGTTTGCGGATTGCCATGCTCTCTCAGGACGTGCCGCAGGCGCTGAGCGGTGTGACCATCGATATCGTCAGCGGGGCATCGGAAGTTTTCACCGATGAATCCGTTTCGGCATATATCAACCGGCAGCATGAGGCGGAAAAAATCCTCTCCCGGATGAATCTGGATCATCAGGCCCGTTTCGAAACCCTTTCCGCCGGCCGCAAGCGTCGGGTGATGCTTGCGGCGGCCCTTGCGTATCAACCAGATATCCTGCTGTTGGACGAACCCACCAATCATCTGGATATGGAGTCCATCGTCTGGATCGAGGATTTTCTGCTGCGCTCCGGGGGAACCCTGCTCTTTGTCACCCATGACCGGATGTTTCTGCAGAAACTGGCCACCCGTGTTCTCGAACTGGATCGCGGACACCTGACCAGTTGGTCCTGTTCTTATCCCCAGTTCCTGGAACGAAAACAGGCGGCCCTCGATGCCGAAAGCGGACAATGGGCAGAGTTCGACCGGAAACTGGCGCGGGAAGAGGTGTGGATCAGGCAGGGTGTCAAGGCCAGGCGCACCCGGAACGAAGGGCGGGTGCGGCAGCTTGAAAAAATGCGGGAGGAAAGGCGAGACCGGCGGGATCGATTGGGATCGGTGCGGCTGCGGGCCCAGGAAGCCGGGCGTTCCGGAAAACTCGTGGTCGAGGTGGACGATGTCTCGTGTGGTTACACTGACCAGGCGCCGGTGATCCGGGATTTTTCGACGGTCATTCAGCGCGGGGACAAGGTGGGGATCATCGGCCCGAACGGGGCCGGGAAAACGACATTGCTTCGCCTGCTGCTGGGAGAGCTGCCACCGCAGCAAGGAACGGTGCGTCACGGGGTCCGGCTGGAGACCGTCTATTTCGATCAACTGAGGGAGCAGCTCGATGAAAACCGGACCGCTGCCGAGAATGTGGGAGATGGCAGCGACACGATCCAGTTCAACGACAGATCCCGACATATCATCGGGTATTTGCAGGATTTCCTTTTTTCTCCGGACCGCAGCCGCTCACCGGTGCGCATCCTGTCAGGCGGCGAACGCAACCGGCTGATGCTGGCGAAACTCTTTACCCGACCCTCCAATGTTCTGATTCTGGACGAGCCGACCAACGATCTGGATATCGAAACGCTGGAGCTTCTTGAAGAATTGCTTTTCGACTATCCGGGAACCCTGCTGCTGGTCAGTCATGACCGGACTTTCTTGAACCATATCGTCACCAGCACCCTTGTTCTGGAAGGCGGGGGAAATGTCGGCGAGTATGTCGGTGGTTATGACGACTGGCTGCGTCAGCGAAAACTTCCCGAACCGGTGATCACCGTGCAGAAAACCGGCGGCGGTAAACCCAAACCCGCCCGGGAATCCCGCCGCACGCTCACTTTCAAGCAGTTACGGGAACTTGAAGCCCTGCCGCAGCAAATCGATTCCCTCGAATCCGAGCAAAAAAATCTCTATCAGGCGCTGTCCGTCCCTGCGTTTTACCAGCAGTCGGGAGAGATGATCGCTCAGGCCAAAGCCCGGCTTGAGCATTTGGAACAAGAGATCGCGGCCGTGTATTTGCGTTGGGAAGAACTGGAGGCTCTGCATGGAAATTGAAGGGCGTGTGGCGCTGGTGCTGGGCGCTGTCAAAGGCATCGGCAAAGCCATCGGTCTGGAGCTGCTGCGCGGGGGTGCCCGGGTGGTTTTCAATTATTTCGACTGGGAAGAAAGCCTGGATGCATTGAAATCCGATCTGGCACCTAATGAACGGAATGCGCTGATCATCCGAACCGATTTGTTGGACACCGGTCAGATTGATGGACTGATCGCCCGGATCATCGAGCGCTTCGGCCGGCTCGATATCCTGATCAACAATATCGAACGGGGCGGCTGGCCGGTGGTTCATGGCCCCTATACCAGCGAACAATGGGATTTGGAGCTGGCCACCACGCTGCGTGCCAAAATGTGGGTGTTCAATGCCGCTCTGCCATATCTGAAATCCGGGAAAGCGGGGGCGGTGGTCAACATCTCATCCATTGCCGGTATGGTCGGAAGATCGGGACCGGCTGCCTATGTCTTCAACGAAGG
>CAZBUL010000094.1:0-3675 GCA_964495045.1 uncultured Desulfobacterales bacterium | reverse complement strand
GAAAACGAATTCCCGGAAGGCATCCATGTTGTATGCCGCCATGAATGCCATTTTCCCCCGCTGCCCGTTCGGGCCTTCGCCGGCCCAGGGATCGCTTTGAAACAGCCGGATCACTTCGGACCACCGCTCGGTCATGACATTGTAATCTTCCGCGCCCTGATCCTTGATCCAGGCGGATGCTGTCCATTGTTTCCGGCCTTCCGTTCCCCGACAGAAGGCTGGCGGTTTGAAAAAATGGACTTTTCGGTGCTGGCGGATGGCCGCGTCATACAGGATACCCTGTTCGACCGGAAACATCCGGCAGGCTTCCGGACGATGGGGATAGACCGAGCAGCCCGCATCCGTCAGAAATGGACAGGGCTTTTCGGCCGTTTCCGACATGGACAGCAGCACATCGGGAAAAAAACAACCCTCCCGCAGCACGACATCCACATGCTTTTCCAAAAACACATCCGCAGACAATCCCAGGTGCTGCTTCAACCGGATCACATCGTAAGGGTACAAAAATAAATTGAGATTGTGACAGCACTGGTTGAAGCAGGAAACCCCGGGATTACAGTCGAAAATAAACGGTGTGTCGTCTTCGATAACACGGTCGGACAGGCGTTCGGGGGCGTCCAGTTCGATATATTTCATGGACGAATCAATCTCCCGGGAAGCGGACGAGCTTGCCGCCGAAATATCCGGCAACAACGGCCGCACTCAGCATAATCAGGTAAAGAATCAGATAGGTCATGCGGGATTGCGAATAATCCAGGGCGACCGTAGGATCTGTCCACCGCCAGATCACCAGAATGAGACCGAGCCCAAAAACGATGCCGCCGCATACCATTTTGGTGATGATCAGGTTGGACATTGTGCCGGAGAGCCGGTGCTTCCAGTCGTTATATCCGGTAAACAAAACTTTGGGCATGACCAGCACCACAAAGATCAAGTTGTAGAATGCCGCAGCTTCCAGCCCTGGTGCCTGAAACAGCATGGAAAGGAGCAGAAACAGTACGGCAACCGGCAGCACCCCGTTCGGGATATGGACAGTGATGGGATGCGCGTGATATTTAACCATCAATTCCGTCATGAGCTTGTAATATTTCATAAAAGCGGTTTGAAACGCCTGGATGGATTTCTTTGCCGGCCGGTCTTCGGTCGTATCATGAATGGGGGGTGACGGTTCGGCTGTGGTTTCGGCAGGTTTTTCCTCGACAACCTCAGCCTGTTGAGGGGCTTCTTCAACAATTTCAAAGAATTTACTACGATCTGCCCCGCAGACAGGGCATTTTTCCGGGGGTTCGTCTCCTGTGTGAATATAACCGCAAACCGAACATTTCCATTTTTTCATGTTGTTGTCTCCCTGGTTGTTGAATGATTTCATTGAAAATTATCCAAAATAATTTCACCGCAACGGCGCCAAAACCGCAAAGGAATGCGCCGATGATGGATTCATTATGGTGTATCATTACTGACTGAGCAAAGAAAAGTCAATTTTTGCTTTCGAAAAAACCGGCTGAAAAATCCACCCGAATTGATGGGGATATTCTGTCTTGTGCGCCATAAACAGGTGAGGTATAAAGTATTTGGAGTACGGTATTTTTTTTACTGGAAACCGCCTGATGACTGGCGAAAGAAAATCGATATGAACGGATGCGGTTGAATGAGACGCACCCTATAGACCCAAAGGAGGCTTTATGTCCCATCATCACGATCACAGCCACAAGCATGCGCATACTCACGGACAGGAGCAGGTTCATGATCATGAGCATTGTCATGACCATGACCACAATCACGACCATGGTCACGACCATCATCACCACCATCACGCCGATGTTCAAACAGAAATGTCTTTTGAAGAAAAAATGGTGAAACTTCTGGATCACTGGATTCGGCACAATGACGATCATGCAGGCACATACCGGGGGTGGGCAGAGAAAGCCAGAGCGAACCATCTGGATGCCGCCGCGGATTTACTTGTCGAAGCGGCTCAGATGACGGTGGCCATCAATGCCAAGTTCGAAGCGGCCTTGTCGGCATTGACCCCGCCGAAGCCTTCTTGAATGCTCAGCCGACCATTTCCCAGGTAAATATCGTTTCTTGCGTGAACAGGCGGCATGTGCGGGCTGTCTGCATGGTTTCGGAGTTGAGAACATTCATCAAAACCATGCTGATCCCGGCCGATGCCAGCATGGGCAGATAAGTCTGCTCGGCAATTCGTTTTCTGGCAGGATCTGTGGCGCCGGCAGTCAGATTGGAAAGGCCGATGATGGTGCGCACAGGAAATCCAAGAAGCTCCGGCAGGATTTTGATGACTGCCAGCACTTCTCTGGCCTGAAACAAGCCGTCCCGCCAGGAAAGGGGAACCAGAACCGGATCGATAATCACGTGTTCCGGTTCGATGCCGGCTTCCTGGCATTTTTGGTAAAGTGAGACCGCCACATTCAGCCGCTCCGTACCGTCCGGCGGAATATGGCCGTTTGGATAGAGCAGATAACACACGATGTCCGCTCGGTGCGGTGCGGCCAAGGGTAGAATGTGCTCGATTTTGTTGGGTTCCAGAGAGACACCATTGATGACGGCCTTGGTGTTGCAGGCCTGCAATCCGGCTTTCAGTGCTTTGGGGTTGGATGTGTCGAGAATCAAAGGCAGATGGGTGACATCCTGAACCGCCTTTACCATAAAGGTCATCCGGGATTCCGGATCACGATACAGCGGCCCGGAATTGATATCGATTCCATCGGCGCCGGCTGTTTCGCACTGTTTGGCCAGTGTTTGTAACGGTAACCCATTTCGCTGTTCTACGGCGCTTTCAATAACTTTTTGCGTGATCCTCAGATTGTCTGCAATCAGTCGCATCGTCACCCATCACTTTTCTATGCCGATTCTGGCGGAGACACCATTCTCGTAGTAGTGCTTGATGCACTTCATTTCTGTTATTAGATCCGCTTTTTCAAGAACACGCGGGTCTGCCCCTCGGCCGGTGATGATGAGTTCCACGGTATCCGGTTTGCTATCGATCAACCGAAGAATATCGTCAGTTGAAAAAAGCCCGCATAAGACAGCGACATTGGCTTCTTCCAGAATCACCACGTCGTGTTGGGCAGCATTCAGTATGTTCCGGACTTTTTCAAGTCCTTTCACCGCTGCAGAGATGTCATCGGCCGATGGTTTCCCCTTGATGAACCGGCCGAGACCATACTGCTCAATGGTGATCAAATCCGAAAATCGATCCAACGCCTTGATTTCACTATAGTCACCCATTTTGATGAACTGGGCGATAAACACCTTCAATCCGGCTCCGGCTGCACGAAGGGATAGCCCCAGCGCGGCTGTGGTTTTACCTTTTCCGTCTCCTGTATAGACCTGAACATAGCCTTTCATGATAATATCCTGTTGAAATATGCAAATGTATCCATTCTTAATATGTGGGGATTATGGCTGAACGTCATGGTTTTTTTCTGATACCAGCCTGGTAAAAAAACTACAAGTATTTATCAGTGCTGTACATGGGATAGGGGAGGGAAAATACCCGTTGGCCGTTTTTCTGAGTTGATATTGATGCTTGCATTTACAAAACCCATCATGTATAGGAAACGCACTAATAACATCCCACGATTTCCCCTTAATCTTGATGTTATCAGCCTGGGTGGCGGAACAGGTAGACGCAAGGGACTTAAAATCCCTCGG
>CAZBUL010000093.1:5794-11814 GCA_964495045.1 uncultured Desulfobacterales bacterium | reverse complement strand
TATAACCTTTACCGTAATAATGCATTCAATCGCAGGTTCCCAAGCTCCAGTTTGGGAACCCGTTCAGGAAGCTCTGCTTCCCATAACGTGCCGAGCGTCCGGCAATGACACTGAAGAATGAGATTACTGGATAAATGGCCAAGTCGGTTGAAAATTCATTCTTCTCATGATAGCGTTGAATGATGAAACCACCAACAATCATTGAAGGTGCGCCGATGCAAACCTCCCCTCTCCAAATCGAATTCTGCGATTTGAATAACGCAGCCGTTTCTTCACAAAGGGCAAAATCATGGCCATCGAGTCGATGCTTCGCAAAATAACCCTGTTCAGTGCCTTTACCGAGCAAACGATCAGCGAATTGGTCTCCAGAATGGAGATCGTCACCCTGAATGCGGGGCAAATCCTCTGTTCAGAAGGGGAACCCGGAGACAGCTTTTACATCGTTATCGAAGGATTTCTGGATGTCATCAAAGCCTATCGAACATCGGATGAACGACTTTTTCGTCAATGCGGTCCAGGCACGTTCCTCGGTGAAATCAGCATGTTTGATCCCAATTCCCTGCGAAGTGCAACCGTCAGGGCATCCACTCAGGCAACACTGGCCAGAATGAGCCATGCTGCCTTTCGATCGCTGGTCAGCCAACAGCCGGAGCTCGCTTTTGAGCTGGCCTGTTGCATGGCCCTGCGTCTTCGGGACAATGACGATGTTATCATCCAGGAAATGCATCAGAAAAACCGTCAATTGACGGAGGCTTACGCTGAGTTGCAGGCGGCCCAGCAACAGATCATTGCCAAGAGAATGCTGGAACGCGAGCTCCAGGTGGCCAGAGAAATCCAGGAAAGCATTTTGCCCAAGACGCTGCCGGTTTTTCCAGGATTGGGATTGGGCGCCCTGATGCGGCCGGCCCGAGCGGTGGGCGGGGACTTGTATGATCTCATCCCTTTATCGTCCCGATGTCTGGGTGTCATGATCGGCGACGTTTCCGATAAAGGCGTGCCGGCGGCCATCTTCATGGCATTGGTGCGCAGTTTGCTGCGGGCTGAAGCCTCCCGGATGGCATCTCCCGCTGCGGTGCTGCGTGAGGTCAACCGCCACCTGATGGACATGAATGCCGCTGAATTGTTTGTTACAGTCATTTATGGAATTCTGGACTGCCAAAGAAATGTATTTACCTTTGCCCGTGCCGGACATGAGCTGCCCTTTCTTTTTCGACCCGACGGATCAGAGATCGAACCGATGCAGCATCCCGGCCAGGCTTTGGGTTTGTTTGACCCCGTGGTCTTGAACGAACAGACCCTGCATTTACCCCAAGGCGGCTGTTTGGTTTTATACACCGATGGTGCCATGGATGCCATGAATTCCCAAGGCGAACGCTTTGGGAGGGAACGGCTGCGGGAAGCGATTCGTCGCTATCTGGGGAATCCGGCACAGCGCATTTGCCAGGAACTTTTGGGGGATATCACTCAATTCCAAGGAGATACACCCCCTGCGGATGACATTGCATTGGTAACGATCACCACAGCACCAATCTGAAACCGTTTATTGAAAGCCATTTTCCAAGCCAAAATTCAAGATTCTGGATTTCATTTATGGGTAATGTGCCAAACGTGCCCAAGGATGTAATGCCGCTTTACCCTCACCATCGGTGTTTCGAAAAACGCCTTTTTTGCTATCGAAAAAGCGGATATTGGGCCAAAAAACATGCCAAATTGTGATTAATAACCAGTTATGTCGATGCGTTACAATGGTCCGACCCCGGACAGCGCATCGTCATATAACCCTACAATAACAGGAGGTTGGCTATGAAAAGAGTGATTTTTCAGGGAATTGTTTTGATTGCTTTTGTTCTTGGTGCACATGCGGCTGCCGTAGATTATGAAACTCAGATACAGCCGATTTTCGATTCAAACTGCATAAGATGTCATGGGGGTGCCGGCGGGTTGAAGTTGGAAAAGGATGTCAGCAAAAACAATCTTGTTGGCGTTGTCTCTACGAATTATGCCCCTGCACTTCGTGTGAAGATGGGAGATTCGGCAAATTCCGTACTGTATCATAAGATCAACAATACGGGGGTTTATGGTGGTGTTATGCCCAAAGACACCGGCAAGATGTCGCAGGGAAATCTCGATCTCATCGCTTCGTGGATCGCGCCAAAGTCTTCGGCATGCACGGCGACCATCGATGAAATGTTGTCGCTCCATATCCCTTATCTTTCCGCGGTGGTATTGTCGCAGACTCTGTATCTATCGGCAGATTTCGTTCTGGATGTGAATGGGGTTTATCAACAGTTGGCTTTTAAATTGACATCCGCCGGTTTTTTGTCCAACCCGGATATTTCTTGTTCGCCATCGACGTTGACCAGCGATTTGAAAATCCGTATTCCTGACCTGCTGCTTCCGGATGGCGTGTCTCATTTTTGGATCGAAATGGAATATGATCCGGTTCGATCCAGCAACGGGAATTTCTACTGGAATGTTGTTGACTATGGATATGTTACAGATTGATGTGATTTGTTGCGTTGTGGCATTTTTATTCATTGTCCGTTCAACTTGACACATCGATGTCTCCTTCATATACTTGATCCATCATCAACGATGTTCCTATCTGTGGATGCGGTCGAATGAACACTTTTGCCTGCCTTCTTGATTTTTTTCTGCTCTTACCGTGTCGGCTCGCCGCGATCCTGTTCTGCATCTGCTGCCTGCTTCCGCAATTCAGTGGCTGCAGCACTTCCAGCGATCCGTCGGTTCCGGAGACCAATACTCAAGGCGTGTCGGACACAAAGGTCATCCTCGGTTCTTCGCTGGCCCTGAAAGGCCATGCCAGTTTTCTGGGCAGCCAGACCCTTCGGGGGGCTATATGCTATCTGAATCATGTCAACGCAAGCGGCGGTGTGCATGGGCGGACGATCGAGGTCATCGCCCATGATGACAGCTACGATCCGCTCATGTGCCTCACCAACACCCAGCGCCTCATTATCGACGATCAGGCGTTTGCCCTGTTTTGCTATGTTGGAACGCCCACGACGGTTCGGATTCTGCCGCTCGTGGAAGAAGCCCGGATACCGCTGCTGGGAATGTTCACGGGCGCAAATGCCCTGAGAGATCCTTTCAACCGGTGGCTGATCAATGTGCGGGCGTCCTACTATCAGGAAACCAAAGTGGCGGTTCAGCATCTGGTGACGGATCTTGGATTGCGAAAAATCGCCGTTTTCTACCAGTACGATACCTATGGATTTGATGGCCTTACCGGAACTGAGATGGCGCTGAAGGAATTCGATCTGGTGCCGGTGGCCGGCGGTTCCTACAACCGGGGAACCATGGATGTGCAGGAAGGGCTTGCCAAAATTATCGGATCGGATGCCGAGGCGGTGGTGATGATCGGCACTTATGATCCCTGTGCGGCATTCATCAAGATGTGTGATGAAAAGGGATTCCGGCCGGTTTTCTATCTGGTTTCTTTCGTAGGAGCCGATGAACTGGCCCGCCGGCTGGAAAATTATCAACATCTGACGGTCATCATGTCTCAGGTCGTGCCGCCTCCGGATCCGGAGAGGACGGATGCCAGCCCGCTGTTGACCGGAGAGGCCGGATACCTGACGCTTCTCAAACGCTATTATCCCGAAGACCATCCCAGTTTTGTGGGGCTGGAGGGGTTCATCAATGCCCAGGTTCTGGTGGAGGGCCTCCACCGGGCCGGCAGAGAGCTCACCCGCGACGGTTTCATTCAGGCCATCGAATCGATTCATGATTTGTCACCGGGTCTAGATATCACCATTTCTTTCAGTCCGTCCGATCATCAAGGGATGGATCGCGTCTATTTCACCCGGCTGGAAAACGGCCAGTTTTCTTTGATCAAGGATTGGACAGATGTCAGGGCCCAGCATGTTACATCCACCCGATGATCCCAATGTCCGGAGAAATTTTATCCGGGAAGCCTTGAAACGCTTCCGGAATATCAGCCTCAAAAACAAGATTTTTTACTCCTTTCTGGCTGTCATCCTGATCATCAGCGCGATCATCGCCTTTCTGGCCCGCTGGATTCTGGTATCGACCCTGATTTCCGAGCTGGAACTGCGCGGCATCGTCATCGCCCGCACCATCGCCGAGCGGAGCAGCGGGTTCATCCTCGACAAGAACTATCCCGAACTGCTCAGCCTGATTTTCGAGGAAGCCAAGCTCAAAGAGCGCCAGAACCTCGTCTCCTACATTTTTGTTTCCGATCGGGATGATCAGATCCTGAGCCATACACTCACCCGCCGGTTTCCGGAATCCCTGCGGCTGGCCAACCGGGTGCCGGCAAGTGAATCCAAAAGTGTTCAACTCTGTCAGTTCGGAAACCAGATGACTTATGACATCGCCATACCGATCGTTCAGGGAATCTATCGTATCGGCACGGTGCATGTGGGTCTCAACAAACAGCACATCGATCAACTGGTGGCCAAGCTGCGCTTTACGTTTTTAAGCTTTCTGTCCATGGTGATCGTGATCATTTTCGTGATCAGCCACTGGCTGGCCAAATACATCACACTGCCCATCTCCCGGCTGACCCGCATATCGGATGAACTGAGCAAGGGTAATTTCGAGATCAGGCTGGAGACGGAAGCTTTCACGGATGGCGACCAGCCGCCTGAATGTCCGGCTTTTATCAACACGGATATGCCCTGCTGGCATCTGGACGGTACAGCACCGGGCGATGACGACGGCATCGAAAGCCCGGCGGTTTGCAAGGACTGCCGGTTTTATCGCGGACAAAAAGGCGATGAGGTCGTCCAGTTGGCCAACTCCTTTTACAACATGATCTGGAGTATCCGTCTCTATCGCCGCCGGCTGCGGGAGTCGGAAAAGAAATACCGATCTCTGTTCGACAGCGGCCCAGACCCCATTTTTGTCGTCAGTTCCCGCACATCCGAGATTATCGATGCCAACCCCCGGGCCGAGGAAGTTTACGGTTACAGCAAAGCGGAACTGATCGGCAAATCTTTCACAGACATGGGTCTGGAACATACCCCCGGCTTTTTTCACTCGCTTCAGGAGAAAACCGACTCTGAAGAACTGGTCAATTTCCCCAAAATCCTCCATTTCAAGAAAGGGCGAAAACCCTTCTATGTCAATCTGCATGCCTGCACCATCACGTACAAAGGCCAGCCGGCCGTCGTGGTCGCCTCCACCGACATCACGGAAATGATCGAAAAGGACGCTCAGCTCATCCAGGCCAGCAAGATGAAGTCTCTGGGCGAAATGTCTGCCGGCATCGCCCACGAGCTGAATCAGCCGCTGAATGCCATCAAAATGGGAAGCGATTTTCTGGGCATGATGGTGGATCGGGGACGGGAAATACCGCCGGATCATCTGCGGGAAGTCGTTTCGGAAATGGGTACCCAGGTGGATCGGGCCGCCGAAATCATCAACACCCTGCGGGCCTTTGGCCGCAAGGCCGAGCTGGTCATGGAACGGCTGGATATCAACAAACCCATACGGGCGGTGTTCACGCTGGTGGTTCGTCAGTTCGAACTGGATAATATCCGCATGGACCTCCACCTGGCCGATAACCTCACACCGATATTGGCGCACGACAACCGGCTTCAGCAGGTATTCTTCAATCTGGTCACCAATGCCAGGGACGCTATTGCCGAAAAAAAAGATCGTGTCCCCGATTCAGGGGCAGGCCGGATCGTTGTCCGCACCTGGCAGGATGGCGGCTGGGTCATGGCGGAAGTGGAAGATGACGGCATCGGCATTGCCGATGGGGTGCGGGATAAAATTTTCGAGCCATTTTTCAGCACCAAGGAAAGCAGCAACGACATGGGGCTGGGGCTGGCCATTACTTATGGCATCGTCAAGGATTATGGGGGGGAAATCGATTTGGTCAGTCAAGAAGGGCAGGGGGCCTTGTTCCGGCTCCGGTTTCCGGCGGTTCGGCGTCTGGATGACTGAACACAAATTTGTCTCTTTGCTTTGCCTTATGTGGGAAAAGACAAAATCACCATTGTTCCCCCCGCTTTTTCACTTTCACTTTC
>CAZBUL010000093.1:0-5694 GCA_964495045.1 uncultured Desulfobacterales bacterium | reverse complement strand
ATCGAAAGCCCCAGCCCCTTGCCTTTTCCAGTTTCTTTCGTGGTGAAGAAAGGTTCAAAAATTCGATCCCGCAGATCGTCGGCAATGCCGACTCCGGTGTCGGTAACGGTGACGATGACCCGTTCCTCTTCAGCATAACTCCGAATGTTTATCGCAGACTCGCAGGATGGGTCGGTTTCCCGCCGCTTTTGGATGGCTTCTCCGGCATTGACGATCAGATTGTAGAACACCTGCCCCAGCCGGTGATGATGTGCTGAAATCGTCGGCAATCCGGAGGAAAGCGTCAGAACGATATCGATATTTTCCAGTGCCAGTTGATGTTGCAATATGGCCGCCGTATCGCGGATCGGGCGGTTGATGTCCACTGATTCCCTGGCAAAAGCCGGTTTTTCCCCGAACACACGTAGCCGGTTGATGATTCCCGATGCCCGGTCCACCTGGGTGTCGATTTCCTGGGCCACTTCGAAAAGCAGGTGGGGTTCGATCCGTCCTTCCTGCTGCAGCATGATTTTCAGATATTCACTGCCCATTTTGATGGCATTGAGGGGCTGGTTCAATTCATGGGCGACATCGGAGGACATGCCGCTCAGACTTGGCATGAGGCGCAGCATATCCCATACGGTGACCAGCTCGACATGCAGCATCAACGATGGGAGCAGGATCAAGTTGCCTGCCGTGGCGGCCATCATCGTGACAATCATCAGAAAACCGAAAACGGCTGTCGGAACGAAATGCGAAAACAGCAGGAAAGAAAAACCGATGCAGATGACCAGGGTCATGGAGACGATCGGCCGGCCGACACTGGCGATGGTGTCTCGCAGCGCCCGGTCTTTGTCGAGATCTTTCTTGAACTCGCGCCGATACCGGATCAGATAATGAGTCGTGTTGTCCTCGGCCAGCCCGATGGCGATGCTGGCAATCAATCCGGTGGCCATATTCAATTCGATGCCGAACCAGCCCATGATGCCGAAAGCGGTGATGGTCGGGATGGTGACGACCAGAATGGCAACCATCCCCACCTTGGCTGACAAATATGAAATCATCATGATGGAGAAAACGATTCCCATGGTCAACCAGAGACTGTTGATCTGACCTTTTGCCAGGTAATGACTGCTTTCAGACAGCACCATACCGATGCCCGTGACCTTGACGGTCAGATGTTTCGGCAGCGTTATTTTGGCATTAGCCAGAATTTTATCCTGAATTTCGAGAAACTCCCTGGAACTGGATAAATGGGTCAACAGGACAATGTTGGTCTTGGAGAAATCGGAACTCATGAAGGGGGTCAGCATGTCTTGACCCAGCAGCATTTTATAACTGTTGATCAGCATACGCATTTCTATGGATTCTTCCGGCAGTCGGTAATACTCAGGAATGTAGCGGTTGGTCGTATAATTGACCAGCATCAGATAATCCGCAAAAGAAATGGATTTATCCACTTTGGGCAGAGAATTCAGAACAGCCTGGAACTGCTGAACATGTCCGACATGGTCCGGAACCTCGAAATAATTGTCATCATCGCTTTCGAGGACGACCTGAATCGGAAAACAACCGGACAAATCCCGATAAATGTCGTTGAAGTGGGCAACGACCGAGGTATCCGAACGAAAATATTCCATCGGATTGGTTTCTACCTGGATGAAAAAAATACCGCTGGTGCAAACGACCAGAACAACGCCGGTAATGATGATGGTCATCCGCTGGTGTTTCAGATCGATGTGGGTGATCCAGCCGAGAAGACGCGTCAAGAGCGCCGATAAATGTCTGCCGATCCGGTTGTCGGCCAACGGCAGCGGCAGCAGCATCGCAAATGCGGCCGGCATCCATGTAAGGGAGATGAACAGCAATGACAATAACCCGATGCTGGAGAAAGCGGCGAATTCCTGAATGGCGGTAATCCGGTTGATCATTAAAGAGGCGATGCCGATGATGGTGGTAATCACAGCCAGGAAAGTCGGAAGAAACATTTCGCTGAAGGCGTGAATCACTACTTCAGCGGGAGATTGGGTCGGGGTGATATGTTCGAGCAATGCATCACACAGGTGCATGCAATAAGCGGTTCCGACAGCCGTAACAAAGACGGGCACGATCATGGTCAGCATGGAAAACGGCACACGGGCCAGAGACATGATCCCGAATGTCCAGATCAAAGACAAAAATACCGTGGTCAAGGACAGGACAACAAACCAGGTATTGCGATAAATGCCATAGAGAAAAACGGTGATGGCCAGAAAACATAACGGCAGAATGACAATGATATCCGTTTGGATGTAGTGCGTCATGGCCTGAGAGACCAGCGGGATACCGATCTGGTAGGATGTCAAATCGTTATCCGTTTTATCGATATTGGCCTGGATGGCTTCGATCACCGTGTTGATGTCTGCCGTTGAATCCAGAATAAGCGTGATGGCGGCGGTTCTAAAATCTCCGGAAACCAGATTGTTTTCGAACAATCGAATCGGTTTGCAAATGCGAGCAAAATCTTCGAGCGACCACCGATTGCGGGGATCGACATCTTTCTTGATGGCCGGAAGGCTCAGTACTCGACGTACACCCTTGATTTCCTTGAAATTGTCGGAAAGTATCGTGATCCGCTGGAAGAAAGACGGATCAAACACCGCCCCCCCTTTGACCACGATACGAATCATCTCATCCGACCCGAAAATTTCCTGAAAGGAATGATATTGCCGGGTAACATCCAGATCCTCGATAACCAGATCATAAATGGATGTTTTAACAGACAGCCCGGGCAGTTGCCAACCCAACACCAGGCTGATTGCGGCGATTGCCAGAATGACCGCTTTGGGATGGTGCACCTGCCATGTCAGAATGTGCAGCCACATTCCTTGAAAAGTCAATGGCCTGTGGTGTGTCGTTTGATGAATCATCGGCTGTCGTCCAGGTTTCGAATGGCGGTGGAATCGATGTTCACCTGACGATGATCAACGCCAGAATATGATCAACTTAACGATAATATAAAACATAGTCAAATAATAATTCCGATTTATATTTTAACAAAACCATCGAATAATGACTTGTCTGACGCTTAATAACTTGACACACCGGTATGGCCTTCATATACTCAATGGCACATTCTTGTCAGAATATGCGGCGAAAATTAGTCCTGTTGACTCCTGCCTTTTTTCCGAACCCGATCAGGTCGGCCGCTCGATCGAGTCTGAAATGAATCATCTGTTTTCAGCCTGAATGCCAACAAAGGATGCATCGATGGAAAAAATTCTGGTGATCGACGATGAAAAGCCGACGCTGAAAATGTTTCGCCTCACTCTGATGGCTTATGGGTATGATGTCTTGACTGCTGAAAACGGTCAGGAAGGTCTGGCCGTGTTCGAGCAGGAGCGGCCGCGTATCGTCCTGACCGATATCAAAATGCCTGGCATGAACGGGATTGAGGTCTTGCGGCGGATCAAGCAGATCGATTCGACGGTCGAAGTGATCGTGATCACCGGTCACGGAGACATGGATCTGGCCATCCAGGCCCTGAATCTGGATGCCACCGATTTCATCAACAAACCCATCCAGCGGCATCTGCTCGAACAGGCTCTGAAAAATGCCCGGGAGCGCAGCCGCCTCGTCGCTGAAAACATCCGGGAATTCGAGCTTCAGATATTGGATCAAGCGGCAGCGATCACCATTCACGGCAGTATTACAGCCGGGCATGAACAGTCGTTCCAGGCCTGCTACCGGGAAGCCCTGGCCTCGGATAAACGCCGAATCGTTTTGCACTTTATGGAAAGCTGTGCCGTCAATGGCGCCGGTATCGCCATTCTCACCCAGCTCCTGATGGAAAGCCAGAAAATGGGGAAAGTTGTCGTGGGTGTTGGTCTGTCGGACAACCTTAAAAAAGTGTTCGATATCGTCGGGCTGGGGAAGCTTGTTCCCATAGCTGCTTCGCTGGAAGAAGCACTCCGGGGATGAAATGCAGCCGTTTACGTGGATACACTATTCACGCATCAAATCATTCCCAAGGCAAATATCATGAATCAATTTTGAATCTTCGTGCCGCATGAACGAAGACAGGTGCATTTTCTTTCGTGTTTTTCGCGTATTTCGTGGTTGATTTTTTCGCGGTGAAGGAGACGATATCGATGAAATCCTGTCGAAATTGGCTGAAAATGACTTGTGTGATCGGGGTCGTGTTGGGGATATTTCCATGCAGACCTGTTTTCGGCGGAGATATTCCCAAGAAAGGTGACAACCTTCCGGTTTTCGAAATTCAGTCCCCCCCATCGGAAAAAGACAAAGGGTATCTCGGCATCACGAAACCGGTTTTCCGTCTTCCGGATATCCGCACAAACCTGCTGCTTCTCGAGATCATCGGCGTGTATTGTCCGGTTTGCTACCGGCAGGCGCCGATTTTCAACAATCTGTACAACCGGATCGAAAAAAGCCCGTTGAAGGGAAAGGTCAAAATGTTGGCCATCGCCGCCGGTGGCAACCAGAACGAAATCCAGTATCTGAACGATCAGAAACAATATCGATTTCCCATTGCGCCCGACCCAGCCTTCGATGTCCATAAGCAGATCGGTGAACCGCGCACGCCGTTTACACTCTTGTTGAGTCCGGAAGGAAAGGTACTGTACGCCCACTTGGGGTTGATCGAAGATATGGATGCCTTCTGGAAAACCATTTCGGAGCTGGTGCATTGACCCCACCGGCTGCCGACAGCGGCCTTTCCGGTCATCCGCCGGCGGTTTTTCCGGAAGCGCACGACAAGCAGGTTTTTCAGCAGATGTTTTATCTGCAAACCCTTTATGATCTGACGGCCGAGCTGAGCCCCATCACCTCATCCCGACAACTGATCGAAAGCTTTTTGTTGATGATCATGGGGGTGAATGGCTCGGCTCAGGCCATGCTCATGATCTGCGACCGGCAGCATCGGCAGGTACTGTCCGCCAACCGGGGAACGTCTCTGGACCGGGAATGGACCATCGAATCCGCGGAAAAATACCTGTATCTGGGATTTCAAACGGCTGAAAACCGAAGACTTGCCCCGCTGTCGGTCACGTTCATCCAGGAACCCCATCAGGTGTTCACGGAACTTGAAACCGGAATCGATGTCCATACCGCCTTGCTGTTCATGGTGGAGGATTCGCTGCTCGGCATTATTGGCTTGGGGCTTCCGATCGACGGCCGTGAGACCTCTCCGGAAGCAAAGGAGATTTTGTCCGGCATGACGGCCAGTTTCATGGTGTATTTAAAAAATGTCCGGGCCTATGAAACCGTTCAGGCCCTCAATGCCGATCTGTTCCGGACCAACGAAGAATTGCGGCGGACTATCACCGATCTGACCGAGGCCCGCCAGCAGATTCGCCTGCTGGAAGTGGCCGGCATCCGGCTCAAGGAAATGTTTCGGCAGAAAATCGAACAGGTCGGACAATTTCGGATACGGGATGTGCTGCTGCTGCTTGCCGTCGCCACGCTGCTGTCGCTGCTGTTCAATGTCTCCAATCCGAACGGCATTCCTCTTCTTCCGGAAACAATGTTCCGGGAGCCGGTGCCGCAGGTGGAGGCCCGGACTGTTCGGGATCGGGCCGGCAGGGAACCGATCGTTCTGGTGGATGCCAGACCGGTCGAACTGTTCAATATCGGTCATATTCCCCAGGCCGTCAATATTCCGGCCCCGCTATTCGACATCATCTTTCCGATGAAGCTGGCGCCCCATCTTCAATC
>CAZBUL010000092.1:406-12013 GCA_964495045.1 uncultured Desulfobacterales bacterium | reverse complement strand
GATTGCAGAGCATATCGGGCGGTATAAGAATCTGGTGAATTGCTTCGTTCCATTGGGATATGCAGTGTATGGATTCGACCATCCAGGACATGGGAAATCCGAAGGTACACGGGTCTATGTGAACAATTTGAAGATTTCACGGAAACGATCAAAACCTATTACGAAATGATTCGGACATGGTATCCGGAATTGCCCGTTTATATCATTGGGCACAGCATGGGCGGGTTGATTGCAGCAACATATCTACTGGATCACCAACAGGAATTTGCAGGCGCAGTCCTATCCGGCCCAAGTCATAAAGTCCCAAGCCATATTTCACCGGTTACTGTTGCATTGGGGAGAATCTTATCCAAAATCCTCCCGAAGTTCGGAATTGTTAAAATTATTGCGGATGGGATATCTCGTGATCCTGCCGTTGTTCAAAATTATTTAAACGACCCACTGGTATGCACAGGGAAAGTTACTGCAAGACTCGGTGCTGAATTGCTGAAGGCAACCCAGAGAATCACAACAGAAGCGCACAAGATCAACTTACCGGTATTGATTGTTCATGGCGGAGCGGATAAATTGGTCGAAAGTGATGGATCGAGATCATTTTACGAAAAGATCAGTTCAACTCGAAAGTTCCTTAAGATTTATTCTGGACTGTACCATGAAGTGTTTAATGAACCGGAAAGGAAAAAGGTTTTACGAGATCATTTATACAAGTCAGTAGCTGAAGCGATAATCAACACCTGATGGAACGATGAATCTATGTCTAAAAAACCGACTTATGAAGAACTAGAACAGAGGATTCTTGAATTAGAGAGAGCGGAATCTGAACGCCAAATGGCAGAAGAATCTCGATTATATAAAATGAGGATTCTTGAAGCTATTTCAGAGATGTCTCCTGATGGAATACTGGTTGTGGACAACGAAGGATTTTCTATTCACCAGAATAAACGCTTTGGTGAGATATGGAAAATACCAGAGTGCATACTGGAGACAAGAAACGATAAGGAGATGCTGAAACACGTATTGAAACAACTTAAATATCAGGATGAATTCAGTCACAAGGTCTCATGGCTTTATGAACACAAGGATGAGAAGAGCAGGGACGAAATTGAATTTATCGATGGGCGATGTTTTGATAGATATTCGTCTCCAATTACTAGCTCCGATGGGAAGCATTATGGCAGGATTTGGTATTTTAATAACATCACTGAGCGAAAGCAGGCAGAGGAAGCACTGTGCGAGGAGCGATGGCGGCTTCAGAGCATCATTGAGGCCACCCCTGGAGGCACCTGGGAATGGAATGTTCAGACCGGAGAAATCGTCATAAATGAGATGTGGGCACAGACGCTGGGCTATACTCTTAATGAGTTATCTCCGTTCAGTAGCAGAAAATGGGAGACTTTGGTGCATCCAGATGGAGTGAAACAATCCAATTCATTGATGAAGCGACATTTTTCTGGTGAACTGCCATATTACATCTGTGAATTTCAGATGAAGCACAAAAACGGGCATTGGGTCTGGATTCAAGACAGCGGTCGGCTTATCACCCGTACTGCCGATGGCAAACCACTGATGGCGTTTGGCATCCATACAGACATCAATGACCGAAAGCTTGCTGAGGAACAGATTAAGCTAAATCTTCTGGAAAAAGAAATACTGCTGAAGGAAATCCATCACAGAGTCAAGAATAACCTGGCGACTATTTCCGGTCTTCTTGGATTGCAGGCAAACAGGATCGATGACAATTTTGTTAAAGAAATATTAGACATTTCCCAGAAGCGGATCAAGTCCATGGCATTGGTTCATGAAAAAATATACCAATCAGAAAATCTATCAGCCGTGAACTTCAGCGAATATATCAATTGTATTGCCATGGATATGGCATCCTCTTATCAAGCGGGAAAAAGAAAGTTCAACATCAAAGTAAGTGCTCAAAATATCTGTCTTGACACCTATTTCGCTATTCCTTGCGCTTTGATAATCAATGAGCTGATCTCCAATGCTATGAAACACGCTTTTACCGATATAGTCAGCCCTGAGCTGAATATCGGTTTTGAAATTAAAGACAATATTTACAAGTTAGTGGTACAAGACAATGGTATCGGACTACCTGCCGGATTTGACTCATCCTCATCCAGTACCTTGGGTTTGCTGCTTGTCCGTGCGCTGACTCGGCAACTCAGGGGAACAGTACAATTTCTCTCTGATTCATCTGTACAGCAAGGAACAGCAGTGATTGTTACATTTAAACTATCAAAATGATCAGTTTCTATCCTTTTTTAATCTTCGAAATACTCGAATGAATCCTGAAAGATATCATCTCTCTTTGTTCATATTGGTATCGGGCGTCTGGATATGGTCTGGAATTCATCCGCAGGATACCTATCTGACATGGTTACTGGAAACGCTTCCCGTCTTTATTGTGATGCCGATCTTGATTTGCACTTACAACAGATTCCGGTTGACGGACATTACCTACACCATCATCGCCATTCACAGCATCGTTTTAATGGTCGGGGAACATTACTCTTACGCAAAAGTGCCCCTGGGATTCTGGATGGAAGACTGGTTCGGATGGACACGAAACAATTACGACAAAATCGGCCATTTCATGCAGGGATTCAGTCCTGCGATATGTACCCGTGAGATATTATCCAGAACCTCGCCGTTGAAACCGGGAAAATGGTTGAACTTCTTGTCAGTTGCCGTTCCATTGGGGTTTTCAGCGATATATGAAATTTTTGAATGGCTTGCATCATTAACCAGTCCGGAAGACACCGAAGCGTTTCTTGGAACACAGGGATATATTTGGGATACGCAAACGGATATGTTCTGGTGCCTAATTGGATCCGTGACTGCGGTGCTGATTCTATCCAGGTTTCATGACCGCAAGTTGTCGAAAATGTATTGAGCATGATATTTCAGAGAGGATGGTGAACGCCAATGGATAATCAAAAAGGGAAACATAGGAAGCACAAAAAAGAGAATTATTACTGGCAACTTCCCCGCCGGCAGCAGCGTGATAATTTTATCAGGCTTCGGCAAAAGATACGAAATCATTCCTCTGTTTATGGTGGCACGTTAATCATCTGATGCACTGAATGGAGATTTGAAAGCAGCTTCCAAAAACCCGGGTCAGATGGACGCCTGCGCCTTCCATCATGGGTCTGCCTATAATAATTTTTCGAATCTTTCTGATGTTGTCCATGGTTACTTCCTTCATCATTTTCATAGTGACATAAGGGAAGCATAAATACCCAATTTACCGTTTTTGAAAACCAAATGCCCATTTGTTCTCTTTAGATTATTTCCAACCTGCCTTATCACTGCATTCTTTTCGTTCTTTCGGGTGGGTTTTTTCCCACTGAGTAACTGTTTGAGTCTCGTTGTCATCCATTTTTGAATTCATACATTCACAATATTTCTGTACTACTTCCATCGGTTGACCTTCGTCCTTATTGTCAATGATACACTGGGCTATCCATTTCATATCATCTGGCGTGGCCTTGTCTGCTGCCGTTGCCAGTCCTGAAAAGGAAAATAGTAGCGCAGAAGCCATGATTGCAAACAAATATCTCTTCATATTGTTCCTTTCATAAATATTTTCATCCATTGAATAAATGGGCAGTTGGTTATCCAAAGACGTTTGATATAAGCGAACGCAAAGTCAGAACATTACAAATATCCAGTTGATTAAATTCATCTTTTATTGGATATAGCATTCATATAATATTAACAAGGAAAAAGAAGAGCACCTATGACTGACATGATGCCTACCATATTCTTCGGGCACGGCAACCCGATGCATGCGATCTCGAATAATGCCTACACAAATGCTTTTGCTGCCGTTGGGAAATCACTTCCAAGACCAAAAGCCATTCTATCGATATCCGCCCATTGGTGTATTTCAACCTGTGCAGTGACAGCCAATCTTTCCCCGCCGACCATACATGATTTCAGAGGATTCCCCAAAGAGCTTTACGAAGTTGAATACCATGCTCCCGGTGATCCGCACTTGGCTGGACACATAAAAGACATCCTATCTCCAGTTGAAGTAGGACTTGATGAAAATCGAGGTCTCGATCATGGAACATGGACAGTATTGATGCACGTTTTTCCAGATGCAGATATCCCTGTTGTTCAGCTCAGTATCAATGCAACCAAACCGCCTGAATTCCACTATGAAATCGGAAAAGAGTTATCCCCGTTACGGAAAGAAGGTGTTCTTATCATCGGCAGTGGTAATATCGTTCATAATCTGTTTGAATATGCATGGGGGAATCCGGGGATCCAACCTTACGACTGGGCTTTGAGATTTGAAAACAAGATTCGGGAATCCATACTCCATAGAGATGACAAACAGATTGTCGAATATGACAAACTTGGGCAGGATGCTATGATGTCTGTTCCAACACCGGATCATTATTTACCGCTCTTGTATGTAATCGCTTCCTGTGATGACAATGACGAGGTAAGTTTTCCCGTTCAGGGTTTTGATGGCGGATCGGTTTCTATGTTGGCAGTGCAGATAGCTTGATAATGCATCATTTATATTTGATCAACTGGTTATTTTTATTGCTACCAAGTGGGGTGTAATATGAGCGACGAAATATATCATAAATTGGCTAAGGTTCTGGATACCCTTCCAAATGGATTCCCATCAACAGAAAACGGCGTTGAAATTAAAATATTGAAAAAGATTTTCAGCCCGGAACAGGCGGATTTATTCTGTGACCTTCGGTTGACGTTTGAAACAGCCGAGCAGATTGCTCAAAGGACAGGGCGTTCCATTGAAGGACTTGAAGATAAACTTATCGGAATGCGCGACAAAGGGCAGTTATTCTCGATAGCGATGGGAGAGACCCGCTTTTATAGAATGCTTCCTTATGTATTTGGGATTTTCGAATTTCAGCTTCCCCACCTGAATAAAGAATTCGTTGAATTACACGAAGCATACAGTCCTACATTCGGAAAACAATTCTTTTCACAAACACCGCAACTGATGCAGACACTTGCCGTTGAGAAAACCATTCCCATACATCAGGAAGCGCTATCTTATGAAAAGGTATCAAGTATCATCGAAAGCGGTAAGTCATTTATTGCAAATGAATGTGTATGCAAGAAAGAACGCCAACTTATGGGTCATCCCTGCGATAGATCCACCCAGGTCTGTTTAGGAATTGCACCCTTTCCGGATATTTTTAAAAACTCTCCTATAGGACGGGTGATTACCAAAAATGAAGCCTACGAGTTACTGAAAAAATCCGAAAAAGAAGGTTTGGTACATCTGACAACCAATGTTCAGTACGGACAGATTTTTATCTGTAACTGCTGTAAATGCTGCTGCGGTGTTCTCAGATCGATAAACGAACTGAATATACCAGCATCCCTGGTAATCAATTCTCATTATTATGCTTCAATTGATCTTGAGACATGCATCGCCTGTGGGGTGTGCTCGGATCAACGATGTCAGGTAAACGCAATTGAAAAAGATAATGACAAATATCGCATCATACCGGAACGATGTATTGGCTGCGGTCTATGTATTGATACTTGTCCGACAGAATCAATCAGCCTGATACATAAAACCAAAGAGGAAATAGCTCCCCCTCCTGTGACTGAAATGGCATGGTTTGAAGAAAGAGGGCGTTTGCGAGGAGTCGATTTCACTGCATACAAGTAATGAAAACCATACTTGTTGTATCCAGGCGGTAAACCTGGAAATGCATAGCTGAAACCATGACGAGGAACTATAGATAATCAGCGGGCCGGTGGCGTGGTAATCGAAAACGATTAAGATGCAATTCAACGTTTGCGTTCCGGTTCTGTTTTAATGGGATCGGCTCATCGAATCATTTCGTAGAGTTGGACTTAAAAGGTAATGTGAAAAGAACACAATTGCCAGCAGATGCATGCCAGGGTGGACGGAATTGAAACGGCCAGACAGATCAGAGGCAGGTTTAGGCTCCCCATTATTTTTATGACCGGTTACAGCGATCATGCCATGCAGCAACAAGCGGAAGATGCTAACTGCGTGGGATATCTCGTCAAACCTGTGTCGTTGAAAAATATTCTGAACATCATAGACGCATAGTAAGCGAAGGAGGTGTTATAGCAATGGTTCTCAATAGTCAGAGTAACCAGCTTTCCACGAAATTTAACCGAATTGCATCGGTCGGTCTGGTAATCATGCTGATGGTAATTTTCATCGTTTCCTGGCATCAGTACCTTCAAGGCCGGTCTGCATTGTTACAGCGGTTGAAAGAAACATTGACCGAACGCTCCCTGAAGCTCACGGATGCTATAAACTCACTGTCCGCGCAGAATGATTTCATGCGGCTCTGGAGTGAACGTTGTTTTGTGACCGCTTCGGATGCTCTGCCTGCCTCCCCGTTGATCTCTATGATGGAGCACAACGAGAAAGGCAACTTCTTTTATATCGATCAGGTACAACCGCCGTTTCAGCGAGAAGAAGTCGGAACGATTATTGTAGGCGGCACATCTTTTCACGGCAAATCCGCCCTGTTCAATAAAAAACTTGGAGCTGCCCTCGATATCTTCTCGTTCCAACATATTATCCACAAACTCAATCCTTTCATAACGTGGAGTTATTGCGTTTTTTTCGAATCCATCGGCAATATCTTCCCCTGGGTGCCGTCGGAAATACTCGTTAGTTCATTTCAGGATACCAATACGTCCGAGTATGAAATCGGGGGAGGCAAAACTATTAAACTGGTTAGCCCGGAGAACAATCCGGACAGAATCGGTGTATGGACCAACGGGTATATTGACAAAGTCACCCAGAAGCTCATGATTACCCGTGCATCGCCTGTTTATTTAGAGGATCGTTACGAAGGATTCGTATGTATGGATGTCAGTCTGGATTTTCTGGCTGATTTTGTTAAAAGCGTCGAACCGTTCGATATATCTCCCATGCTCATCAACAATGACGGGCAGGTGCTGGCCGGTTTGGAAACTCCGAAAAAAGAACTGCCCATGGCCGACGAAGTTTTCAAACCCCAGTTCAATATGGGATATCAGGAAGTGATTCAAAGTACGAAAAATAAATTTGTTTCGATCCAAGGCTTCAATGTCATTTCTTTGCCGATTCAACAGAATAACTGGCATATTATCTATGCGATTACAGAATGGCAGATCGCCGGTAATCTCATTTCCGATTTCGTCGTCTATCCAATCCTTATTTTCTGCATCATTTTGTTTATATTTATAATTTATCGTGTATTGAAAACAGGCTACATTTATCCGTCTTTGGCGCTTGTCGATTATATCCACAACGAAGCATCCGGTATGGAAACGACCGAACCGATTGTTCCGAAAGAATGGCAGGGCAGTTTTCAACGACTATCCAAGATATTTGAATTGAGAACGGTAACCGCCAATATGCCGGGGGGGATATTTGTTCTGGTTCGGAATGGGGAAGGTCATCTGTCGCTGACTTTCGCGAGCCAATGGATTTCCAGATTGACCCAGTTCAAAAGTCATGAATTGATCGATCCGCGATTCAATTGGCTGGATATTTTTCATGATGATGACAAGGAGCGAGTTCTTGCATCAATCTATGCTTCGGCGCTTCATCTGTCGGAACTGAACATGGAATGCCGACTGAAGGTAGATAAAGATAAACAGATATGGATCAAACTGGCATCCCATCCCCGACGTGTCGGAGAGGATATCGTCTGGGACGGACTGATGCTCGATATCACCGATCGAAAACTGGCCGAACAGCAGCTGCGGCAGGCGTTAGAAGAAAAAGAGGTGCTGCTCCGGGAACTTTCTCACCGCACCAAGAATAACATGCAGGTGATCCACAGCTTGCTGGGGTTGCAGTCTGCCGGAATCGATGATTCGAAGGTCAAGGAAATTTTCAGGGAAACCCAAAATCGGATCATATCTATGGCCAAGGCCCATCAGATGCTCTATCAGACTACAGATTTGACCCGTATCGACTTCATGTCTTATTTGCAAGATCTCAGCATCGGTCTGATCAAGAGTTATCAATCCGTAGCAGACAAGGTTCATCTGGATTTCCATGGAGAATCGGTCGCTGTTTCGCTGGATACCGCCATCACCTGTGGATTGGTCGTCAATGAATTGATCTCCAATTCGCTGAAATACGCTTTTCCAGAAAATCATCGCGGTGGGATCCGTATGCGAATGTTCATGGATGCTGATCAGTTCATTCACTTGCACTACGGGGATGACGGAGTGGGATTTGCAGAGAATTTCGATATCAACCGCACTTCGTCTTTAGGCTCTCAGTTGATCACCAATCTGGTGGAACGTCAACTGAAAGGAAAGCTGGAAGTGAGTATCCATGAACATCCAGAGTTCCGCATTTGTTTTAAAAACGAATATAGGGCTAAGGCGTTTGTGGTAAGCGAATCAAGATGCTGAATAAAATTATTGAGGACACAATGAAGATGATATTTTTTATATTATTACTTGTAGTTTTTATGTCTTTTTCATTGAATGTGGTTGCAGCACCGGTGCCGGATACGGGGCAGGCCGAATGTTACAGTGTTAACGGAAATGTCACCATCTGCCCCTCGCCGGGGCAGGCCCTGTATGGTCAAGATGCCAACAACACCATCAACCCAATGTCTTACACAAAGCTGGATGCCAACGGTAATGCGCTGCCGGATTCGGCTTCGTCATGGGGCATGGTGAAAGACAACGTCACCGGTCTGATATGGGAAATGAAGACCAACAAAGACGGGAAAGCAGATTATAGCAACTTCCACGATGCGGACAACACATACAGCTGGTACGACAGCGAGAACTTCATCAAATCCCTGAACAATGCCAGATATGGCGGCTTCAGCGACTGGCGGCTGCCGACCGTCAAGGAACTGACATATATTATCAACTACAATATTTCTTATCCAGGTCCGACGATTAATACTGATTATTTTCCCAATACGGCCTCATCGTTTTATTGGTCCTCTACTACCAGCGCTTACGTTATGAAAAACGCGTGGGGCGTGAGCTTCTACCTCGGCAGCGACTCCAGCGGCTATAAGAGCAGTAGCTACTATGTCCGCGCTGTTCGTGGGGAACAGTCTGGATTATTAGGTAATTTGGTTATTGGATCATTTGATACTTGGGGCAGTGAATCAATAGGTGATACGGCTGCTGCAGGCAGTTATACGGATAATGGCAATGGAACGGTAACAGATACTTCCACCGGTCTGATGTGGCGGCAGGCAGGTTCATCGAACACAATGACTTGGGAGCAGGCGCTGGCATATTGCGAGGATATGGATTTTGCTGGCTATACAGACTGGCGGCTGCCGACTATCAAGGAATTGCGAAGCTTGGTGGATTACAGTCAGTATGATCCGGCAATCGATGCGACTTATTTTCCAAGTACGGCCTCGTCCTTTTATTGGTCATCTACTACCTTCACTAACTATATGTACTATGCGTGGGGCGTGCCCTTCAACTACGGCCACGACTACTACAGCTATAAGAAACACAGCCATTATGCCCGTGCCGTTCGTGGCGGACAGTCTGGGTTATTTGGTAATTTGGTTATTTCGCCTGTCAGCCGATAAAGATACTGGCAATAAATCTTCTGTCTGGTGAATTATTTCCATCGACAATAAGGGAAGATGGCCTTCCGATTACTGGATGTGATAATCCTAACTGGAAAAAAGGCTATAGCTGCACGTCCATGAGGCAATCATAACCAAAATAATAGTCAGGGGGAATTTCGGGTGATATGTTTTTTTCATGTAATTACTTTGCTCCTATCAAAATCAATAACGGGGCATTGTCATGACCGATGCTGGAAAACATTATACTTCAGAGTCTTATTTTTTGAAATTGGAATTCAATAAACTGGGATTGCCAGACAGTTTTCCCTTGTTTTGAACTGACAAAGCGAATACATATCGATGATCAAGATGGGAAGGATATTGACATTCAAGTGGTTTCGGAAGAACTTGAAAATTGTTGATCGACCGCGGTTATAAGATATCTATAAAATATCGGAAAAATGAAACATGAAAACTTTATCAGTGTTGCTTCTTGCCATTTCTGTTATAATATCAAGCTCTTTTTGTAATGCCCAGACCATGCTGGAAATGAAGGATGATGCCGGCAGTAAATACAAACAGGCTGATGCTGAAATGACCAGGATTTATAAATTGGCACGAGAAACATGTGACGATGCCGGTAAGGAAAGACTGAAAAAGGCGCAACTGGCCTGGATAAAATATCGTGATCTCTGCTGTGATGCTGAAGGTGCTATTTATGAAGGCGGATCGATGAGCGGGTTGGCGCAATCAAACTGCATGATCGAAGTGACCAAAGAAAGAACCAACCGATTGAAAGCGTATGATGCCGAGAATTCCTGGAAATAAAGTCATAACATATTGATAATACATTAACCCACAAAATCGTTAGATCAAATTTATGCATGTTTTCGACAAAGATACAGAAGTAAGAGAAATTGCCCCGTCTGTGTATTCCGGAACAATATCGGAAAACTGGCTCATCAATAACAATCCGAATGGTGGTTATCTGATGTCAATTCTGGCAAAAGCAATGGCTGATAAAAGCCAGAAGAAATCAACTCCGATCATTACAGCCAACTATATTTCACGATGCAAACCAGGCGCAATTGAAGTAACTGTAGAGGAAATAACGGTTTCCAGGCAGTTCAACAGGTATGAGGCAAAGCTCTTCCAAGACGGTGATGAAAAAGTCCGTGCTTTGGGCACATTTGCAGATATCAATTCAGAATGTTCCATCAATCGTAATGAATCGCCCCAACCGGAACTATCGGAGAAGAAAACCTGTATTGGAATGCCTTCAGTTCCGGGATATACTGTGTTTGAGAACCTGGAACTGCTTTTAGACCCGGCATGCGCAGGTTGGCTTCAGGGAAATCTGAGCGAAATATCCGAAAACAAGGGATGGTTAAGATTACGGCAACCACGGCAGCATGATATGTTTTCGATATTACAAATTGCTGATTCTATACCACCAGCAGCATTTGTCAGTCAGGGGGCGACAGCCTGGGTACCAACAATTGAGCTGAGTGTCAGTATCCGAAATATTCCAGAAACCGAATGGCTCAGATGCAAATTAAGAACGAGGCATATTACGTGCGGTTTACTGGAAGCAGATGCTGAAGTGTGGGATGATGCAGGCAATTTGGTTGCAATTTCCAGACAGATTGCCCAATTCCGAATATAATATCCAATATTATAGATGGATTTTTGCTGGGGTTGTCTGGTCAAGCAGCAATTTCAAATGCCCTATAAATACTGAATTGAACGACCTTTATTTATCTAAAAATCGAAGTGAAAAATATCTTTTTGCAATTTCTAACTCCATGGCGCACTTAAAATATCGACAATATTTTTTTGTGACAGCACTTCTGCACATAATTCCCATCTGTTGGCTTCAGAATCAAGAGATGGCTGATACATCCAATATTCTTACCGGGGCATCGAAGGTTTTCCATCCGTGCATCACGCCGGCGGGAATAAAATAGCTGTCCATCTTCTCCAAAATGCAACGGGTATCGCCAATAAACATTTCAATCTTTCCTACGAGTACGATTCCGCATTGATCAAAGGGATG
>CAZBUL010000092.1:0-389 GCA_964495045.1 uncultured Desulfobacterales bacterium | reverse complement strand
CTTATCTCCATGCATGCCATGGTCAGTTTCTCTCCGAACTCCGCCATGCTCTTGATTCCTGGTCTGAATTCCTGCAAATCCATAAGATTGATTGATTTCTGAAACCCCATGGTCATTCCTTTTTATTTTTTTCCGTATCCAACGGTTTGTGAATATAATATTTTCTGGTCATCACGCAATTTCATAGCTTTAGCAAGAGCTGGATGATCTATTGATGCCCGGAAAACAGTAGCGAGTCCCTCCGAAGCGCAGAAAAGGTAAACATTCTGTCCGATAAATCCAGCATCAGCATTGGAATAAGCTTCTTTTTTGTCTGTGGAGTATTTTCCCATTCTGCTGTAATCCGCCACCACGATTAAATTTACAGGCGCTGTTTTAACAAACGGCTG
>CAZBUL010000091.1:0-12043 GCA_964495045.1 uncultured Desulfobacterales bacterium | reverse complement strand
GTCTTTCCCATGCGCCGCTGCCCCAGCAGAACGAGCGACATGCTGCGGCGTTCGATGGCATTCAACGCCGCCTGATGCAGGTAACTCAGATGCTCTGCCCGGTCGGTATAGACCGGCTCCGGAACAATTGGCCGAATGACGTATTTGGGTTTGGGTTGCATGATCTCCAAGCTTTGAATTCCTATTGGCAGTTTTTTCATGGCGGCTCCCTATGTTGTCCGCTCCCAATCCCGGCGGACGATATCCAATAGCCGCCGGGAATCGTCGGCATCGAGGACAATGCCGTCGAAATCGGGCGGGCACAGCAGTTTCTGCATGAGAAAACCGTCGGTGTCGAACCATCGGGGCAGCGGGCCTCCGAAAAAATAGCCCTGCTCCCGGAGGGCATCCACGGCCGACCCGACCCAGGGAATTCTCAGATCAAGCCATGCCTGAATCACCACGGATTTTCCGACGATGGCCTCCGTCTCGATCCGGGTGAAAGCATCGGTAAAATCCGCGCCGATTTCATGCACCGCTATCCGGGCGACATTGGCATAATCGAATTGCTGCATCGTGATGCGGGATTTTTGATCCGACGGCGGCGATCCATCCGAGATGGCGATATCCCGGGAATCATCGAGGCGGGAATACACCCAACGCAGTGCCGGTTCATACGGCGCCGGAATATGAATCCGGTGATTGTTGGATTTCCAGCAGCGAAAACCGCACAAGGCCGCAACCCGTCCGGATGCGCTCTTTTCTTTGGCATAAGATTCGGCAGGCATCAAGGCGATTTCCAGGGCGGTAAATATATGTTTGAAAGCATTGCCTGCCTTTTGGGTGAAAACATGGTTACAGATTGCTTCACCGAAGGTTTCCTCGATGTTGTCATGCCGGGGAATGAATTCGTTGAACATATATTCACTCATGCGCGTAAGGGCCCGGGTGTTTCTGAATTCCTTCAAAACGAGGCTGACACCATTTTCATACAGCGAAGGATACGGCGTGGAACGAAACAAATGGGTAATGCCGATGATCTTGCCGGAATCCGTCCCGGCAACGATGGAATAATATTCGCCGGAGGCATTGACATCGATGATCGCCTGCGGATCGTAGAAAAGCCGGATGGGATAGTGTTCGCCATAGACAGCGTGGAACAGACGGACAATTTCCCCGGCATCTTCGGGTCGAAAATTGCCTACTTCGAAATCCTCGATGGCCGATTCCGCTTGACTCGAATGGTTATCATTCATGGTTCCGATAACTCCCTTGTGATGAAGGATCAGGAACGATCGCCCAACCCTGCATATATATTCTTACATGGTTTTCACGGGTGACCGCCTCAATTTGCACCATTCGCACCCGGACAACAATGGGTGGACTGCCACCGCATCAGCCAGACCGTCAACACCACAACAATCAGCGAAATGATGGAACATATCGTAAACAGAAACGCACAGGCTTCACCGGATGCCAGAACCCCTCCCATCACCATCGGACAGAGAAAGAAGCCGGCGTCCATCATGAAAAGCATGAGATTGCTGTTAATCCCCTCGAATTGTTTGGAAGAATTCTCGAACATGAGGGCATTGAGCAGGGGAAGCATATATCCCATAGCCACCCCGTATCCAAAAGCGGCGATCATCAGCTTGGGAAATGAATTGACCCTGGGCAGTACCGCAAAATAAACGGTCATGAAATACGCCATGGCCGCAATCGTCCGGGATTTGTCGGCATCATCCATCCATCGCCCTAAACCGGTTCGCAAGACGATCATCACAACCATCGACACGGCAAAGAAAACACCGACTTGCGACGCCATGCCCTGTTCGGCCATAAACGTCTTCATGAAATAAAATACGGTGGCATAGACGAAGAAGACCAGAAAATTCATCGTCAAAATGAGGGCCACCGGGGTCTGGCGGATATTTCTGCCCAGTTGCGCCATCGTCGGACGCTGCCGTGAACCCGGATCGATAAGCGCGATCCTTTTCCCAATGCGGGTGCCCACAGCAGATATCAGAACGATTCCGGGAACGGCCAGAATCGAGACCATCGCATAAATGACGGCTTCGTTGTAAAAATGACGAATGGCGATTTCGGTCAGCATCGGGGCGACGGCGTAGGGGACAAGGCTGGACAGGCTCATAATGCCGAATCCATGAGCGCTTCTCTCCTTGGGGATGAAATGAACCAGCAAGGCAATCCCGGCCGAAACCAGTGTTACAAATGCCGCGCCATGACAGATTCTCAGCAGGATCAGGCCCGGCAGCGACACCGTCGGCATATAGGCGCACAAACACCCTGCCAGCAAAATCATAGAAATTCTGAGAAACTGCAAGGCATTTCCGGCATGGATGAAGACACTGACCGCCGGACGCAGAAAAAACGCACTCATGGGCTCGAGCCCCACGATAACCCCCCGCCATTCGGATGCGATTCCCAGACGTTCCAGATACCCGTAGAAGCTATAAAAAACGGACATATTGCAGAAACCGAAAAACAGAATGAAGATCAGGGAAACAAATTCGGTGGAATACAATGCCGGGGAGCGGTTGGACGAATCGGTCATGGGGTTGTCCTTACAGATCATGTGAGGATATTGCTCAGGCCCGCCATGAACGCGTCCATGGCATCCGAGGTCGATAAGGTCAGCCGGATCCAGTTCGGAAACCGGAATCCCGTCATGGTACGGATCATGATTCCCTGCATCATGAGCTTGCGATAGGCCAGGCTGTCGCTCATGGGAAGCCGGATCATGATGAAATTCCCTTCTCCGCTCAGATAAGTCAGCCCCAGGCCGTCCAGAAATTCTGTGGTCATCCGTTTCTGCCGACGCACCAGATCCCGTGTCTGCAGAATATGCTCGCCGCTGTCGTTCAGCACCGCCAAGGCAGCGGCCTGCGCCAGCGTGTTGACCGAATACACCACACAGGTGCGGCGGACGATATCCACCACTTCCCGGGAACCGGCCAGATACCCGATGCGCAGGCCGGCCAGGGCATGCATCTTGGAAAAGGTGCGAAACACCACCAGGTTCGGATAATCGGGAATCAAGGCCATACCGTCCGGAAAATCCGATTTTTCGACAAACTCGCAGTAAGCCTCATCTACAACGACGATCTGCCGGCCGGCGATGCGGTCCAGAAAGGCCCTCAGCCTGGCCTCATTCCAGTAGGTGCCAGTAGGATTGTTGGGATTGCAGACAAAAAGAATTTTGGTGTGGTCATCGATGCGGCGGATCATTTCATCATCATCGAATGAATAATTTTTCAGGGGAACCATGCGGGCTTCGAACCCCGAAAATTCGGCTACCCATTCATACACCGCAAAGGTTTTATCGGCGGTGATGATGTTGTCTCCCTGCTGACAGAACGCCTTGATAACGAATGCGATCACTTCATTGGCGCCGTTGCCGAACAGAAACTGATCGGGTTCCATGTTGTACAGCCCGGCCAGTTTTTGTCTGAGATACCAGCAATCTCCGCTCGGATAAACGGACGCCCGCAGCGGAGCGAAGTTCCGGATCACCCGCACCGCCGACGGACAGGGGCCCAGCGGGTTTTCGTTGTTGTTCATCCGAAACAGGTGGGCGCAGCCGAAACGTTTCTTCAGCTCATCATCGGGCTCGCTGGGGATATACGCCTGAAAAAGCTGAATATATTGGGGCGCCAGGTGGTGGAGTGACGATATCTGATTCATGACGACCGTTGAATGAATTGGAAAACGAGAACATCGCCCTGGCCTGTATATGGAAGAATGAAAACCGGTTGAAATCCGTTTTTGAGAAGCAAGGGCATGATTGCCGATTTCCAGGCGACGCCGATATCGATCTCAAAAATCACATCTCGAATATTATCTTTATGGAAAAGGTCGAGGTGCCGCCTGAGATTGTCATCGATATCCCGGCCTGGCCAAATCAGATCCAACCGGGCCTGATAGCGCTGCCGGTCAATCTGGGTCGAAAACACGGAACAGGCATCTCGGGTGTCTCCAATATCCGTCACATGATGGATATCCCTGGCCAGGAACAGACGGTGATAGGTGTCGCGCAGGAACCCTTCCAGCTCAGGAGTTGTCCACACCACACAGCCCATGTCTTCTTGTATCAAACGAAACCAGGACGATTTCCAAAGAAAATGCCCCCCGGCATTGTACCGATTGATGTGCCCGAGATATTCGAAATAACCGCCGATATCAATGGATTCTGGCGGATAGCAGATCATCACGACAGCCGATGTTCTGCCCGCTTCCTGAATGCAGCATTCGATCAAAGCATCGGCGACCGGCTTGACCCCGTCATCCGCCACCAGGACGTAGGGACCGGTGGCGATCACCATCTTTTCGGTCACCTGATACCAGACCATCCCCCCGCCGATTTCACCGGACGGCCCCCGTGCGATGACAGCATGCCCCCTTCCATATTGTACGATGTCTGCCAGCATGCCGGGATGTTTATAATATACTTGTAAATCATTTTCACGGTAACGCGATGCCGTTGACCATGCGAATAATTTCAGTTCATCCAGTGAGGGGGATATCATCTCGAATTCCCGACAGGTAACCACCGGAGGATTTTCCTGTGTGGGAACAATGGCCGGATACTTTTTCTCCTTGATCAGAGAAATCTGCATCATTTTCTCTTTGCGTCGGATGTCGAATCGATCAACGGATCGGGATGCCAATATCAACCGCATTTCGTTCATGTCCGAAATACTCACCCCGCGGGGCGATGCCGTCACATTGAACGCATGCATGTTCATCCGGGTTTCGGGAAACAAAAAATCACACTGAACGAAAGAGCCGATGCGGGAACAGCGGATCTCGACAATGCCCCTTTGGGGAATGATAACCCCGCACAGATGAAGAAAAAGCTCTTCCGCGGCCAGCATGATCTTGAGCGCTTCGGGGTGTTCGAGCCCCATGGCCTCAGCGCTATGCTCCACAAAAGCCGTCACCACCGGAAGAAAAATTTCAGTGGCAGCCACATGAATACACGTTCGCGGTAGAAAAACAGGTTCGCTCATAAGCTATTCTCTATGGGAATGATTGTGGGGGTTTGGTTCCAATTTCGCCCATTTTATCGTGAAAAATACGTCCATTCGCTGGTTGCCAGGCGCCAGCTTCCCGTAACATTCGGGAGGTGATGTCAGGCCGATTTTTTGAAACGATTTCGCCATTCGAGCATCTCTTTTTGGTCGGGCATATACAGGCTTGCGCGATTCATTGTTTGCTCAGCCATGGCATGATCGCCGAACTTCTCCCAGGCATGTGCTTCAGTAATATAAGCTTCCGGAAAGGCCGGAAAGTTTATTTGAAGGTAAGCGGCCACAGAGAAGACCTCATCGATACGGTTTGAATCGATAAGATAATCCATCAATTGCAATCCGGCCGGGTAAATGTAGCTTGAATTGTAGTCTGCCAGGGTCCGTCGAAGATATTTCTCCATCGATTCAAGGTCATTTCGTTCATACGCCTGCTGGGCGCGTTTGTAGTCATTGTCTCCATCTTTTTTGAGAGCCGCCAGCTCAACAGGCAATTTGTCGATGGGAATTCCCGAAAAAACCTGTTCCAGAGATTTGCCGTTGTCTTGTGGAATCTTATCGGAAAGCATCTTATGAAGAAGGCCGCGCTTCGCGTCGATAAAGTCTATGGGGATGCGGTGTTCCAACCAGACATTATCATCGGTGTTGATGCGTGTCACTGTGGAGAGATACTGGTCAATCTGATCTTCGGCAGCGATGAAAAACACAACGAGATTGTATGGCGTCATGACGTCGAGCATTTTGAGATCGGCATAGACTTTGGGGCTGTAAAACCGGTTTTCCAGTGTTTTCCAATCTGCCCGCAACGGTTCTTTCGATGCGATGATCACCGATTCGCCGCAGAAAGAGAAGATCGCTATATGCGGAAAAGCCCGGTGCATGCTGTTCAGAATGGTGTTATATGATTCCGAAGACATTCGGACAAATGGAATCCACTGACAGAATATCCCGCCGGGATTGAGATGCGACGCCATGATCCGATAGTAATCGTAGGTGTAAAGATTGGAGGCACCCGCCACAAAAGGATGGATGGGATCGGAAGTGATGATATCGTATTGGATTTGTCCGTAAGTGATGTGACTGCGGCCATCCACCATGAAAAGACGGGTTCTGGGGTCTTCGAGAGGCTTGTTGTTGACAAAGGCGAAATATTTTCGGGCATCGATGACGGCCGATTCGAGTTCGAACACATTGACGCGTTTTACATCGGGATATAGCAGCGTTGTTCCGGTGGTAATGCCGGCGCCGAAACCGATGACACCGACCGTTTCTGTGTTTTTTGCGAAAAGCATCGGCAGATGGGCCAGGAATTTTAAATGAATCCGCCCATGAATTTCCGTGGAAGCTTCCCAACTGCCGCTTAAATGAAGGGTGAGATTGCCATCATTGAATTTATTGGCCACCACAGCCACACTGTTGTTGATCCCTTCCTGAAAATAAAGGAGATTGCCCAAATTCCGATTTTCCGGTGCAATATTTTTGGAAAAGTGCTCTTTTTCCAGCATCATGGAATACAGACCGGCATTGAGAATTTTCTGATCCATCCCGGGGCTGGTACTCAGAAAAACAATGAACAAAGCCGTGGCCATACCACTATAAACCAACTTGGATAACCCGGATATCTGCGTACCGGCAATCAGTACGGCAACAGCGATGGCAACACTCAAGCCGCCGCTGCATATCAAGGCTGTTTTGATGCCCACGGTGGGAATCAGCCAGAACCCGGACACCAGGCTGCCGATGACCCCGCCGATGGTGTTGAAAAAATACAGATTCCCGACCGAAGCATCGATATGTTTTTCGCCCATTTTCAGGGTGTAGGCTCGGGTAACGACCGGAAAAAAAGCGCCGAGCGCCACTGTTGTCGGAAGTATCAACATCCCGGCGGTGACCGCCTGGATGACGAGGTTCGCTGCCGAAAACTGTGAACTGGTAAAGCGGACGAAAAACATGCCGTACCAAATCGGCAGGTCGTTGATGAAATACAATGACGAGAGGGGGATGAATCCGATGATTCCCAACAGCACCGCCATCGTTAAACGGTGATCCCTGATTCTCCTGACAAGGTCCGCCCCGATCAAACTCCCCACAGACAGACCCAGCAGATAAATGGAAAGCATGATGGAAAACGCATGAACCGATGGGCCGATAATTCTGGCCAGCAGCCGGAACCAGATAATTTCATAGGCCAGCGCACTGATACCGGATAACAGGAAAACCGCAGCCGGCCATGAAAAAGAGTTTACCAAAGAGATACGGGCGGGCAAACTGGAAACAGGTACCGGTTGAATCCGCTTTTCTGTAGATGACTCGGGATGGTTCTGGGGTGTATCTTTCTGATGATGCACATTCCAGATCAGGATGCAGCCAATGATCAGATCCAGCGCACCCGCAATCAGGCAGGACGTGAGAATGCCCACCGCCGGAATCAATAAAAAACCGGATATCAGCGTGCCGACAACCGCTCCCAGGGTGTTGACGCCGTATAATTTACCGGCCAGATAAGCATAATGGCTTTTTACACGATGATATGAAGCACTGACCACCACGGGCAGCGTCATCCCCATCAATGTGACCGGAATCATCATGAATGTAAAAACCACGATGAATCGAACAAACAAGAACATCAAGCTGTCGTAGCCAAGACGGACGAACATAAAAGAGAAAAGCGGCTGCGTGAAGCGAAAAAACGGAATGGAGATGATCGCACACAGACCGATGACAACCTGTAACAGACCATAAGTTTTCAGGGAGGGGCGAATCCATTGGGGGAAGCGGGCTGCCAGCAGCGCCCCCAGACCGAGGCCGGCCATAAAGGACGTGACGACCGTGGTGGTCGAATAGATATCCACGCCCAGCAGATAAGACAGTTCTTTGGACCAGGCGACTTCCAATGTCAGACTGGTGGCACCGGAAAAGAAAAAAGCGATAATCAGCAGTAATTCGAAAAATCGATAAGTCGGCGCTTGCGATGCTATAGAGGAATTTCTTTTCATCATATTTATTGTACTTTCCAGGTTAAACATTCATGAGTCATGCTGGAATCCACCCCCACACATGAAAATGGTATTGGCTGGTCCCCACGATCCTGCCTGGGAACCAGCCAATGGATGGATTTTCACGGTAAGATCACGAATATTTTCTAAATTTTATCCCCAGCTAAAGAAAATGGTGCCATTTTCTTTAGTGTGCTTCGTGTATTTCGTGCTTAAGTATTTTATGGTAAAGTGTATAATGGGCTTGATCGTATTTCAAGCACAGTTTTCCAACGGCGGTATGTTCAGCCCGTCGATTCAGGTCAAAGGAGAATTCATCGTGGAAACTTCACCGTCGGCAGCGCTGCAAGCCGCAGCAGTTGCCGCATCCAATAACACGCCGGCCGCCGAATTCATGGCCGGTTTCAGGGATACGTTTCCCCTGGTGGTGGGAGCAATTCCTTTTGGGATTATTTTCGGCGCACTGGCCGGCACGGAAGGGTTGAGCTTTTGGGCCGCCATGGGGATGTCCCTGTTCGTTTTTGCTGGTGCCTCCCAATTTATCGCCGCCGGTCTGGTGGCTGCGGGTACGGCGTGGCCGATCATCGTGATCACGACGTTTATCGTCAATCTGAGGCATATTTTATATGGCGCGGCCATGGTTCCATATTACAAAAAGCTCTCCCATTTCTGGAAGATCCTGTTGAGTTTCGGCCTGACGGATGAAACTTTTGCCGTAGCGATCGCCAGATACCGCCATCCAGACCATTCGGATTACACGCATTATTATAATCTTGGCTCCATGGTTTTTATGTACACGAACTGGAATCTATGCACATTGATCGGGCTGACCATGGGGAAAACCTTTCCGGGAATCGCCAAATGGGGGCTCGATTTCGCCATGCCGGCCACGTTTATCGGCCTTGTCATTCCCTACCTGACAACCCGCCCGATGTGGGCATCGGTCATCACGGCAGGCAGTGTCGCCCTGCTGACAAACAGCCTTCCCCATAAACTCGGCCTGATGATTGCCGCACTTTCAGGCGTTGCCGCCGGCATTGGGCTGGAACTCGTCAAGGAAAGGATGAAGAAGAGATGAACGAAGTGTATCTGGTAACAGGAATGACGGCCGTCACATTTTTGATACGCTATATCATGCATCCGGCATCCGGGCGAATGGCGTTCTCGAATTTATTCATCAGAGCACTCGCCTATGTGCCGCCAGCCGTGCTGACCGCCATCATCATGCCCGCCGTCATCTATCCATCCGGGCAGACGCCGATGGTGTCTTTTCATAATCCCTACCTTATCGGAGGGATTGGGGCCTGTATGGTCGGATGGTGGACCAAAAACCTGCTGGCAACGATTATGGCGGGTATGGGGGTTTTTCTTTTCTGGCAATGGCTCTTTCATATATGAATTTTATCAGAGATGAACATTTTACCCAAAGGAGAACCAACCTGTGGAAAGCACCCATGAAATTGCACAGATGTGCATTGTCGCCAAAGGCCCCAAGAACGGACCGGCCCCTATTCCTCAAGAAGGGAAATGGGTCCGGGCCAAAGAGATCACGGATATTTTCGGATTAACCCATGGTGTCGGCTGGTGCGCCCCTCAGCAGGGAGCCTGTAAACTGACGCTGAATGTAAAAAGCGGCATCATTGAAGAAGCACTGGTCGAAACAATCGGCTGTTCCGGTATGACGCATTCCGCGGCTATGGCGGCCGAAATTCTGCCCGGCAAAACGATTCTGGAAGCGATGAACAGCGATCTGGTGTGTGATGCCATCAATGTGGCCATGCGCGAGCTTTTCCTTCAAATTGTTTACGGCCGTACGCAAACCGCCTTTTCTGAAGGCGGGCTCCCCATTGGCGCTGGCCTTGAAGATCTGGGAAAAGGCCTTAGAAGTGTGACCGCCACCATGTATGGCACCCGTGAAAAAGGCGCCCGGTATCTTGAAATGGCGGAAGGGTATGTTACGGAAATCGCTCTCGACAGCGACAGTGAAATCATCGGGTATAAATTTGTCCAACTGGGCGTTATGATGGATAGTATTGCAAAAGGCATGGACGCACAAAGTGCTCTTGACAAGGCAACCGGCACCTATGGCCGCTTTGCAGACGCCGTAAAAACCATCAATCCCCGGAAAGCATAAGGAGCTGAAAATGGCACTATTTGAAGGATACGAAAGAAGAATCGATCAGATTATCCCTTTTCTCGCCCGGTATGGAATACCCTCCTTGGAAGATGCCGAGAAGGTGTGTATCGAAAAAGGCGTTGACGTCAAAAATATCGTCAAGAATATTCAGCCGATTGCATTTGAAAATGCGGGATGGGCATATCTGATTGGCGCCGCTGCTGCCATTAAAAAGGGGCAAAGCAATGCAGCCGATATTGCAAAGACGCTGGGCGAAGGGCTTCAGGCGTTTTGCATTCCCGGCTCTGTGGCCGATGACCGTCAAGTGGGTATTGGCCATGGCAATCTGGCTTCCATGCTTCTTCAGGAAGAAACTGCCTGTTTCGCCTTCTGTGCCGGACACGAATCGTTTGCGGCGGCGGAAGGCGCCATTGGCCTGGCACGTTCCGCAAACAAGGCACGAAAAGTTCCGCTGCGTGTCATTCTCAACGGATTGGGCAAAGATGCGGCGCAAATCATCGCCCGTATCAATGGGTTTACCCATGTTGAAACAGCGTTCGATTATGCAAGCGGAAAAGTTTCCGTGGTAAAGAAAAAGGCCTATTCATCAGGCGAACGCGCCGTTGTCAATTGTTATGGGGCCGATGATGTACGTGAAGGGGTTGCCATCATGCATCTCGAATCGGTTGATATTGCCATTACCGGAAACTCCACGAATCCGACGCGTTTTCAGCATCCTGTCATGGCCATTTACAAGAAAGAACGCCTCCTTGCGGGGAATAAGTTCTTCTCTGTGGCGTCCGGCGGCGGAACGGGGAGAACCCTTCATCCCGACAATATGGGCGCCGGTCCGGCATCCTACGGCATGACCGACACCATGGGACGCATGCATTCAGATGCACAGTTTGCCGGCTCATCTTCGGTTCCCGCCCATGTGGAAATGATGGGGCTTATTGGAATGGGCAACAACCCGATGGTGGGAGCTTCTGTAGCGGTAGCGGTTGCCGTGGAACAGGCATGGTTTCGGCCATTCCCGACCGATAAGGCAACTCACATGAAATAATATCCCAGATCGAAATTTTTTTTAATACACATGGATGAACAGGATATACATGATAAAGATTTATATCCTGTCCATCCTGTGTATCCATGTGAATAAGTATTAATGAATCATGGTAGATTATTTTTTTTGAGTTGCCTAACGCCGCGAAATGAATTTTCTGAAAATCTATATGCCCTTTGAGTTTAAGGGAATCTGAAATTATCAATATACCATTGCTTTTCGATGCGGCTTTTTCTGTCGTCCTTACTGGACTTGTTACATTTTTCTGGCATTTCGCCCGGCAATGAATTGCCGGGCTATTTTCGATCGTCTCTACGAGACTTGATTGCGGGATATTTGGACACTGTACTCCTGATCCCTTAACGGTACATCGCTAATTTCCGTTTCCCTAAATTCTGGCACCAGCCCTAAGCGAGGTCGAAAACAATTTTTAATGCAGCGTCAATTTTTGCCATGAGATCGTCTTCCAGCTCACCTCGTACTTTGACTAATCGGGAACGGTGATCAATAGGACGAGTTTGAAGGCAATCCGCCACAGTTTTTTTGGTTAACCCGTTATGCGACGATGGAACAATTTCCGCATTCGTGATGATGCTGGCTTTTTTTTCACTCCATGCTGTTAACGGGACCACCTGGATGACTGGAACACGCGCATTATACGTGTTGTTAGTAACTATAGACTTTCAGAAAAATAATTTCGCGGCGTTATCGGTCGGAGATATACTACAGTATAATCTCCTCCCTGCTGCCTTGCGAAATGAATTTTCTGAAAGTCTATATCACGCATGGTCGAATTTTCCCGGTTTCTGAACCTTTTGCAGGGTCAAGATTGACGTCGATG
>CAZBUL010000090.1:3640-12116 GCA_964495045.1 uncultured Desulfobacterales bacterium | reverse complement strand
GCAGATTGTTCCCGCTCGTAGTATAACTCAGTGAAATTATTTTTCTGAATGTATATAGTTCACACCATGATGCAGTTTATGGTTTCCGCTTTCTTTCGGCTTTAATCGGAACCGTGCAGTCAATTCACGAAAGAGAGGAAAAGCTTATGAAAAGATCGAGAATGATGCATTCAAAAGCGGCTCCGGACAGGTTCCCTCTGTCCGGTCTGTTGACACATGTCCATTGTTTTTCCATTCTAATATGGATTTTCTGTTCCTTCAATGCCTATGCTTTTGTGGATATCACCCCACCGGGTCATCTACCGGGTGGATCGACCGGAACATCCGAAGATGATCGGCATTTGCCGAAAGAATTGGAATTTTTCAACCGGACGACCGATACGGCGGACAATGCTTTCGGGGTCAATACAATACTCACCCCCCTGATTCGTTACTGGATGCCCAATTTCGGGCCGGGTGGCGATCACATGACATCCGTCCAGGGGGCTTCGGAGAGCCTGCCCAAAGATACGGATTATGAAGGTGTTTTGTATTACGTGAATGCGTCCTCCAGATTTGGCACACAATCCCTTTACCGGCTGCTGTCCGAGGATTCGAACATGGACCATATAGATGCCAACAGTTCCTATTTGCCTGGATACCGGGCAGAAATGCTGCTGGGATATCCTTATATATCGGCTGGTGATGCATTGGCCCCCATCTACCGGATGGTGAAAAACAACCCCATCGATCATCTGACAGCGTTTTACGGCGAGCTGTTTTCGGATTATGAAAACGATGAAGTGCTGGGATACGGATATCCCCGTTTTGGAGAAAAGGATGGCGAGGGCAAACAGCACAATCCGGTTCTGGTTGAGATTGCTCATAAAAACATGGCTATCAGTGTCGATTTGTCATGGGGGGGCGTCATTTATGCGCTTTGGTGGAACGGCAAACAATTCCTGAATCATTACGATTGCGGCCGGGAACTCCAGACAGCGCTTTTCAAGCCCGGACTCGGTGATTTCGAGTTCGGCCCCACCGAAGCCGGAGACAGGATGTATCATGGCAGCCCCATCGCTGATTTACAGATGACTAAAAAGAGCATTTACACCCGTTCTTATCCCCTGCAATGGGACCCGCGAAGTTATGGCGGCGGAGCCAACAATCCGGTTCTGTACGGCGGAGAATTCGACCGGCAGGCCAAATTTTTAATGTATCCCGAACACAAAATCATTTCTTATACCGTGGGGTATAAGCCTGCCGAATCCACGAATTATTTCAGGGAATGGGTAACTGCCTACCTGAATATCGATGTCTCCAGCAGATTCTTCGTCAATACGGCCGAAGCCGGCACCGAGGAAATTCCCATGCCGGCCAATCGACAGTACGACACCCGGCAAATCGATGAAGGCGCCATCATCACGGCCAGTACCGATCTTCGTTATGCCATCGCATTTTTTACCCTGTCTCCAGCATATATCAGTTGGTACAACTTCGCAGATCAGGGCTCTGCGGAAGAAAAAACACGGAAAATCAATCTCTGGGATACCGACGAATTTATGGAAGCGGGAACATGGTATCGACGAACCATTTATGTGCTGGTCGGCACGTTTGATGATGTTCAAAACGCGATATCTTTTCTGCGCCGGGTTCAGCGGTTTTCCGTGGTCTCCGATAACATGGAATCGCTGATGGAAACAGGGGAGAATGCTGATGGTCATGCAGATCGGCTGCCTATTCCATAATGGCAGCCTGTGTCATACAGTGTAATTATTCCAGGGATGAAAGGTTTTTTGGCTGATGAGTGGACAAGGCGGTAAACTTTTGTATGATGTCAATGAAAAGCCACCGCTGTGGATGATCCTGATGATGGGAATCCAGCATGTGATGCTGATCTACGGTGAAATCACCATTTTGCCCGTCATCATCGGCAAAAAAGCGGGGGTTCCCATGGAGCACATTCTTTTTGCTTCACTGGCTGCCGGCGTGGCCTCCGGTCTGATCACCCTCGTCCAGGTGATACGGATCGGCTGGTTCGGTTCAGGGTATGCCATGTTCATGGGCAGTTCCGCCGCCTATCTGTCCTGCAGCCTGGAAATTCTCAAGGTGGGAGGTTATCCGCTTCTGGGAACATTGAGCATATTGGTGGCACCCATCGAAATCATTATGGCCTATTTTCTAAGATTTCTTCGCCACATCATCACACCGGCCGTGGGCGGGGTGATTCTTTTTCTTGTGGTGTTGAGCCTGATACCTGTCAGTATTTCCGAGTGGGTGGGAGAAACCGGACATGCCTTTTCCGGCACCTGGGAGAACTTTCTGACCGGATTTGTCACCCTCTGGATATTGTTGGGAATATCTCTTTTCGGAAAACGTTCCCTACGCATCTGGGCGCCCATTTTAGGGATGATCGCCGGTTTGATCATCTCCTGGTATTTCGGTTTCTTTCATGATCATGATCTGTCCATATACCCCTGGATCGGCTGGTTTCAAGGAACATGGCCCGGCTTGATCCATGAATTTAAAATGGACTATCTTCCGTTGATGTCCGTACTGGCCGTCCTGACGGTCATCAACGGGGTTCAGGCCATTGGGAACAGCATGGCCTTGCAGCAGGTTTCACACCGAGAACATCGTGTAATCGATTATGGGGTCGTTCAGGGAACGCTGTATGGGGATGCGTTGGGCAACATGATCAGCGGCATATTGGGAACAATACCCAATGAAACATATTCCGAGAATATTTCCGTTCAGAAAATCACCGGTGTGGCCAGCCGATCGGTAGGTATCTGCGGTGGATTGATGCTCATCGTCCTGCCCTTTATGCCAAAAATCAGCATGTTTCTGGTTCATCTGCCGACTCCGGTATTCGGCGGGTTTCTCATGGGCCTGGCGGCCATGATGTTTCCATCAGGATTTGAACTTGTCTTTTCCCATGGCATGACCCACCGTTCGGGCCTGCTGGTTGGCATTTCCCTTTGCATCGGAATTATTGCCGGATCCGGCAGATTCTTCCCTGAACTTTTTCCTGATACACTGTCGGTGTTTCTCAACAATGCCGTAGCTGCCGGAGGGCTGACCGCCGTCAGTCTGAGCGTACTCTTCCGGATTCAGGAAAAACGGGGGTTTTCCGCCCTCATATCCTCTGGTTTGGAAAATCTGCCGATTCTGGCGAATCGTATTCAGGAGTGTGCCGATAAGTTGGATATTTCCAGAGAGCTGGTCCGGAATCTTCATCTGGCCTGTGAGGAAATTTTCGTACACTTTTCCCGAGCGGAAATATCGAAAGACACCTCGAAAGCCGTTGTTCTGCGGATCAGTAACCGGGATGATGATTTGTTCGTGGAAATCATTTACGGCAGGCGTATGGAGGATATCAGAGAAATCCGGATGCCCACCGATATGATGGCCGCCGAAGAATCCGATCTGGATCGACTGGGTCTGGCCATGCTTCACCGGATTGTCCATGATTTTCATCAAGTGATCATTTCCGGCAAGACATATATCTGGTTCAAAATATCATAGACGATTTTCCGTGTATCTTCGAGGATGTGAATGATTACGGTCGGCTTATTCCCAAACGCCGTGAAAATGATGCACCGGGCCATGCCCACTTCCCAATCGATACGCCGCACCGGATTCCAGAGCTTTGGTGAGATAAGTTTTTGCCTGAAAGACGGCCTCTTCGATCGGTAATCCTTTTGCCAGATAGGCGGCGATCGCAGCCGATAGCGTGCAGCCGGTGCCATGTGTGTTGGGGGTGTCGATCCGGGTGGACGCAATATGTTTGAAGAAATCTTCCTTTGTTTGGTAAAGCAAATCGGTCACCTGAGCGGATTTTCCATGCCCGCCTTTTAGAAGAACCGCCTTCGCACCCAACAAGGAGAGGTGCCTGCATGCGGTTTCCAGTTGATCCATGTCGGCATTCACCAGTGTTTCGATGGGCCGGTTGAGCAGCACGGCGGCTTCCGGCAAATTGGGCGTGATGACGGCCGCAAGTGGAAAAAGAATGGTTTTCAATGCATCGATGGCATCATCCTGAAGCAGTTTATCCCCGCCGGTGGAAACCATCACCGGATCCACAACAATATGGGGAGCCCGATGATGCCGCAGCCGTTCCGCAACGGCTGTGATCACTTCCCGGGAATGCAGCATCCCGATTTTCACGGCATCGACACCGATGTCCTCCATGACCGCATCGATCTGCAGGGCGATGAATTCGGGGGGCACTGGATAAATCCCCGTGACGGCACGTGTGTTTTGGGCGGTCAGTGCACAAATGACGGACATGCCATAACATCCCAGGGCAGAAAATGTCTTGATATCCGCTTGAATTCCAGCGCCGCCGCCGCTGTCCGAGCCGGCAATGGTCAACAGCCTATAATATTTCATTGTTACTCCTCGAGTATCGAAATTATCCTCATTGGGAGAAGATGGTCAGCCACCATGCCGCAGTTCCCAAGGTATCATCGGAACGGAGATTGTTTATGCAGATTTTGAACCTCTCGTTTCAACAACTATCCGCCGCAAATGTTCTGCTGCTTTTCGGGGATCGGACGCTGAGCAAATCGCGGAAACCACGGCCAAACTGTCCGCCCCTGCCTCGATGACATCGGCGGCATTGGCGGCATGAATCCCGCCAATGGCCACCAACGCATGGCACGACATGGCCCGGACTTTCCGAAGACCGTCCAGCCCCCACTGCGCACGCGTGTCAGTCTTGGTCGGTGTGGCAAAAATGGCGCTGACCCCCAGATAGTTGACATCGAAATCTTCCGCAGCGGCCACCTGCTCCGGAGTCTCCACCGACAAACCGATAATGGCATCGGGCCCCAACAGTTTGCGGGCAATGGGGTAAGGCATGTCGTCCTGTCCGATGTGAACGCCATCCGCCCCGACCGCCAACGCCACATCCACCCGATCGTTGATGATCAGCGGCACGGAAAATGGAGCAAGGATATTCTTTACACGCCGGGCTTCTTCGATAAAAAAGCGGGTGGAGACATGCTTCTCCCGCAGTTGAACCATGGCCACTCCGCCGGTTATAGCGTCGAGAATCACATCCTCCAAAGATTTCCCGGACAAGGAAGAACGATCAGTCACCAGATAAATGCCGTCGATCTTCATATCACCAGTTTCATCCGTGCTTGAAGGTCCGCTTCGGTGAGCGAATACAGAATATCGAGAAAGTGAAGCTGAAGGCTTCCCGGCCCGTTGGCCTGTGCCGCCGCCATTTCACCGGCGATTCCCATCACCGCCATGGCGTGGACGGCTGCGGCAAAAGCCGAGGCATTCACCGCCAGAAAGGCGCCGCAGAGGGCAGAGGCCGTGCATCCCAGACCCGTTACCCGCGGCATCATGGGATGTCCATTCATGATTCTGGCGGTCTGGTCTGGTGAAACGATGATATCGGTTTCTCCGGTGATGCAAACCACAGAACCATATTTACTGCACAGTTCCTTTGCGGCATTCAAAGCGGATTCCGGCCCGGACAAACTGTCCACCCCTTTGGTTGTCACGATATCTTGTGTGAGAGCACCAATCTCGGAAGCATTTCCCCGGATGACGGCGACCGGTGCCGCCGAAAGCAGTTGCAATGCTGTTTTTGTGCGGTAAGACGTGGCTCCGGCGCCAACCGGATCCAAAACGATCGGCACGCCTGAGTTTCCTGCCTGTATCATGGCTTTTTGCATGGCGACAATCCATTTTTCACTCAGGGTTCCGATGTTTATAACCAGTGCTTTGGCAATACCGACCATATCGGCAACTTCCTCTTGGGCATGGGCCATGACCGGAGAGGCGCCGATCGAAAGCAGCGCGTTGGCAGTGGTGTTCATCACAACATAATTGGTGATGTTGTGAACCAGCGGGGCCTGTTCACGAATGGCCAAGACATCCGCCCAAACGGTTCTATATGTGATATTCATACAAATTTTCCTATGGTTAAAGACGTTTCAAGGCGCACCATTCTCCGCACATGGAGCAGGGCGAATCGGTTTCCGTGCCGGTTGAAACGGTCTGAACTTTTTCGAGGTAACAGCCAAATTTGACAGGATCGATGGACAATTCTTTCTGGGCGGCCCAGTCGAAACGCCGCCTGGCCCTGGATATCTCCAGATTCCGAGATAAGGATTCGGGCCGTTTTCTGGCAAGGTCTGCGGCGGCGGCGGCAATTTTGGATGCGATGACCCCCTCATGGACGTCTTCGATCGTCGGCAATCGAAGATGCTCGGCCGGGGTAACATAACAGAGAAAATCCGCACCGAACATTCCCGCCAATGCACCGCCGATGGCCCCGGCGATATGATCGTATCCGGCCGCATAATCGATGACCAGCGGCCCCAGCACATAAAACGGCGCACCGTCACAAATTTCTTTTTCCTTGCGGACATTTTCTTCGATCAGATTCAGAGGCACATGCCCCGGCCCTTCGACCATGACCTGAACGTTGGCCTGGCGGCATCGCTGCACCAACTCCCCGATGATTTCAAGCTCTCCGAACTGTGCCGCATCGTTGGCGTCATGGGTGCAGCCAGGGCGCAATCCGTCTCCGATGGAAAGCGTGACATCGTAGGCATTGGCAACAGCCAGAATTTCATCGAAATGCTCATACAAAAAACTTTCCTGCTGCTGATGTTTCATCCACTGGGCCATGATGGCACCGCCGCGGCTGACAATGCCCAGTGCCCGCTGTTCGATGAACGGCAGATGCCGGCGCAGCAAACCCGCATGGATCGTCATGAAATCGACACCCTCATCCGCCTGCTTTTCCACAACGCGTAAAAAATGCGAAAAGCTCAGTTTGTTTGTGGTGTTCAGTCCGATCATGGCATCATAAATCGGCACCGTTCCCACGGTGATGTTGTATGATTCCAGAATGCGTTTTCTGAAAGCGGATGTATCTCCGGCAATGGATAAATCCATAACGGCATCCGCACCGGCCGCAATGGCGGCATCGAGTTTCTTGATTTCCATACCGAAATCACAACTGGCCGGTGATGTGCCGATATTGGCGTTGATCTTAACACGGGTGTCTTTCCCGATGGCAATGGCGGTCAGGGTTTCATGCCGGTTGTTTCGGGGAACAACGATATGCCCTTGCAGAATACTTTTCATGAATGATGATGGTTCAATGCCCTCGGCTTCCGAAAGCCGGAAAATGTATGACGGAATATTTCCTTCCTTCACCGCATCGATAATTGTACTCATAAGTTCTTTCTCTCCAAATAAAAAAGCAGATGAACGCGTAAGAAACGTTTCACCTGCTTTTATCAAGCATCCTGTTTCCTTACGCTGGCATTATCCAGGTCAAGTTCAAGGGTATGTTCTCAGCCCGTTTTCCGTTGCATTGTATGGGCACCCCTAACGTTCACAACATTTTATATAAGGTAAAGCAAACCCGAGCAGACTGTCAAACAATATTTATCAGTCTGTAACCGTTCGCTCCCCCTCCCGACATCCCCCCGCTGGGGTGAGGAGATGAACGCTTACATCAGTCTTCATGTTATTGAAAGAAATGACCCCCATGCTCTGCCGCCGATTGACATTGTTCCCATGCTGTGCAAAATGCAGATTGTATCTGGAAATTTTCTATTGACCGGTAAACTGAATTGAAACAAGGATGCCATGAATGAGAATAAATGATTTTTCCCAGTTGGCAGAGGATTACCTGACAGTAAGAAAAGCGATCGAATCGGTACCGGACAATGCCAAGCCACAAGCTGTTCTGGATCATATTATTGAAACCCTGCAATGGAGCGATGACCGTTTAGAGAACTTGTTCGAATGCTGGGCGGGTGTTGGACCGAACCGTTTTTTTCAGTTTTTGACTCAGGATCATGCCCGCAGCAAAATGGCTGAGTCCAGAGGCCGGAGGCTGTTCGATACATCTTCGAAGTCGGTACAATTAGACACCCGCTGTATGAACGGCCCGTCTGTTCATCTTGAAACAATGACACCCGGAGAATTCAAGCGGCTGGGTCCGGACATGAAGATGATATATGGGTTTCACCCCACACCATTCGGAGAATGCTTTCTGGTGCAAACGGAAAGCGGCATCCCATACCTTGGGTTTGTTGAACCCCATGATTCCCGCGACCTTGCCCTCGATCGGTTTCGGCGGTTTTGGCCCGGTGCCATGCTATCTGAAAACCAAACGGAAACGGGCATCCTTGTGAATCGCATTTTCGAACCGGATCATTCCCGTGATTCCACTCCCCTGAAAATTTTGATGAAAGGAACGGATTTTCAGATATCCGTCTGGCAGGCACTGCTGCGGATTCCTCCCGGAAGTGTGGTCAGTTATGAGGCCATTGCCGCCGGCATCGGCCGCCCCAAGGCTGTCCGGGCCGTCGGCAATGCCATCGCTGCCAATCCGGTGGCATATTTGGTTCCCTGTCATCGGGTGATCGCCAAATCGGGTCGAATTCATCGATACGGCTGGGGACCATCGAGAAAAAAGGCGATGATCGGCTGGGAATCCGCAAAATTCAGT
>CAZBUL010000090.1:0-3540 GCA_964495045.1 uncultured Desulfobacterales bacterium | reverse complement strand
GGCAGGTTCCGCTTCATCCCCTTGATCAACTGAACCGCCTGCTGCGGGATGTAAACTTTTTGGGTTTCGGGAGCATAAACAACGACCCCTTCCAGTCGGTAAAGCTTGTTGTTCATCTCGATCAGGTTTTTATTGATGGGAAGCCGTGCGGTTTTTCCCTGAAAAACAATTTGTGCCACAGGATTTTCGGGGTGTGACATGTCGATATGAACCCCATCGAATGCGTTGGCGGCATCCACAAACAAGCGCTGATTCAGCCGGTTCAGATTCAACCCCATGCTTCTGGCACAGACCCTGGCGATATCCGGCGCTTCCAGAAGACCGGCCGGTTTGCCCGGACCGAATGCAAACAGAGGAACATCACCGCCGCAGTGCCCGTGCGTCGTCCATCCGACCATGGTATATTTTGCACAGAGGAATTCGCCGATGGCATAAAACGGTTCATTCTTATACTTCTCAGCCAGCTTGAGGACAGCGGATGCGTCATCCGCGGTGATTGCCAATCCCCAATCCGAATGGATAACCTGGATCACCTGCTCCGGTGTCTGGTTGTCCTTTATTTTATTCCACACTTCCCCTGCCGTACTTTTCATGCCGCGAAACGGATTCAATAAAGCATCCTGTTTCATCTGGCTGTAGTTTCCGTTGCTGACCCCATTGCCGATGGAAAATCCGCCGGTATTGTGATCGGAAAGTGCAATCAGAAGCGTTCGCCCATCCTTTTTCGCAAAATCGAGAGCTGCTTCAACCGCCTGATCATAAGCCAGCATATCGCCAAGGAGATACGCAGGATCATTGGCATGACAGGCCCAGTCAATCTGGCTGCCTTCCACCATCAGGAAAAAGCCGTGTTTGTCTTGTGAAAGGATTTCAATCGCTTTTTCGGTCATTTCCCGCAATGTAGGCTGGGAAGGGTGATTTCGGGCTCGGTCGATTTCGGCATCCAGATGACTGTCCGCAAACAATCCGAAAACTTTTCCATATTTAACATGGGCCATGCCTTCTCGGGTTTCGACAAACTGATATCCCCGATCCTGGATGACGGACATCAGATTTTCGCCGTCCGGCCGTTTGCCGTTGGCCTCTTTTGGCAACATCAGACCTTTTCCCCCGCCGAATACCACATCGATATTCTGATAGACGGCCTGCTCCATGATATCTTGCTCCAGATTCCGGGATGCGGAATGGGATACGAATGCAGCCGGCGTCGCGTGGGAAACCCGGGAAGTGGAAACCACACCGGTAACTTTCTTCAGCAGTTTGGCGCCTTCCAGCACGGTCGCCATGGGCTTGTATTGAATGTCTGCATTCGGCGTCGGCACACAGGGCAATGTCTTGTCATGGGGCCCCACGCTGATGAATTTGTCGCTGGTTCGAAGACCGGTGGCCATGGCCGATGCAGCGGGCGCAGAGTCGGCCACTACGGAATCGGCGATATATGTTCGAACACCGCCCACATGGATGGCATCCAGCGACAGGGCATCTCCTTTATACCATCTGGCGAATGTGTATTGCTCACTTGAACAGCCGTCGGCAATCAGAATGATGACGTTTTTGGCCTTCTCTGCGGCGATTGCATTCGAAAACAAAGCAGAGTTTACAGCGATGACGGCCGCCACGAGCCATTTAAGAGAGGAATGGGTGATTCTGTTACAGATCATCTGCTTTCTCCTGTATGAGAGAGATTTGAGCGGAAAGAAAAATGAATCATGCTGGGGGTAAAAGCGAGCATGATTCATGAGCGTTTAACATGAATTTAATCATTTTCACATCATTCTTTAACATTGAGGTGAAAAAATACAGCAAATGATGAAAGCTGTAAACGGTTCGATTAAATTCCTCTCACCATAGGATGGCGTTGGATGCATACACAAAAACGCATTGCCATGGCTGCGCATGGTAATCGGCTAAACGAGATGATCGACTGGGCGAAAAGAAATTACGCCATATTGTTGAAACATCAGATTATCGGCATCGGTCCGATTGGGAATCTCTTGGAAAAAATACTGCTGCAAAAAAGCACCTGTCATCAGATGCCTTCGATTCAACAAGTACAGTCCGAGCCCGATGGCTATGGGGAACAGATTTGTGCATTGATGGATGAAGGGAAAATCGATGTCGTCATTTATTTCTGGGATCCGATGCTATCCGATACCGACAGAGTAGATGCGCTTGCTGTGCTGAGGACGGCGGTTATCAACGATATTCCTATGGCATGCAATCGATCGACGGCGGACATCATTGCTGCATCACGAGTGATGAATGCCAGAGGAACCCCCATCATATCGGACTATCGACTGAGAGCGGCCATCAACTTCACGTATTGAAGCAAAAATCGGTTTCGGAAATACGCATCGTTTAAGCCAGTGAGAGCAGAATGGGGATCAGTTTTTTCTCAGCGATCAGCGTGTTGTTTCCGGAATTGACCAAATCCATCCTCAATATGTGAACGCCTTTGTTTTCCAGTATATCGCGTTCTGCGTCATCGGGGAAATCCTTTCTGGTTTCGTCGATCAAAATGTATGTCAAAACTTCTTGAGAGGATGCACTTTCATCGCAGTCTTTTAAAAGATGTTTCAATAATATCTGAATTTGATCCATCACCGTAACATCCCGAAGTTCCGGATCATATCCCATATTGGGAATGAATATTTTGGGGCAGGAATTCTGGTAAACGGCTTGTCCCACCCCTTGAGGCAAGAGATTGACAACGATGCTCGAGAAAAAGCTGCCCATGGGGAAGCAGATCAAATCGGCCTCACGAATCAAATCCACCATTTTCTCCCGGATGGCAACGGTTACGGGCGTGAATCGATCCAGCGTCGATGTCAGATGAATGTCCTTGATTCCGACTTTCAGGGGAGAACATTCCTTTCCGGTGATCCGATGCTGACCCAGGATCATTTCCCCGTTTTGCAGTTCTGCCGCAATATGAATCGGTGAGTTGACGACCGGCCGAACCGTTCCCCGAACTTGAACCAGTTTCGAATAGATGGTGATGACCGGATCGAGATGCATGTCGTAACTGAGGTACCCGCCAGCCAAAACGAGGTTGCCGATGCTGGCTCCTTTCAAATCGAACGACTCTGGCATATTGCGATAAAAATAATCCAGATGATGACGAATGATCTTTCGCATGGGGTGAGGGATGCGCAGGATCAATTCATGATGTCCGCCGATGATTTCTTGCAGAATCTGCCGCAGTTCATGGGCGTCCGCCTGCTTGGACAAACGATGGGCAAAAAGCCGATATACTTCCGGATTGCCCTGAAAGCTCTGATCTGCCAAAGCCATCAGACGATTTCGGATATCTCCCACAGCCGGCATGCCAAAGGCTTGTCTCAAGGGAGCCGAGCTGCCACCCGAATCAAAAGGCGTGATGATATGAATCGAGTTGTGTGTGTAGTCGATCAATTCCCGGCTGAGATTTTTCAGCGCACTCCCGCCACTGAAAAATAGAATTTTCGGTCCGAGCTCCGGACATTTTCGAAACAGCGCGACCCTGCCTGAATCTGGAATGGTAATGGACTTACAAATCTT
>CAZBUL010000089.1:4238-12193 GCA_964495045.1 uncultured Desulfobacterales bacterium | reverse complement strand
TTAGAAGGCGGCAGGCAAATCTTGCATGGCCGCCAGCACCACTTCATGGCTGACCTGAATACCCGTCCACAGGGCAAAGGTGCGCTTGGCCTGATTGGCCAGCGAAGACAGGCCGTCCATAAACGGAATGCCTCTACGCTGCGCCATTTCCTGCCAGATATTTCGGGAGCGGCCGTAATTCAGATCGATCACCATTTCACAATTCGGTAACTGAAGCCGTTCCACCATTTCGGCCAACCCCGAAGATTCGACCGGGCTGGATACCGATGTGGCATTGACCACCAGATTGACCGGAAAAGATCGCTCCGACAGTCCGCTCAGGGAAACGGCCTCACCGCCGATTTTTTTCGTGATGGCATCGATTTTGTTTGGATTGCGGCCCGTGATGAAAATCGGATGGGCACGCACCCAGTTGAGAATGAAGACAACGGCTCTGGCCGCCCCGCCCGTTCCGAAAACCAGGGCTGATTTGCCGGTCATATCCAGATTGGCATCCTTGAGTGCATCCATAAAACCGATGGCATTCGTGTTGTAGCCTTTCAGTTTGCCGCCGGCCAAAACAATGGTATTGATGGAACCGATGATGGTTGCGCCTTCAGATAACTCATCCATATAGGGCACAATCGACTCTTTATAAGGAATCGTGACATTGGCACCAGCAATATTCATCTGTCTGATTTCCTTGATGGCATCGCCGAGCTTTCCGGGAGCGACCACAAATGGCTCATAACTGCCCGTGACTCCGGCCTTTTCCATGATCGCGGAAAAAATGGCCGGTGCTTTTGTATGCAGCACCCTTGCATCACCGATAATCAAAAATTTCTTGTCATTCTGTCCATCTAATGCATGATCTTCCATTGGATATCCTTGATGTTCCCTGTGACGCTGATCTCAGCGGATATAGACTTTCAGAAAAATAATTCCGCGGCGTTATCGGTCGGGAATGGCCGAAAAGGCCTATTCCCTCCCTGTTGCCTTGCGAAATGAATTTTCTGAAAGTCTATAGTTTCTTACTATGCAGGACAGTTGAACTATCCCACGGCCAGCACACCGTTTTTACCGCTTGCTTTCATTCGAAACAGCGCACCGTCGGCAAGCGAAAGCAATTCCTGAATATCTCCGGCATCTTCGGGAAAACACGCCAGTCCGATGCTGACACCGATATGGATGTTGCATCCGTGATCGCAAAGATATCGGGCGTCATCAATTTTTCTACAAATTTCATCGGCTATCCGCCTTGCTGCGGTTTTGGACATATCAGGAAGCACCACCACAAACTCGTCCCCCGCATACGCCACGCCAAAGGCCGGTTCCTGAATACAGCTTCGCAGGGTATCGGCGATTTCACAAAGCACCTGGCTCCCTTTCAGATGTCCGTAAGAATCCACCACTTGCTTGAAATTATCGACATCCATGAAAAGCAGAGACAACGGCACCTTGCCGGCTCTTCTTTCCGCAATCATGGTGCCGAGGGTGCGATAGAGAAAACGGGTGTTATACAGCCCGGTCAGATTGTCACGAATGGTCAGATCATGAATTTGCGCATACCGCCTCATGTTTTCCACGGCAATCGCTGCATAATCCGCAATGACCGACAACAAGCAGACGGTTCGTTCGCCGGTGCTGGCAGGATTCACCAGTTCGATGACACCGGAGCATTTATCGCCATACACCAGCGGCACGGCGATCAGCGACCGGGTCGTCATGCCGGAAACACGATCCACCCGGCAACAGAAATCGGGGCTGGATTCGACATTTTCAACAATCATGGTTTTTTTGCGAAGAACCGTCTGCCCGGCAATGCCTTCGCCGATCTTCAACCGGATATGCTGGACGGTATCCAGGCTCATATTGACACAGACCTCGAACCGCAGCTCTCCCGTCGCTTCATCCACCAGCAACAGCGACCAATTCTCGGCAGGAAGCAGTTCGGATACTTTCTGGAGCATTTTCCGAAAAAAACGCCGGGGCTCCAGTTCGGATGTCAAGGCTTTACCGATCTCGATACACGAGAGACAATCTTCCCGGCTAAGCGGAATGTTCGGTGGTGAAGATGTCTGAATGGGTAGATTCATTGCAATATTTCCGAGATCATTCCATGGATGAAGTGGTTAACCTTCAATCAGTTGCTTGCATTCCTGCAGATCGACGGCAAACCGCCGGGTTTTGTCCCACTTGTGTTCGCGCCGTAAAATGAAATCATCATAAATGCCTTTCAGCACCACGGCAATCCAGAGCTGACAGTATGTAAAATATGACAGAACAATCAGCACGATATTGAGCGGTGTGTCCTCCCGCTCGCGGGACAATGCGATGATCAGCTCGAGTGTAAACAGACCGAAGGCGAAATACCAAACTTCCGCATACGGCCCCGGTACGGGAATTGCTATCCAGCCCAGCACCGCCAGACCGAACAACAGGTCCGAAAGGAGGATCGCCAGAAAAAAGATATAATACACGGCCATGGTATAAAACAATTCCATGCCCACCACCCGCGGCCTGATTTTGAATATCCGGGAGATATGCTTTTCGAGGACATAATTATTACCACGGGCCCATCGCACCCGCTGTTTGAACCACACCCGCAGTGTTTCCGGTTCCTGCTCCCAGGTGACGGCATAAGGAACAAACTTGATGAGATACCCCGCCTCATAAATCCGAATGGACAGTTCCGAATCTTCGGTCAGGGCTTCCGTATCCCAACCGCCCAGTTCTTCGATCAACGCGCGCCGCATAAGATAATTGGTGCCCGGAAGGGTTGCCATGTGAAACAGATGCCAGCGGCCCGCCTGGATAATCCACTGAAAAGCCAGCCCCTCGATATTGATGAAACGGGTCAGCAGATTTTTCTTCCTGTTGATACACCGGAATTTACCGACCACTGCCCCCAGTCTTTCATCGGCAGCCAACTGACGGGCCAGATGGATGATCGAATCCGGCTCAGGCGTATTGTCGGCATCGAAAATGCCAACGACATCATAACGGCAGAGTTTCAGCCCCTGGTTGAGGGCCGCGGATTTTCCCCGAGCCGCCAGGGCTTCGGGAACATTGAACAAACGAACCCGGTCATCCCGGGATGTAATTGCCTCGACAATACGGGCCGTTTGATCGGTGCTGCCGTCGTTGATAACCAGAAATTCAATTCTTTCACGCGGATAATTGAGATTCAGCAGCGCATCCAGGGTTCTGGCAATCACGAGTTCCTCATTGTGGGCAGGAATCATGATGGATATTTCGGGCAGTTCCGGACTGGCCTTCTCCAGTTCGATGCGTCTTCGCTGGGCCAGGAATCCATAGATGTATCCCAGCATGAACAGGATGAACTGATATCCCAGCATGAACCAGATAACAACAACACAAAAAACGAATATATAGTTCAGAACCAGATGCGTAACCATGATTGTTCCTTTAAAGCAGTCAGGAAGTCAGAATGATGTGATTGAGCCGCCATTGTGGTGTCCGCAGGGGTGCACGGCTATGTGCCTCTACGGGATGTGGCTGCCGCATGGCGGACGGCCCCGGCAAACGTCCGACGTACCAGAATGGCCATATACAACAACCCCATCAACGCACAGGCAACCGTTCCAAATATGACGATGGCCGTGGCACTGTACAGGCTGGTTCGATTGACAATCGTCGAAGCCGTGCTGTCGGCGATCACTTCCACCCGGTGTTTGCCGCTGGGCAGCAACACGATCCAGTTGCCGGCATATCCAATGGACCGAACATCGGTATTCCTGCCGTCGATCAGAATTTCATGAGGTTCCCGATTGAGCAGCGCAATCGTTCGCAATGCGGAATCATAGCTGAACTCGAATCCATCCAAGGTAGGCGCCAGAGAATTCATGTTTCCGGAAAAACGAAGCAAGCGGATATCCAGCGCGGATTTATCCATCAGATGAAATTTTCGTTCCAGCGGTGAAATCCGATATTTTCCCGCCGGCATGAAGACAGCGTTGTCTCCCCATCCTGGCCATATTTTGCCGTTGACCTGATAATCCATCCACTTACCGGGCGGATTCAAAATGACGGCGTCTTTCGACTCCACCGTCCAGGCATTCGACCCGTTCTCCACGATCACGTCATTGGCCAGCACCCTGGAAATCGCTTCGATATCCGGATAGGGAACGGTTCCCTCACTGTAAATGGCCACCCTTCCCGATGCCTGGGATGCCGCAATCACCGTCTGGGCCAGCTCGACGCCCATGGCCGTCTGAGAGGGGGCATGCGATTTTTCGATACTGCGATCGGGAACCACATTGATATCGAACATCAGGCGGCTGCGATCCTTGACCAGCTTGAGATATGTTTCCGCAAATTTCAGATAGCGGTCGGGGCTCTCCGCCCAGAAATGCGCAGGATCTTCCACCTGAAGTGTAAAGGGAAACCGATCCATCAAACCAAGAATCAGGCGGGAATCCACCCCCGTATCCCGGCTCAAGGTTTTGGAATGCAAACTGTCGAGCATGGTCACGATCACTTCCATATCTCGGGATTGGGCTATCGGAGAGAATTTCTCGAGCAATTCCTGATGCCATGCCAGCACCCGCTGCGCCCGAAAGGCTTCGAATTTTTTTAAAGCTGTCCGATTACGCTGCCAGTAATACAGGGAAGCCGGCGAAAACAGCAGGATCGGGTCGAAATGATGCTGCGCCTGAAAGGCCGACCGGGTCGTCGCGCCCATGGGAAGATAGGATTTGGGATTTTCCGGGCCGTTGACGGTGTCGTAATTCAACTCGGCGATGTTGACACCGTCCCAGTCATATTTCTGGATCAAATCGAGCGAAAAGTCGAACACAGCCTCCCGGCATTCGGGAATATCCAGATCCATATGATGCCTCCAGCCCACATGACCATCGTCACCGGATGCCGTTTTGGCCCGCCACTCCGGATGATCTTCCCAGAATTTCATGCTGACATGGGGTAGTTCAAACCAGGCATACACCAGAATACCGTTTCGATGACAGACATCGATCAAATGCTGGTAATTATAAGACCATTTCGGCCAGAACTGATAAGCGGCCGCATAGATGGCACGAACTCCCATCCGGCTCCACTGTTCGGCCAGTTTGTCTTCAGCGCCCTGCCGTTTGGCAAGAGCGGGATCGAAATAGAGTTCGAGCTGCTTGCGCTGAACCGGCAGGTTGATTTTGAACCCCTCCTGAAGATAGTGGACCAGATAGGGATAGCGGGTGAACCCCAGTTTGCTGACCGGATCGAAACGGGCTCCCAGATACAGGAAACGGCCTTCATGGTATCCGCCCAATACCGCCAGGGGAAGTTCGCTTTCTGCGTCCCTGGCATAGACAGCCAGCATTTTCGGAATCGTGAAACGCGGCACGGCAGCCGCTGGGTTCCAGGTGATGTCTTGATTGTCATACAGCATCTCCTCCACAGATCGCACCTTGATCGTCCGTTTCTGTTTCTGCACCCCCATGCTCTGACTCAGGGCACTGGGGCCATCCAGAATCAGCCGCCCCCCCTTCCGGACAAAAGCGGTGATGGTTTCCACCGATGTATTCGGCAATTTCGCGGCAACCGCCTGGGGAACAACCAGTATCGTTCCGTCCGTCAACGAATCCCCACCGAACGTTTTCCAATCAGCGGTCCGGGCGCGAAATCCATAGAGGGAGAACACACTGACATAGCTCGATTGATTGTTTCCGTCTTCCTTCGTGAAGGTATCATCCCAGAGAACGACCACCCGAGGCTGTTCCAGCGTGGAAACGACTGCCGGCTTCTTTTGAAATCGATGCTGAATCCATGTTTTGAAATTTTCCCAGGCACCGGGTGTATCCGGATCCTTTTGCGCAACGATCGTATCCGCGCCTTCCATCACCAGAAGCGCCTGCGCAGGAACCACTCCAGGATCCGTCACTATCCCGCCGGCATTTTTTTTCAGATAGGTGTCTTCGGACAGGCTGCCGTCCGCCATCAGGTAAAATCGGCGCACGTGTTCGGCATGCGGTGTCATCGCAATGCTTCCCGCACCGGTCGTTTGGACAAGACGGTCATCCAGTTGAACACGAAGATGATAATCCCGAATCGATACAAACTGATATCCCAGTTTCTGAATCCCTTCGACCGACTGCTTCAGATACTTGATATCCAGAAAGGGATGAAAGAAAAAAGATGCCACACCGTCTCGAACCACTTGCATTCTCTCGGCATTTTTGACGATGGTTTCCGGAGATGGATTATCCACCTCGATATAGCCGGTATTTTCCGGAATGATGAACCGCCCGAAACGATCCACACTGGTGTAAGGAAAAATATGGCTGGCCTCGGCATCGCTGAACGCAGACACCCGTTCGTAGGATGAATTGAAATATTTTCCCACGGTTCGGTAGGTGCTGTCCGTGGCCATATAATGCGGCGTTTCCCAAGTGACCGGATAAATGCCATTGGAAAAGCACTCTTCAAGCCCGACACGCAGCTTTTGTTCGACGATTGCCGGGATATTCCCGGCAATCGGTCTGCCGCCCTGAACATCCCAGAACTCGTAATCATCTCCCGACTTTCCGTGGTACTGGTGGGTGACACCATGCAGCACAATGGTACCCCCGCGGGATGCCATATACTGAATGGCACGAACGAACTGGGGTCGATCCGACAGATAGATTTCCTCTTTGGTTTCGGGATCCTTGAAAATCGGAATCAGCGAAACCTGAAAAGGAATTTTTTTACCATGGAGATAATCGGCAATGGCTCTCAGATCATCGGGTTCAGATTCGACAGAAACATCCTCGATACGCACCAGCGATTTGCGTTCTTCCGGGTGATGGACACCGAAAAAATCATGGAGCAAGTCGCAGAAAACCAGCGACCGATCACCTTCTTTGGTGTAGGAAAACGGTGAATCCGCACAGTACCAGAGCCGTTCCGATTGAACGATATACGGCATGGATCTGCCATCTTTACGAATGGCGGTCGCCGGCACCTGAACCCTGGATGGGTCTATAATATCGAGGGCAATCAGGGAAGGCTCCCCTTTTGTCAACACCTGACCTTTGTAGTAAACGGATTGAAAACCATCCTGACGATGCATATCAGCGAGCTTGAATCCGAGATGCTCCGCATACGACCGATCGTTCATCAGTTCATCGACATGATTGGCAATCCAGAAAACCGGGATGCGGGAAAGTCGGATGTCTGCCAGAAAATCCTGCGGGAAATGCATCCGCCGCTCATCGGTACCCAATACAATGACATAGCGGAACCGTTGAATATCACCGGACCGGTAATTTTCAACCGGCTGAACCGTACCCTTCAGATCAAAATGCCCAAGCAGATCCAGAATGGTATTCCCGTCGATGATGCCGGACGGAAGGGGCCCAGGCAGACTGTTATGAATAATCAGAACGTCTGTGGAAGGAATCGCCTGAGGTGGGGGTGCCATTGCGGGCGTCACAGGTGAAACCGCGGAAAAGCACTCTCCCAGTGCCAACATAAAGAAAAAAACAATATTGATCAGTGATCTCAGCAGCATCATATCTCTCAACACTATACAAATGATTCATCAAAAAAAATTAACTGGTTCACATCCCGACAAACGGTTCCGGTGCGGGGGCACGCCCGGTCAGATATTCCATTGCCTGAAGCATCCGTTCGCTGGCATGCCCATCACCGTAAGGATTTACCGCATGGGACATTTTTTGATAAGATTCCGGATTGCACAGTAGATCAGAGGCTTCTTCCACAATCCGGGCCGTATCGGTTCCGACCAGTCTCGCCGTGCCAGCGTGGATACCTTCCGGCCTTTCTGTCGTGGTTCGCAGCACCAGAACCGGTTTGCCGAGTGCCGGTGCTTCTTCCTGAATGCCTCCCGAATCCGTCAAAACAATATAGGCGTGCTGCATAAAATGAATGGTTTCCAGGTAGTCGATGGGATCGAGCAGGATAATCCGATCTCGATCCGTCAACAAGGGAAGTACCGTGTCCCGCACCGCTGGACT
>CAZBUL010000089.1:0-4138 GCA_964495045.1 uncultured Desulfobacterales bacterium | reverse complement strand
ATCACCGATGTCATCCGGCGGTTCATTTCCTCGGGAAATGGATTGAATTTATCCCGGGTTCTCAATCCCGCTTCCACATGTGCCACGGGAATTTTGTGGTAAAATGCGGAAAGAGCCGCCACAAACGTCGTGGTCGTATCCCCCTGCACCAGAACGAAATCGGGCTGTTCCTGCGATAGGATACCGTCCAGCCCGATAACAGCCGCGGATGTAATATCGGCCAGTGTTTGACGGGGCCGCAGGATACTAAGATCGTGATCCGGCTGAATGGCAAATAATTCCAGAACCTGATCCAGCATCTGGCGGTGTTGGGCGGTAACGATCGTGATCGGCTGAAACTGCGCCGGCCTGTCTTGCATCCGCCGGATCAGCGGTGCCAGTTTGATCGCTTCGGGCCGTGTTCCAAAAATGACGGCCGTTCGGATGGGATCTTCCATCGTTTTCATCATCGGTTGAAAACCCTCAGCACTTCCTGTTGCCATTTCGTTCGCTCGGCCGTATCAACTTCCGGAATGCGGGACAGGAGCTGGGCCAGTGCATCGTTGGCAGGCGTGATCGTTCCATCGGGATTCAGGACGGGAATCCCCGGAAGGATGGTGGACTCCCGCCCTTTCAAAATCCAGCCGACAGGCATCCAACCGGTCAGATCGAGCATGGCTGCATACCGTTTTCCGACGGGCGCATCGCCCCGGGCGGCCAGGGAATCAAAAACCACATAGCATGCCGGTGTTTCCGGGGCAACGGAGCGAGACGGTATTTCCATGAAGAGATGACGCAGCGAGGTGAACGCACGGGGACGAATCCGCCCATCGGCGGCCACCACTTTGCCGGGATTCCGCGGATATTGTTCATTGAACTTATCTTTCAAAAATTCGTAAATATAGGTTTTCGGCATCAGTTTTCCGGCTACGGATCCGAAAAATTCCAGCTCCACGGGGTCCAGAGTGACATGGGGAGCTTCGTTGCCACCTTCGAGCACAAAAACGGCTTTTCCCATGTCGTTGGCCCCTGCCAACAGATTCACCGTAGCTTGAATGGAATGGTGCCCCATGTCCGGATAGCCGTTGTTGGTATAGAGCGAAATGCCAAGCGCATCGGCCATGGACATCCAGCCGGTGATATCGAATGCCGCATGCGCAGGCCGTCCCATGATAATTTTTTCGGCAAAACCGCCACTGAGCTGAAGGATGAAAGGAACATCGTTTCTGTGACTGACTTCATGCCATACAGAACGACACCGGGAATACCGCTCGACAAGCCAGTCGTTGAGCGATCGGACAAAATCGAAATACGCCAGATCCGCCCGGTTGAAACGCCGGTCTTTTTCGTTCAAGGGCAGCGGAACCGCATCGAACGCCCCCCATTTATCGCCATATTCGCGATTCATCGCGGCAATGTCTTCAAAATGGGCGGCCAGCCACGTATGCCACCATTTTTCCGCATAGCGGGTGTATTGGGTGACTTCGTAACGGTTGGTTTCTTTCATATATTCCAGAAAACCGCACCGTTCGGCACTGAACGGTTCACTGAACGGCCCCAGATTGATGCCGATCAGATTGGCAAGCCCGCCATAATGCGTGGCATAATAGCGCGTTTCCTCCTCCATCCATTCGGCATAGCCGTCCTTGCCCACCGTAGTCAGAAAATCGGCAACGGTTGCCTTGCCGTTCGGCATTCTCCCTCGTTCGTTCAGAATGTGACCATAAAGATAATTGGAACGGTTGCCTTTATGATCCGGCAAAATGGCGGCATCGATACGGGTGAAGATCAGACTCAGCCCCCGCCGGTTGATCTCCTTGACAATGGCTTCCAGCGCAGATTGCGAGGCGGGGTCTTCCCAGACATGAGCGGGCGGAACGACATTGATGACTTTGGCGCCGGCCCGTTCGGCGATAGCCACGAGGGCACAGCCTTCGGAAGCGTTTCTGATGGAATCAAAATGCAGGACAAAACCCGGTTTGGGGGCATCGGCCATTGCATCCTGGACGACCGACGGCAGAAAAACAAAAAGACAGGTAATGAGAATTCGGAATGTCATCGAAAAGACAATCATTATCATCCTTAGCCGGCGGATTGGTTCAGCCGGAATATAACCCAATGAAGTCCTACGTCAGAAAACGGGATGATCGATCCAGATTGTCTTTCTGAGACAAACGACCCGAAAGCCGTAAAGCCCTGGTTGTTTTCATACGCGAATTCGGATTTGAATAACTTAACGAGCTCAAATTTTAATGGTGGATACGCGATATGTCAATCAATTGTCATACTGTTCACCATTTATCACAGATTGGGTGCCGATGAAAATTCATAAGACATTTTCCGGTGTTTTTGGTATCATTTCATTTTTTCAGAGCACATTGCACGGATGGTTTCCGGCGGCATCGACACTGGGCAGACCTTTTTACAGCGGCATTTTCAACAACCCATTCCCCGAAAGGAATTTTTTCATAATGAGCAGCGATCCCAACAAAGTCATCTATTCGATGATTGGTGTCAGCAAGTTTTATCAGAAAAAACCTATTTTGAAGGACATTTATCTGTCCTATTTTTATGGCGCCAAAATCGGCGTTCTGGGCCTGAACGGCTCCGGTAAATCCACTTTGCTGAAGATTCTGGCCGGTGTGGATACCGAATTCAACGGCCAGACCATACTGACACCAGGTTACACCATCGGATATCTGGAACAGGAACCGCAATTGGACCCGACCCGAACCGTCCGGGAAATCGTCGAACAAGGCGTTCAGTCCACCGTCGATCTGTTGAAGGAATATAACGAAATCAATGAAAAATTCGCCGAGCCGCTTTCCGACGATGCCATGAACAAATTGATCGAACGCCAGGGCGAGGTTCAGGAAAGCCTCGATCATCTCGATGCCTGGGATTTGGACTCCCGCCTCGAAATGGCCATGGACGCCCTGCGGTGCCCATCCGGCGACACATCGGTTCAGGTGCTGTCCGGCGGGGAAAAACGCCGGGTTGCGCTCTGCCGCCTGCTGCTGCAAAAACCCGACATTCTGCTGTTGGATGAACCCACCAACCATCTCGATGCCGAGACCGTGGCATGGCTGGAGCACCATCTGCAAAATTATGAAGGCACTATTATCGCCGTCACCCATGACCGGTATTTTTTAGACAATGTGGCCGGATGGATTCTCGAACTGGACCGCGGGCAGGGCATTCCCTGGAAAGGCAATTATTCCTCCTGGCTGGAGCAGAAACAGCAGCGCCTCAAAAACGAGGAGAAATCCGAGAGCGAGCGTCAGAAAACCCTCCAGCGCGAACTGGAATGGATCCGCATGAGCCCGAAAGCCAGACAGACCAAATCCAAGGCCCGTATTCAGAGTTATGAAAGTCTTCTGAAACAGGATGTCGATACCCAGGTTCGGGAGATGGAAATCTACATTCCGCCCGGCCCGCGGCTCGGAGATGTCGTCATTCAGACCGAAGGCGTTTCCAAAGCATACAACGACCGGATTCTAGTCGAAGGCATGACATTTTCCCTGCCGCCAGGCGGTATCGTGGGGGTGATCGGCCCCAACGGCGCTGGTAAAACCACGCTCTTTCGCATGATCACCGGTCAGGAAACACCCGACAGCGGCACGATTCATATCGGCCAGACCGTTCAACTGGCATATATCGATCAGACCCGTGATGCACTGCCCGCCGACAAGACCATTTGGGAGACCATCTCCGAAGGCAAAGACACGATCGATCTCGGCAGCCGTCAGGTCAATTCCCGGGCCTTTGTATCCCGTTTCAACTTTTCGGGAACGGATCAGCAGAAAAAAGTGAATCTGCTGTCGGGCGGTGAACGCAACCGGGTGCATCTGGCTCTCATGCTGAAAAAAGCCGCAAACGTACTGCTTCTCGATGAACCGACCAACGACCTCGATGTCAACACCCTGCGGGCACTCGAACAGGCCCTTGAAAATTTTGCCGGGTGTGTCGTCGTGATCAGCCATGACCGCTGGTTTCTGGACCGCATCGCCACCCATATACTGGCTTTTGAAGGAGACAGCAAGGTCGTCTGGTTCGAAGGCAATTATTCAGACTACGAAGCCGACCGCAAGGCTCGGCTGGGAATTGCCGCGGATCAGCCCCATCGGATCAAGTATCGGCAGTTGACGCGGTAAAAAAA
>CAZBUL010000088.1:9581-12414 GCA_964495045.1 uncultured Desulfobacterales bacterium | reverse complement strand
GTTCAGATGATGGAACGGGCGGTCATTTCCGCGGTAACCCAAGCCACATCTCTTTGTGGGATCATGAGTTACCGGGATCTGAAATCCGGATGAGATGTCCGATTTATATAGACTTTCAGAAAATTCATTTCGCAAGGCAGCAGGGAGGGAATAGGCCTTTTCGGCCATTCCCGACCGATAACGCCGCGAAATTATTTTTCTGAAAGTCTATAGGATGTCTTTTGAGAGTCTGTCTTGATGACGTGTCAAGCAGGTGAGGATTGCTCGCTTTTCAGCGTGATATTTGCCTGGAGCTGAACCAGCACTTTTTGAAATCCCCGACGGGTTTTGGTGTCGAGAATGATCGGGCCGTTGATGTTGGCCCGGATATTGTCGGCATTTGCGGCAGTGTCGGTGCTTTGTTTGTACATGATCAGCATGACAGAGATATCATTGGGGTCTTCTGTTTTTAGCAGGGCGATTTCATCATCGGTGAGATCGAATTCATAAAACAGGCCGAACAGGGACGGATCGACCACTGAAAATGCAACTTCTGTGTCGTCGATGGCTTGCAGCCAATATACGATGGGCTGTTCTTTTTCTTCGTGGAACAGTTTGTAACGGGTCAGATTTTCAAAGCCTGAAATCCCCTGGGGGAAAGTCAGAATGCTATCCGGATCGATTTCATGAAGGCCGAAATGGGTGAACTGTACTTTCATGTGCATATCCCCTTTATATTGTTGGAAGTGATGTGATGTCGATCAATTCTTTAATCGTTCTCCGAGTCGTTGTCAATGTAAAGTACGAGACATCCCTTTTGTCTGGCTTAGGGATGGTATGCCAATGGCATGTGAATTGCTTTTTCTGAAACAATCGATTGGATATCTTCTATCAAAGGAATCGCTATGGAAGGGATCACTCACGGAATGCCACAGGCGGTGCCTGCATTGCAGCAGACGTTACCTTATACGTCTTCGACTGCTTTGTCTGCTAGGTCTGCGCGGTATCCGGAAGATGTTCTAACCATCAGTGCAGGGGCCATGGCACTGTCCAGGCAAAAACAGGAAGGCGGACCTGCCGAGAGCGGGGAATCGTCGGACTCTCTGGGGGTGGAAGCAAAGGGAAATGTCAGCGGGTCCTATGAATGCCAAACCTGCCAAAGACGAAAATATAAAGATGTATCGGATGATTCCACTGTGTCTTTCCAAACGCCGACCAAGTTGACACCCGGTGCGGCGGAAAGCCAGGTTCGGGCCCATGAGCAGCAGCATGTCACCCATGAGCAGGCCAGGGCCGACAAACAGGGCCGCAAAGTGGTGGCCCAGAGTGTGGCCATCCATTATGCTGTCTGTTCTGAATGTGGAAAATCGTATGTGTCGGGCGGTACCACGACAACCGTGACCAAAGCGGATTCAGCGCAGGAATTCAATCAAAAAGACAAACGTGCCCTCTCCTCGAAAGGAAAGATCAGCGTTTACGCATGAAGGAAAAGGATTTTTTTCCGAGATGCCGGACTATTCGATGGAGTCGGCCGGTATCCCGGAAAACGGGTTTTGAATCGAAGAAAATGGATGGAAGGAAAATGCGAAGTGCAACATTTTATATGCTCCTTTTTCCTCATGCGAACATGTTGAGCAGTGTTCCCTGCATTTGATAATTGGTTTGTATCATCTTCATATTGGCCGTGTAGCCCATTTGTGTTTGGGACATTTGAGTCATCTCTTTCACCAAATCCACGTTCGATGCTTCGACGACACCACTCTGCGCCGTCTGGCCGGGCACCATGGGGCCAGGTGAATTGTCCTTGACAACGCTGGGTTTTACGGTTTGACCCTGGCCGCCTTCGAAAGTTACGCTGCTGCTCTTGAATCCATCAGTACCGACGTTGGCGACATTGTTGGCCGTCACGTTCATCCGGGTATTGAACGCATTGACTGCAGAAAAACTGGATCCGATATTCATAGTGAGCCCCCTTTGTTATTGTTTCATCTGCGAAGAGATGAATGTGATCGAACACCTGACTGCCTGGATGGATGGGTGATTCAAAGATACTGCATCAAAAAATTCGGCGATTCGAAGCAAATATTGTCAAAATCCCTATTGTTTTTTGTCATGAATTGGTGCCGAAATCAGACGGTACGAATCGTTTCTATTGCCTGCAACCATCATTCCGATGTTCCTGCCTTCGTGATCTGCCTGTTGAAATCTACGGATGGATGGCAGACTCGCCAAGATTTCTTTTTGTCCGCCGTTATCTAAAGCAGTATCCATGCCATGCTGTCCGACCAGAATTCATTCCAACCATTTTCCCACCGGACACAGCCTGCTTGATTAAATACAACTTTTATTGGATTTTTTCTTTAAAACGATTTAATACATTCTTCACGTTCACTGATTCCGGATTGCGGCGTTTTTAAGGAAATTGGAACGATAGATCATTCTTCCCACCCCATCGTCTGTTTCGATACCATCTCGAAGCGTTTTTCAAAAAAGCGATGCACGGGGCTGAACAATATGGATTTTTCATGTAAAATGATCTCAGCATTCGCAAATCCGTTCAGTATGTATATCCTGGTATTTTTATCCGGCGCTTCAAGTGCCTGTGTTCAGTTCTGTTCATCCGGTATTCCCGATTTGAAAGGATGTTCGGATCGTCATTGATTCAATAATCGGCAGGATCGTTTTCGGTTGCTTTGGAGCCATATTTTGCAAAAGAACATCCAGGAAAAATTCATTACCGGATGGGCCGAACTGGAAAAGAAATTCCTGCCGGCCTATGTGTGGAACAGTGATCCCCTGACATTCTGGCGGGAACGGGTCCTCTTTTTCATTTGTTTTCTTGCCGCTGTCATCG
>CAZBUL010000088.1:4916-9481 GCA_964495045.1 uncultured Desulfobacterales bacterium | reverse complement strand
ACATTCTGGCGGGAACGGGTCCTCTTTTTCATTTGTTTTCTTGCCGCTGTCATCGGTCCCATCGCGCTGATCCCATCTATCTGGATATCGTATCGGGAAGGACTGTGGGATGTCATTGTTCTGGATTGTGGCGCTTACGCGGTCGCGGTAGGCCTCCTCTTCAACCGCGAATGGCCGCTGAAAATCCGCACGGGGATGCTCTCTTTCATTCTGTATGCATTGGGCATGTGTCTTCTGCTGTTTCTGGGGCCGGTCGGCGCCGGATATATCTGGCTGTTTTCCGCTTCGGTGATTATCAGCGCCATTATCGGAATGCAGGCCGCCTTGTGGACATTGGTACTGAATGTCTTCGTTTTTCTGATTGTTGCCGTTTTTATCATGTACGGCCGATTGCCGTGGATGATGCAGTACGACAGCGTTCTCGAAAAATGGCTGGTTATGTCCGTCAACTTTTTACTGGCCGATGCGTTTGTCACCCTGACCACGGCCATGATGTTGAATGGTTTGAGCCAGGCATTATCCGGAGAGCAGAACTCGAAAAAAAGCCTTCAGGAAAGTGAAGAGCGATTTCGGGCCATTTCGGAGTATTCCCACCATGCCATTTGTATCGTCGATGAAGAAGCCAAAATCACCTGGGTCAACGACCGCATGCTCGAAATCAGTGGTTACTCCAGAGAACAAATTCTGGGCAGCGCTTCATTTCTCGATTTTCTGGCTCCCGAATTTTCGGAATTCGTCACCCATAACTTTCAGGTTTTTCTCAATGGAGGACCCTATCAGCATCATTACCAATTCATGATTATCCGTTCCGACGGCCAGAAGCGCCTCTTGGAAAAATATATGACGCATTATGCCGACAGATATGGCCGGCGGCATCTGATCATCAGCATGATGGACGTGACGGATCAACAGCGCGCCAAAGAAGCGATCGTATCCAGCGAGAAAAAATTTCGGCAGTTGTTCAATGGCATCGGCGATGCCCTGTTCGTTCACAATGGACCGTTGGGGAGTCTCTCCGGACAATTCATCGAGGTGAACGATATGGCTTGCCGGAGCCTGGGATACCAACGTGAGGAATTGCCGGAGATAATCCCGGCATCCATCTATATGCCGGATGCGGAAACCCATCTGCGTCAGAAAATGGCAGATAGTCCATCCAAAGAATCCATTTCTTGGGAAAGCGTTCATGTGACGAAGGACGGGCGGGAAATTCCGGTGGAAATCACCAGCCAGGTTTTCGAGTTGAATGGTGAGCTGGTTGTCTTGTCTATGGCAAGGGATATTTCTGAGCGTAAACAAGCCCAGGTGGAAAAAACCAAACTGGAATTCCAGCTCCTGCAGGCACAAAAAATGGAAGCCATCGGATCGCTGGCCGGTGGTATCGCCCATGATCTGAACAATATCCTCTTTCCGATCAGCGGGTTGTCGGAGATGCTGCTCGAAGAGATTCCACCCGATATTCCAACATATTCAAAAATCAATCAGATCCATCGATCCGCGATGCGGGGCAGTGACCTCGTCAAACAGATACTGGCGTTCAGCCGCCAGTCCAATATCCAGAAACTGCCTATGCGCATTCAATCCATTGTCAAAGAGGTATTGAAACTGTTCCGGGCGACCATCCCCCAGCAGATCAAACTGACCAGTAATATCCAGCCGGACTGTGGCAGTATATTCGCCGATCCGACACAGATCCATCAGGTGCTGATGAACCTGATCACCAATGCCTACCATGCCGTCGAACAAAACGGCGGATCGATTCATGTTTCGCTGAAAGAATCGACTTTTGAAAAAAAGGACGCCGCGCATCTTTCAGCGGAGCCCGGCCGATATGCCTGTCTGACCGTAACCGATACGGGAACCGGCATAGATCGCACGGTGATCGACCGGATTTTCGATCCGTATTTTACAACCAAAGAACAGGGGAAAGGAACGGGATTGGGGCTTTCCGTCGTCCATGGCATTGTCAAAGAATCCGGCGGGGATATTTGGGTTGACAGTGAATTCGGTAAAGGCACCACGATTGACGTGTATTTTCCGCGCATCGAAATTACCGGGAATCGGCAAGCCATTGCAACGTATCGAAAAAATCCGACAGGCTCGGAAAGAATTCTTCTCATCGACGATGAATTGCCGATCGCGGACATGGTTCAAAAAATGCTTCAGAAACTCGGATATGCGGTGATGGTTCAAACCGACAGCCTGGAGGCATTTTCGCTTTTCAAAGCATCTCCCGATCGTTTCGATCTGGTCATCAGCGACAGAGGGATGCCGGACATGAGCGGAGATCGGCTGGCGGCGGAATTGCTGGCTATCCGGCCGGAGATTCCCATCATCATCTGTACAGGCTTCTGCGATGAACAAGACGAACAGCGTGTCCGGAACATGGGCGTGAAAGACTTTCTGATGAAACCCGTGAAAATAGGCGATTTGGCGGCAATGGTCAGAAACGTGCTGGATCGAAAATAATCGCCGGATTGCGCTGAATATGCTTCCTCCCGTATCAGACGAATCATGACTCTGAAAGAATCCGCCGAGAACTTCCCGGAGACGGCTCATTCCTCGATACGCATCCTTAATCGGGTGGTGGGGACGATGACCGTAATCCTCTGCTTTTATGTTGCGATTTTCTCCTGGCAGTTCTGGCGCGATGAAAAATCGGATCGGATAACCAATCTGCAAAATATCATGGAGCTTGGCGAGAAAGCCATCGACACGTATTTCGTTCAGATGGAAAACAGCATGATCGGCTTGAGCCGTGATATGATCGGAATCGATAACCGGATCGATCTCGACCATGCCTTCAATCGGGTGAAGCGATTCAAGGAAAGTCATCCGGAGCTGCTCAATATTTCTGTCCTGCGGAATGACGGTCAGATATTATTTACATCCGTTGTTCCTCCCGGATCGACCCTGCCGACGCTTGCCCAGGAGCCTTCTTTTATCAAGTTTCGGGAAGAAATCGGGCAGGAACGGTCTTTCTGTGTCAGTCAGCCCCTTGTCAGCCTGATGATCGATGAATGGGTCATTCCGATTCGCTATGGGGTGAGAGACAAGAACGGTGACCCGGCGTATGTCATTGGTGCCGGCCTGCCCATCGGGTTGCTGCAGAATTACTGGAAGGACGCCCCATTTACCAAAACAGCGGCGCTGGGTCTTATTCGGGATGATGGGTATCTGGTGAGCCGTTACCCGGTTCCAGATCGCATGGAAATGGAAAAAATCTATGGATCACCGAGAACCGGAACTCTCATCACATATTTAAGACAGATGAATTTCCCTGAAAACGGCTATGTGGAGGGGCCCAGTGGTCTCGATGGCCCCAATTGCTTACATGCATTTCACCGACTCGAACATTTTCCCATCACGCTGTTCATCACGATGCCCATGTCGGATATTTACAGGGGATGGTGGGATTATGTAAGAATCCCTTATCTGCTGACATCCGCGCTGATTATCGGTGGATATTTTCTCTACCGGTTGGTGATTCGGCATGAACAGGCCCTGGACAGAGAACGATGGTTTGCCGGGGAGGCTGTCCGAAAAAGTGAAGAACGGTTGGCACTGGCATTGGAGGCCGCCCAGGAAGCTGTGTGGGACAAGGATTTGGCCACTGGTTCGTGCTATTTTTCTCCCCGGTGGCGGCAGATCACCGGATATGCGGAAAACGAGCCGGGAGCCGATGGCGATCCATTGCACAGCCTGCTGAATACCGAGGATTTCAAACGGATGGGAAATGGCGACGATTTTGCCGGAAACGGAGTGGATACATTCGAGAGGGAGGGCTGTATCCGGCACAAGGACGGCCATGATGTTCCGGTGCTGATACGGGGTCTGATTCAGCGTGACAGCCGTGGCAAGGTGGTGCGGCTTTCCGGCACGTGTACGGATCTTACCGAAAAGAAGCGCATCGAAGCGGAACGCAGGCAATGGGAAGATCAGCGCAGGCAGCTTCAAAAGGCTGAAAGTCTCAATCGTATGGCGTATGCGATTTCATATCATTACAATAAGTTGATTGCAGATGTAATCAACAGGCTGGAATTTGTTCTGAACGATTTGCCGCTGGGATCAGACAACAGCGAAAAATTGATTGATGCCATGAAAGCGTCACATAAGGCTGCCGATATCGGCAGGCAGCTGTCAACCTATCTGGGGCGGACATCCGGTACGCCGATGCCCCTGGATTTGTCGGAAATCTGTCACAAAGGGCTGTTGAAGCTGACGGCCTCGATTCCAAACAATATCCAGATAGAACCGGCCATGCCGTTTCCCGGACCGGTTGTTTTATCCAGCATAAACCCATTGCACCAGATTCTCGAAAATCTGGTCATCAATGCCTGTGAAGCGATCGATCACCATCCGGGAATCATCCAAATTATCGTTAAAACGGTGGCGGCCGCCGATATTCCATCGGCATACCGATTTCCGGTGGACTGGCAGTTGAAAGACGGTTTCTATGCCTGTCTGGAAGTTTCGGATACAGGATGCGGGATTTCGGAGGTGGATATCGAACGGATATTCGATCCGTTTTTTACGACGAAATCGGCGGATCGTGGATTGGGATT
>CAZBUL010000088.1:0-4816 GCA_964495045.1 uncultured Desulfobacterales bacterium | reverse complement strand
AACGATCAGACGATGAATGATATTCATATTTTGTTTGTGGATGATGAGGCAGACATACTGAGTGCTGTCAAGCGGATGATGACCAAGGAAAGCTATTCCGTACATTTTGCCCAAAATGGTGCCGATGCCTTGAATATTATGGCAGAAACCCCGATTCACGTCATTGTCAGCGATATGAGAATGCCTGAAATGGATGGATTGACCCTGATCCGGCATGTCAAGGAACGCCATCCCGATACCGTGCGGATGGCATTGAGCGCAGACATTAAGGCCAACAGTCTGCTTCACTGCATCAATACGGGGGAAATCTTTCGTTATATTACCAAACCGGCGGAACCGGGTGAATTGAGACAGGCCATTCGGGATGGCGTTGAATATTTTCTGGTCCGTAAAGATCGGATTGATCTGGTCCACCAACTTGAGGAAAAAAACGAAAAACTGATGCAATTGCTGGCGCAGGAACAGAACATCAAGCTTCAGTTGCGGATGAATCAGGCCGCCTTGGAATCTCAGAACGAAAATCTGCGTGTTATGAAGGCCGAACTGCAACTATCCAAAGAACGGTATTTCGATTTATACGATCTGGCCCCGGTTGGTTATTGCACAATCAGCGATCAAGGGGCGATACAGGAAACCAACCTGACTGCGACGACCCTATTGGGCATGACCCGCAGTGAATTGATCGATCAGCCATTTTCCCGATTCATTGTCGATGCGGATCAGGAAATCTATGCAAATTATTGGTATCGGCTCTTTCAGAACGGTGAGTTGCCAACTTGCGATCTGCGGATCGTGAAAATGAATGAAACCCACTTATGGGTGCACTTGACGGCCACCCTTTCCCAAGATGCAGAGGGGCATCCCACCATCCGTCTTGTGATGAGCGATATCACCGACAGCAAGCTTGCCCAAAAAGCACTGGAAGAAGTCAATCAGAAGCTCGAAGCTCTTAGTAATATCGATGGGTTGACGGGGATACCCAACCGAAGGCATTTCAACGAGAGGCTGATGTTTGAATATGACAGGTTGTCCCGCTCAAGAGGCGAGCTGTCGATAATACTGATAGATATCGATCATTTCAAGGATTACAACGATTGCTACGGGCATGTCGCCGGTGATGATTGTCTGCGGCATGTTGCCAGAGCCATCGAAAAAGGAATGTCCCGTTCAGCGGATTTTTGCGCCCGATATGGCGGGGAAGAATTCATCTGCATTCTTCCGGAAACAGGTCGAGACGGAGCCGATCTCATCGCTGAAAGGATTCGTTGCAATGTCGAAGAACTCGGTATCAAGCATAAAAAATCCAAAACCGCCAAGTTTGTAACGATCAGTTCCGGTGTGGCTACGATCCGACACTCACCTTATGAAACGGCTGTCGATTGTGTCAATAAAGCCGATAATGCTTTGTACCTGTCGAAAAAAAACGGTCGAAATCGTATCACCCATTTTCCCATTGACATTGCGTTGTCCCCGTCGCGCTGAGGTGCCTTTTCAGCCTGCAGCCAATCGCACAGGTTTATTGTTCCGGTAGTTTTTTGTCGAGAACGCGCCGCAGTGCTCCGGCCAGTTCGCTGAGGATGAAAGGCTTGAGAATCACTTCCCGAATGCCTATGGATGCGGCTTCTTCTCGAATTTCGGCACTGGAAAATCCTGTGCTGAGAATGATGGGGATATCCCTTCTGATGTGCATCAGCTCAGTCGCCAGCTCGATACCGGTTATTTCCGGCATGGTCAAATCGGTAATGACAAGATGAAAACGGCCCGATTGAGCCCGAAACAGATCGAGCGCGTCCGCGCTGCGGAGGCACGACACCACCTCATAGCCTAAAACTTCCAAAATCTCCGTGACCACTTCGATGACAATTTCCTCATCATCGACAAGGAGGATTCGTTCCGATCCGGTCGATATGCCGTTCTGGGATTGGGGGATCTCGGCAACAGCCGTATCTGTTCTGGGGAAAAATATCTTGAAGGTGCTGCCCTTGCCGGGTTCACTGTAAACGGATATTTTGCCGCCATGACTTTTGACGATTCCATGAACGACAGATAGCCCAATGCCGGTTCCTTCACCGGGACCTTTTGTGGTGAAAAAAGGTTCAAATATCCGCTCGATCGTTTTCCGATCCATCCCGTGTCCGGTATCTCCGATGATCATTCGGACGTATGGGCCGGGCTGCATATCCAGAAATTTGGAGGCCTGATCGGCATCGATATCGATATTGTCGAGTCTTATTTCTATCCGGCCGCCTGTATCCCGCATGGCATGTGCTGCATTGGTGCACAGATTGACGATGATCTGGTGAATCTGTGTGGCATCTCCAACAATTACGGAATGCCCGGCAGTGAGGAACGGCTGTATTTCAATGGTTGCCGGCAGTGAGGCACGAAGCATTTTCAGTGCATCTTCCACAATGGGAACCATATCGACAGGTTTTCGCTGCTGATCGCTGTGGCGGCTGAACGCCAGAATCTGTTTGATGAGGTCTCGTGCCCGGCAGCAGGCCGACAATGCCTGCTGCATTCGGGTGCGCGTCTGGCTGCCGTCATCGGCTTCGAAAGATTCCATTTCAATCAGCCCCATGATGGCAGCCAGAACATTGTTGAAGTCGTGAGCGATCCCGCCAGCCAGTGTACCGAGGGCATCGAGCTTTTGTGCGTGCTGCAGCTCCTTTTCGAGCCTGCGGAATCGGCTCATGTTGCGGCCGACGGCAACATAGTGGGTGATCTCTCCGGAATGGCTTCGAATCGGCGAGATGGTGCCTTCGATCTCGAAATTCGTACCATTTTTTCCCCTGTTGATGATGACCCCCATCCACACATCACCGCGGTCCAGGATGGTTTTTGTCGTTTGATAAAAATCTTCGTCATGCTGGTCACTGCGGAGAGCTTTCAGTTTCTTGCCTTTGAGCTCTTCGCAGATGTATCCACTGGAACGTTCGAACGCGGGATTGATATAGATGATTGTCCTGCGATGATCGGTGATCAGGACGTTTTCTTCGGCCTGTTCTACCACCGTAGAAAGCAGCGCCCGTTCCGCTTCGTGCCGGTTCCGTTCGGTAACATCCACGCCGATGGCGATACGGCCGATGACATCTCCATTTTCATTCAACAGGCTGTTGGCATGCCATGAAATAGTGCACGACGGTCCGTTTTTGCATCGTATCTCTGTTTCGACATGTTCCATTCTTTCGTTGTTTCGGATGACATCCTTCATTCCGGCAAGGATGTGTTCACGTTTTTGGGAATCGGGATAAAGCCATTCCCAGATGGTGTTACGTCCGATCACTTCATCTCTGGCAAACCCCGAAATCCGTTCCGCTGCACGATTCCAGAACGTGATGCGGCCCTCGAGGTCGATGGAATCGATCCAGACGGCTGCGGTGTCGAGGATTTCGTTCTGAAATCTCAGCAGGGATGAATTTTCGTCCTTGGCCCGTTTCAGCGCAGAAATGTCGTTTCCGATGCAAAGAATTTCCACGAGCTTGCCGGTTGGATCATACACCGGCTTGTTGGTCCAGGCTATCCACACCCGATCGCCGTTGTTCCGGATATTTTCGTTTTCATAACTGGCATAATCGGCCGTGTTTCGAACGATATCCTGCATCAGAGCAACCATGTTCCGGCCGCTGCTGTCCACAGGGGGAATGATGGTGCCGATGACATTCCGGCCGAGAATATCTGCTTCCTGAAATCCGAAAAAGCACTGGGCGAATTCGTTGAAGAAAGTGATGCGGCATGCGGCATCCATTCGGAGAATGATGCTGTTGGAATTTTCGATGAGCTCGCGGTATTTTTGTTCACTTTTCCGCAAACCAGTTACATTTTCGTTCAACTTGCGTTTGAGAAAGAACGTGATGAGCGACAGGCTCAAAATCAGTGCCACAACAAAAGCGGCTGCGAGTTTAAGCATATTCAGGGTCTTGGGATCTATACCATGATTGCCTTCCAAAGCGATCCAGTGCTTGCGGATGGATTCCAGTTCATTTTCGGGAATCTCATTCATCGCCTTTTGAATGGCACTGTACAGCAGGGGATAGTGGCGGCTGACCCCGACACGCCAGGCAAAGGCATAGTCGGTTTTGCCGGCCACCCGCAGATTGGGAATGCCCTCCTGGGTAATGGTATAGGCCGCAACGGCAAGATTTTCAACCAGGGCATCGAGCTGTCCGAATGCCACGTTCCGCAGTCCTTGGCTGACATTCTGAACGGAAACGACTTCAAATCTGTCCAGGTTGCGATCTCGGACATACTGTTCGGTGGCATAGCCGGAAACCGCCCCGATGCGTCGGCCCTGAAGATCATCCAACGTAAGATTGTCCGAAAAAGCTCTGGCCGTGATGATCACTACGGGAACCGTGGCATAAGGGGTAGTGAAGAGTACATATCGTTCCCGTTCGGCGGTGCGGACAATGGTCGGTGCGATGGCGCATTCTCCGCTTTCTATGGCGGCCAGATGGGCATTCCAGTCTCGGCATGATCGTTTGATGAAACGGACACCAAGCCGTTTTTCAATACACGTGATGATTTCGGCGCCCATGCCGATGAATTCCCCCGAATCGGAAATGAATTCGATGGGCGGAAACTCGGTGTTGAAAAAAAGGGTCAGTTTGTCGGGATGCTGATCGAGCCAGTTTCGTTCAGCATCGGTCAGTGGAACAGCCGGATAGTTTTCAGCGGATACAGAAGGCATTCCTGCCGGAAGGATCAAAAAGAACAGCATGGCAACCAGTGTGCAGGGGATGATGATACGGCGGCCATCCTTCATGCGTTTCTTTTCGCATCGATTCAGTGTGGCGAACAGAAGTTCCATGGCATC
>CAZBUL010000087.1:2602-12619 GCA_964495045.1 uncultured Desulfobacterales bacterium | reverse complement strand
TCATGATCACGATCAGGAAAATGATGGTCAGGGCCGCCAGCAGAATGGTCAGGGCGATCTCGTTGGGGGTTTTCTGACGGCTGGCCCCTTCCACCAGGGAAATCATGTGATCCATGAAGCTTTCACCGGGATTGGCTGTTACACGCACCACAATTTCATCGGAGAGAACCTTCGTGCCGCCTGTGACGGCGCTCCGGTCCCCGCCCGCCTCGCGGATCACCGGCGCGGATTCACCGGTGATGGCGGATTCATCCACGGTGGCAGCACCTTCGATCACCTCTCCGTCGGTTGCAATCACCTCTCCGGCTCTGACAACAATGATATCATCCTTTCTCAGAAACTCCGCAGGAACCGCATCCATCTTCCCCCCCGGCCCCCGACGATTGGCCAGAGTTCGAGTCCTGGATTTCCGGAGTGTTGCGGCCTGAGCTTTTCCTCGTCCTTCGGCCACGGCTTCCGCAAAATTGGCGAAAAGCACCGTAAACCACAGCCAGAGAGCGATCTGGAGGATAAACCCCACCGGCTGACCGCGAAAAAGAGCCGCCGATAGCTCGATGGTGGTGACAACAGCGCCTGTCAGCGTTACGAACATCACGGGGTTTCGCACCATGCCGCGCGGATCGAGTTTTTTGAAGGCATTGGCTGCAGCAGGAACCAGAATGGTTCTATCGAAAATATTATGAGACTTGGATGACATAGGTTCTCCTTAAAACTGCGTGCCGGAATGGATCATGAGAAAATGCTCCACGACAGGCCCCAGACTCAATGCCGGCAGAAAGGTCAGGGCGCCGACCAGAAGAACCGTTCCCATGAGAAGGAAGGTAAATGTCGGTCCGAAAGCCGGAAAACTGCCGGCGCTCTGTGGAACGATTTTTTTTCGGGCAAGACTTCCGGCCAGTGCCAATACCGGAATGATCACAAAGAAACGACCACAGAGCATCGCCACTCCTAGGGCCGTATTGTACCAGAGGGTATTGGCGGAAAGACCGGCAAAAGCGCTGCCGTTATTATTGACAGCCGATGTGAATGCATACAGCATCTCGCTGAAACCGTGCGGGCCCAAATTGTTCAGTCCGGCAAGATCCGGTGGACGCACCACGGCCCACGCCGTGAACCCGAGCAGCGTCACGGTGGGAATCAAAACAGCCAGGGCTGCGGCCTTCACCTCGAAGGCTTCGATTTTCTTTCCCAGATACTCGGGCGTCCGGCCGATCATGAGGCCTGCCAGAAATATCGCCAGCACCACAAAGACCAGCATACCGTAAAGGCCGGAACCGACGCCGCCGAACACCACCTCTCCAAGCTGCATGTTCAACAGCGGAACCAGCCCGCCCAGGGGAGTGAAGGAATCGTGCATCGCATTGACCGCACCGCAGGATGCATCGGTAGTGATGACGGCAAAAAGAGCGGAGTTGAATATCCCGAACCGGACTTCCTTTCCTTCCATATTGCCATGCGCCGCATTCACGCCAAGAGCGGTCAGGCGGGGATTTCCCTGGGACTCCGCCCCCCCGCAGACCAGCACACCTGTCACAAAGAGCAGAAACATGGCAGACCATACCGACCAGCCATGTTTCTGGTTGCCGACCATCCGTCCCAGATAATACGTGAGGCTGCTGGGAATGGCAAAGATCGCCAGCATCTGGATAAAATTGGACAAGGGTGTCGGGTTCTCGAATGGATGGGCGGCATTGGCATTCATGAAACCGCCGCCATTGGTTCCCAGCATCTTGATGGCAACCTGTGAAGCAACCGGGCCCTGAGCGATGGTTTGAACTGTCGGTGATGTCGGTGTACCGGCTGTAATATAGGGAGAGAAATTCTGAATCACCCCCTGCGACACCAAAAATACAGCCAGCACCAGGCAAATCGGCAGATAAAGGTAGAGGCACTGACGGATCAGGTCCACCCAGAAATTGCCGATGCCCGCCATTTTGTTCCGAGCGATCCCCCGAACCAGGGCAGCGGCCACCGCACATCCCACGGCGGCCGATGCAAAATTGTGAAAAGTAAGGGCCACCATTTGGGAAAAATAGGAAAGGGTGCATTCCCCTGCATAATTTTGCCAGTTGGTGTTCGTCATAAAGCTGATACTGATATTAAAGGCCAAATCCGGCGATATCGCCCCGAATCCCTGGGGGTTTAGGGGCAGCCATTGCTGAAGTCTCAATATTCCGTAAGAAAACAGCATGCCGACAAAACTGAAAATCAAAATGGAAACCGCATAGCGCTGCCAGTCCTGTTCGCTCTCTGGACGAATACCCAGCAAGCGGTAAATCAGACGCTCGACCGGTTGGATCACCGGATCCAGAAACGTTCGGGCACCGGGATCAAACACACGCATCAGGTAAAGGCCCAGCGGTTTCGTCAGTGCTGCCAGCAACATCACAAAAACAATGAATTGAAGCCAATCCATCCAGCTCATCGAGCGCTCCTATTACCGGTACAAGTAGGACGTGAATATCGATTTTTCGGACATCAAAACTTGTCCGGCCGCAACAGTGCGGCAAACAAATAGATGATCAAACCCAACGCCACAATCCCCACCCAAAAATCTTCCATCACGATTTTCCTCCCGATAGAAGGGTGATATACCCCAGACAAATCCCAAAAAAACCCACGACAACCATGACATAAACCCCATCCATAAGAACCTCCATCGACCGGCGCATCACACAACCGCCTGTAATGTAAATGAAAATTGAGTTCCCTTTCCAACATCGCTGGCAACGTCGATACGCCCGCCATGGGCCTCGACGATTTCCTTGGCAATGGCAAGTCCCAGCCCGGTGTCGCAGCGATGTTCCTTTTCGGGTACACAGAAAAATTTTTCGAGTACATGCGGCAGATATTCCTCCGGAATCCCGGCTCCTGTATCCGCAACGCTGAAACGGACCCAATCCGGCTCGGACGCTGCCGTTATTTTCACCTGACCGCCAGCCGGTGTGTGTTTCAGCGAATTGGTGAGCATATTTTCAAACACATAATGGATCCGCAGTTCATCCGCCAGAACATCCGGCGTTCCCAGCGGTACATCAACAACCAGCATCACCCCCCGATCCATAAATGCGGTTCGCAAGGCATCGACCGTCGGCATCACCAACTGCTCGGCCGGCACGGGGCGCAACTGCATGGCCGATTGCCCCGATTCCATCCGGCTGATATCGAGCAGGCTTTCGATGATCCGGTAGAGCCGGTCGCTGTCCTCGCGGGCCGCGGCCAGGATTTCGGTTTGTTTTGCGGTCAATGCTCCCAGCGTTTCGTTCAACAGCACATGCAGGGCCAGCCGAATGGAGGTCAAGGGGGTTTTCAACTGATGCGACACCGTCGAAATCAATCCGCGCTTCACTTCATGCAACTGGTGCATGCACGTGAAATCCCGCAGGATGAGGGTCACACCGATCAGCCGGTTTTCTTCATCGAGAATGGGAACCGCTTCCGGCATGAAAAAGAGTTCTTCGCCGTCCGAAAATACCTGAATCACATCGTCCGGGTTCTGAGACCGGCTGGAACGGAGCTCAACGACTGCCTGTTTGAAATGTTCCCTGATTTTTTCATTTTGGGAGGCATCGACCGTGTTCTCCGGTTTCAGGCCGAAAAATGTCTGAGCCGCATGATTGGCCATTTCGATATTGCCGTTCGGGCTGCAGATGGCCACTGCATCGGAGAGACTTTCGAGTGCGATCTGTGTGGAATGCTGGGTTCGAAGCAGGCGTGCCCGATCGGTGCGCCGCAATTTTCGCAGGCTGAGCGCCATGTCGTTAAAAGCGGCTGCCAGTTGACCGATCTCGTCCTTCGAATGGACCTGAACGACCAGGTCCAGATTGCCTTGCTGAATTTCCTTGACAGATCGGGTCAGACGGGCGATCGGCCGGACAATGAATGGCCAGATCAACACGATAAAAATGACCGCAAGGGCCGATCCTGACAACACAAGAAGCATCATGGCCCGCCGGGTTTCCATGATCCGGTGCCGGGTTTGGCCATCGACCGCAACCATATTGTTGAGATTGATATCAATGATTCTCTGCGCCGTATTCCTCAGTTCATCCGAACGAATCAGCAACTGATCGCGAAACACATCGATCAACTGCCCTTTGGAATCCGATATGTTATGAATTTCTTCAAATTGCTCCCAGTAAGCTTTCCATTCCGCAGACAAACGTTCCGTCAATACCATCTCTCCAGAAAGCGTCACATTTTGCTTTTGAAATTGAAGATTTTTTTCAAAATTCAGATACAGCGTCCGGCTTTCGTCATGCTGTTCATTCGGCGGGTTCCACAGGATATTCATGGCCAATCGGTCCAGTCGCTCGATATCCCCTTTCATGTTATAGCAGACCGCCACGCTGTCGTAATTTTCACGAAGAATCCCCTCGATAGACCGGCTGAAATCGTTCAACGTCAGCATACTCAACACGCCGACAATGACCAATATCGCCAGCAATCCGCAAAAACCGAGAATCAGTTTTGACTTGAGACTCATGGCTGATACACTCCTTTCAAAAAAACCGATTGCAGTAATTGCAATTCGAATGCCGGAACACCCTGGGTGTCATCAACCATGATAACAGCAGGATAAGGTGTGTGGTTTGTAAACAACCGCAGATGTTGATTTCAGATTGCAGGGAAGGAAGCAGCCGGGCATTGCAAATTGAAATGCCCACGCTGAAAAGCAGGTTACATCCCGTACTGTTTGCGTCGGCGCCAAAGTGTTACCGGATCCATGCCCAATATTTTGGCAGCTTCATCCATGGATGTCGTGGATGCCAGCACCCGGCGGATGTGGAGTTCTTCGATGGTTTGCAGTGAAACCCGATCGCCGATATGGGGCATCGGTACCGAAGGCTTCAAGCGCAGGGGCAGATGGGCCGCATGGACGGCATCGCCGCCGGACAGCAGCACCGACCGTTCGATGGCGTTTCTCAATTCCCGGACATTGCCGGGCCAGTCGTAGGTGCGAAGTGCATCCCTTACCTCATCGTCCATGACCATCAGACCGCGGTGGTTCTGTCTGGCAAAAAAGGCCAGCAGACGTTCAGCAATCGGCAGAATATCCTCGGTGCGTTCCCGCAGCGGCGGCACCACGATTTCCAGAACATTCAGCCGGTAAAAGAGGTCTTCGCGGAACTGTCCGGATTGGACAGCCGCTTCCAGATCGATGTTGGTGGCAGCGATCACACGGATATCGACCTTTCGGGTGACCACATCGCCGACCTTCTCGTATGCTTTTTCCTGAAGAAACCGCAAGAGTTTGGGCTGGAGCGCCAGCGGCAGGTCACCGATTTCATCCAGAAAAAGCGTTCCACCGGCACAGGCGGCAATGCGTCCCGGCGCATCCCGCAAGGCACCGGTAAAGGCGCCTTTCACATGTCCGAAAAGCTCGCTCTCCAGCAGTTCGGCAGACAGGGACGGACATGAAATGACGCCAAACGGTTTGGCGGAGCGATGGCTCCACTTGTGAACCGCCCGCGCCAGAATTGTTTTTCCGGTACCGCTTTCCCCGCTGATCAGAATGGTAGAGTCGCTGTCTGCCACCTGACGTGCCAACATCAGCGTCCGCCGCATGGCAGGGCTGGAGCAATCGAGATCAACCTCCGGCACTTCTGCGCGGATAGTTCCCTGCAACGTTTCCAGCTTTTGCTCCAGCCGGCGGATTTCAGATACTTTGTCCACAAGAAGTTTCACGTGCTCATGCGTAAAGGGTTTGGAAAGATAGTCGAAGGCCCCGCGGCGCATGGCTTCCACGGCCGAGTCGATGGAAGCATAAGCGGTGATGACAACGATTTTCAACCAAGGGCAAATCGACCGCAGGGCCGGAATCAATTCCATTCCGGATTCAGCCCCCAGCCGAAGATCCACAAACGCCAAATCGAAAAATTGATAGCTGGATTCCCGCAAGGCGTCCTGGATGTTACCAACCGCCGAAACGCGATGCCCTTCGGCCTCCAGGGCGATGGACAGCACTTTGCGAATGTTGGGTTCATCATCGACGACGAGAATGGAAAGACGCATGCCGATTGTTTCAGAAGTTTTCATGTCCGTTTCTTCCCTGAACGATGCTAAAGGAACAGGTGAAATACATTCAATTGCCGCTGGTTTCCAGGCGATGATCGCGTTCCATTTTTTCTTGCATATTTCGAGTTTGAACGTATGGTAAGAACGTGCGTTTTAATTATCTCAACAAAAAAGCGGAGAAAGGTCGTCATGTTCAATCGATTTCATCTGAAAACAAGGATGCTGTGGAGCATCTGTATGGTGGCAATTCTGGCGTTCGGCATCACCATTGGTTTTGTTTCCATCCAGACATCGCGCATGGTCACCCGATATGCGTTGACCGGTGCCCAGGCGATGGCCAAACAGCATGCCTCCGAGATCAAATCCAATCTGGACGATGCCATGAATACATCCAGGACGTTGTCTCAGATTTTTTCCAATTTCGAAACGATCGGTGCGGAAGAACGCCGTCAGTTCATCAACAAACAACTGGAAACGGTTTTGACGAAAAACGCCGGATTTCTGGCAGTCTGGTCCTGCTGGGAGCCCAATGCCCTCGATGGCATGGATCACTATTTCGTCAATCTGGATGGCACCGATGCCACCGGCCGATTTATTCCCCGCTGGAGCCGAAGCTCCGGTCAAATTTCCCTCAAACCACTGATCGATTATGACAAACCAGGGGCCGGAGACTATTACCTCGTTCCTAAAAAAGCGGATGCCGAAACCCTTGTCGATCCTTATCTGACCGATGTGGCGGGTCAGAAAACATGGATCACCAGCCTGGTAGTGCCGATCCGGAACTCCAAAAACGTCTTGGTCGGTGTCGTCGGCATCGACATCGAACTGGCGAAGTTTCAGAAAATGACCGAAAATTTTCATCCTTACGATGTTGGCGTCAGCGCCGTTTTTGCCAACAATGGTGTCATTGTCGCCCATCCGAATCCATCCCGTATCGGTAAGCAGATGCGGGATACCGAAAACGACATGACCGGCCCATTTCTCAGCCGGTTTGCCGACGCCATCAACAAAGGCGAGCTGTTTGCCTTTTCGAATTATTCAACCGTGATGAAATCGGATGTTTATATTGTCACCGCGCCAATGAAAGTCGGTGCTTCCCCATCTGCCTGGGGCTTTGCCATCGGTGTTCCCATGAAACGGATCCTGCAGGAGGCCCACAGTATGACCTGGCAGATTCTCGGCATCGGTGCCGTCTCCATCATCGCGATGATGGTGGTGGTTTTTCTGATCGCCCGAAGCATCATCCTTCCCCTGGAACGAATCAGCGACGGTCTGTCTGACGGCGCCGAACACGTGGCATCCGCCTCCCGCCAGGTTTCGGCTTCCAGTCACTCATTGGCGGAGGGTGCTTCGCAACAGGCGGCATCCATCGAAGAAACATCATCGTCTCTGGAAGAAGTCTCCGCCATGACCCGCCAGAATGCATCCCATGCCGGACAGGCCGATTCCCTGATGAAACAGGCCAGACAGGTCGTCGAAAAGGCCAATGACTCGATGCGTCAGATGGCCCTTTCCATGCAGGATATTTCCAAGGCCAGCGACGAGACATCCAAAATCATCAAGACCATCGACGAGATAGCGTTTCAGACCAACCTGCTGGCGCTGAATGCGGCGGTGGAAGCGGCACGTGCCGGTGAAGCCGGTGCCGGGTTTGCCGTTGTGGCCGATGAGGTTCGCAATTTGGCCATGCGGGCGGCGGATGCCGCCAGAAACACCGCTACCCTGATCGCCGGCACGGTCAAGACCGTAACAGATGGATCGGATCTGGTAAGAATCACCAATGAAGCATTTCAGGAAGTGGTGATCAGCACCCAAAAAGTCGATGACCTGTTGAGTGAAATCGCCGCGGCATCCCAAGAACAGGCCCAAGGCATCGAACAAGTCAATATCGCGGTCACGGAAATGGATAAAATAACGCAGCAAAATGCCGCCAATGCCGAGCACTCCGCTTCGGCCAGCGAGGCGTTGAACGCTCAGGCAGAGCAGTTGAGAAGTATTGTAAATAACTTGGTGCGATTGGTAGAAGGCGCCCATACCGATTCAGATCGTTTCAGTTCCTGAGCCGGCCAAACGAGCACAGGATACCGGCCCCGCAAAGCAGACAGAAGCAGATAAGGGCGGTATGCATGGTCCGCAAAAATTCCGTCTGCGTCTCGAAGGTGATGGCATGCCCTTTCATGAAGACAGACAGCAGAACGGTGATGATCGTCATGCTGGTCATCATGCCAAGCGTCCGCATGCTGCCCACGAAACCGGACGCCACGCCCAGATACCGGGGCGCCACACTGCCCATGATGACACTCATATTCGGAGATGAAAACAGGGCAAACCCCAGCCCCAACAGCAGAAAGACGGCGATTAGCACCGGCAGGGGCGTGGATGCGGAGATCGTCGCTGCACTGATGCCTAGCCCTGCCGCACAAAGCGCCATGCCGGCGGTAGCCACCCAGGCCGCCGAATACCGGTCGGACAGACGCCCGCAAACCGGTGAAAACAATGCCTGAGCCACCGGCTGCACGATCAGCGCCGTTCCGGCATGCTGCGGTGTCATTCCATTCACGAATTGCAGATACAGGCTGAAAAAAAATGTGACGCCGAATGTGGCGGCATAATTCAGCAGCGCGGCCAGGCTGCTCAGCGCAAACACCCGGTTGCTGCGAAAAAGGGTGATATCCAGCACCGGATGTTTCGTTTTGGCTTCGAGCGCGATAAACATTCCCACGCCGATCATGCCGGATACCAACAGCCACCCTGACCATCCGGCATGGCCGAGATTGGCGGCACCGATAATCAGCAGAATCATGGCGCAGGCATACGCAGCGGCCCCTTTCCAGTCGAACGGCTCGCCCTTGGCGTCCGCCCATTCCCCCCGTAATTTCCAGCCAACCAGAAAAAAACTGCCGGCTCCGAGCGGTATGCTCAGGTAAAACAAAGACCGCCAGCCGAACGCCGAGATGAGGGCCCCACCGATGAACGGGCCGCAGGACAGACCGGCATATACACAGGATACGGTAATTCCCAGCGCCTTTCCCCGCTGTTCGGGGGGAAAAACGGAAACCACGATGGCCACGCCGGTGGCGGCCATCATAGCCCCGCCAATGCCCTGGAGAAACCGAAAACCGATCACCGCCTGAATGGACCATGCCTGCGATAGAATCCCGCCCATGATCGTGAAAACAGCGATTCCGGTCTGAAAGATGCGTTTACGGCCGTGAATGTCGCCGAGTCTTCCCATGGTCAGCATGAAAATGGAAACCGACAACATGTAGGCGGTTTCCACCAGGCTGAGCTGGATGGCACTGGCGGAAAGATCGCGGCCGATCGACGGCAACGCCACCCCGACACCCGATAGCATGAACGGCATGAGAAATGAGGACGAGCCCACCGCAAACAGGGTAGCTCCACGAGATACGGTTGATTGCGCGTCAATTTTTTCCATGACGTGTAGATATCGCCGATTTCAAAAAAAGTCCATGATTATCCGGCGTTGAACTCTCCAGAGACACTACTTCTGATTATTATTCATTAACTAAATTTTATATTAAAATTTTTCTTGACTATTAAAATTTTAAATGTATTTTTGATATAAACGCCGTTGATAGTATATATGTCATTCCCGGTTTTTTTCGCCCACCCCTGATCCGGAGGAAACCCGATGCATCTCAAAAACAAGATAGAGGCCGGCGAATTTGTTATTTTGGCCGAAATGGAACCCCCCAAAGGCGCAGATATCTCTTCCGTAATCAAAAACGCCCGCCGTGTCAAAGAGCAGGTCGATGCCTTCCTGGTACCAGAAATGAGCAATGCGGTCATGCGCATGAGTGCGCTCGGCGGGGCCATCGCCCTGCAGCAGGCCGGTATGGAAACCGCCATGCAGGTGTGTTGCAGAGACCGCAATCGACTGGCCTTGCAGGCGGATTTGCTGGCGGCTTCGGCCTGCGGCATTTCCACGATCATGGCCGTTGCCGGGCAAGACCCCCGTTTCGGCGATCACCACGA